>JAIFMH010000112.1 GCA_020048595.1 Bacteroidota bacterium | reverse complement strand
ATGGTTAATGGTTAGCTATAGGTCGGAAGTCGGATGTTGGAAGTGGGAAGCCTTAATTCCCGATCGATAAGTCTTTATAAATCATGTCCGCAATAGGATAAATTAAAGCTTTTGTTACAGATCGGGAAATCAGAAATTTCGTTGTTCCTTACTGATAAAGCCAAAGCCATCCAGTTATGGAACGAAGGATCTTTAATTTTATAATGCTTCAATTCACCTTTTGAACCGGTTATAGCGCAATGGCAAATTTCGCCGCGCCAGCCTTCGACCAGCGAAATGGTGAATAATCCGGCTCTCGGAGTTTTTAAAACATTTGTGGCTGTTGCTTCAGAAACTTCCGGAACATTGGCTATAAGTGTACGAAGGTATTTCATGGATTGAAAAACTTCTTTTCTCCGGATTGCAACCCTTGAATACACATCACCATGACGTTTTACAATAGGCTCGTGGTTCAGTTCGGAGTACAGGCAGTGAGGATGTGAAAGCCTGGTATCACGGTTAACGCCTGATCCACGGGCAGCCATACCTACAGCTCCAATAGCCCTTGCATCATCAACTGTAACCACTCCTGTGCGCTCAAACCGCGACAAAGCACTGGGCATGGCAAACAGTTCTTTGTTCATCTCAGTAAAATCTGGTTCAAAAGTATCAAGGACTTCTGCAAGCCTGTCTGCGAGTTCCCGGGTAAAAGGAATTTTATTTTCACCAGGCCTGATCAATCCTTTCGACAGTCGGTTTCCACACCATTCCTGCATAAAATTCACAATAGGCGTGCGTAGCCTGCCAAATACCGAACTTCCTAACTGATAGGCAATATCAGTACAAACGGCACTCAGATCGCCGGTATGTATTGCTATTCGTTCCAGTTCCAGAGCTATAGTGCGCGCAAAGTCAATATCGCGTGACGTTTCGAAACCGCACAAACTTTCCCATACCTGTGCAAAGGCTGTAGAATGACCCGTTGAAGTGTCACCTGCAATATTTTCGGCAAGGGTTGCCAATTGGTTTAGCTGTTTCTTTTCCAGGAACAATTTTTCAATTCCGCGGTGCTGATAGCCTAATTGTATTTCGAGATGCAATATTTGTTCACCGTTGCATATAAATCTGAAATGACCGGGCTCAATTACGCCGGCATGAATCGGCCCCACTCCTACTTCGTGAAGCTCTTCACTGTCAATGGAATAGAACGGATAATTGGCAATATTCTTTGTTTTATCAAAACGATCATGCGAATACCTGACAGGTTTTAACCAGGGATGATCAGAATATTTTATTCCGAAGTTTTCATGAATTTCGCGTTCAAATTTCTCGAAACATAAGTTCTTTGAGGTGAATGATGCCAGTTCAGTATGAGTATCAACCAGGCACGTAGAAATATAAATTACATGATCACTATCATCGGCTATACAACAGATCAGCTTAATTGTTTCAGCATCGATTCTGTATCCGTAATAATTCACACAATGCCTTCCAGTACTTTCTGCCACCATGCCTGTATTTAAAATCAGGAAGGCAGTGTACGAGATTTCAGGAATATCTGAAACCGGCACCGACTGATTGTTTTTTAAGGTGAGGTAATGCATTTAAGGTTTTGGGGTTTAGGGGTTAGGGATTGAAACAATTTCATTCTTCACTTGTCACTCTTCACTTTTCACTTTTCACTTTTCACTTTTCACTCTTCACTCTTCACTTCTTTACATTGGCAACAAACTCACGCTATCCTTCAGCAGCTGAACAAATATTGCCGGTGGGTTTAATCCAAGGTAAACAGCCGTTGCAAGAAGTATAAACTGCGAAACGGATTCCCAGGGACGTATTTTTTCGACATTTGAATCATCAAAACCTACGGCCGGAATAAAGAGTACTTTAAAAATATTTTTTCCGAAAGCCCATATGATCATTGTTAAAAGTAACAATACTGCTATCAGCAGAATGATCTGGCCAGCATCAAACAAAGATTTAAAAATCAGGAATTCACTCACAAACAGTCCGGAAGGCGGCATTGCTGTTGCACTGATAAAACCGAACAAAAGCACCATGGCACCGGTTGCATTGTATTTGAAGTAATTACCGATATGATAAATGCTTTTATCCTGAAAAACCCTGTAGAGCTGGTTAAACTGGAAAAACAAGCTCGATTTTACAAATGCGTGTAGAATAATATGAAGTACCGCCGCATAATAACCAATTCCTCCGGCAGCAACACCAAGCATCACTATTCCCATATGCTCAATTCCGGAATATGCAAACATGCGTTTGATATTTTTAACTTTAAGCATATACACTGTTGAAACAAAAAGCGAAAGAAATGCGGCTGATCCAACAACCAGTTGCGCCCAATGCAAAAGCGGCGTATTGGCAATCACAATGTAAAAGCGAAAAATCCCGACAAATCCCAGGTTCATCAATACAGTTGCAAACAATGCACCTGCCGGGGCAGGAGCTTTATCTTTGGCATCGATACCGGCAGTAAACATGGGAACCAGGCCGAGTTTCGCCGTAAAACCGGTAAATATGAATAGAAAAGCCATTCGCAGCCACATTGGATTTAGCTCCGCTCTCCTTTTCAACAGGTTGCTGAACGAAAGGTCGTCGGAACCGGCGTGTTGCAGGGAAAGACTGAGGAAAAGTATACCTATAAAGATGAACGTAATGCTTATTGCACAGATAAAAACATATTTCCAGGTACCTTCGAGTGCCAGCTTATTACGGTGGTGATAAATAAGTGCCGAAGCACTCAGAGTAGTAATTTCAGTAAAAATCCAGGTAACTGCTATATGATTTGAAAGGTAACCGGCACTTATCGCCATTATTAACATCACCATCGATGTGAGATAAATTGCCCTGGCCTGTGGATCTTCCTTATGGTTTTCAATGTAAATATAACTATGCAGAAATGCAGGAATAGCAATAATACTCAAGGTAATCAGCAAAATCACACCTAAGGAATCATATGTAAAATAAACCAATTCGGTGCTGCCAAAATGCATTCCGGTATATATTGTGAACATCGATTGTAAAACCACGAAAAGGCCTGCCAATGAATAAACAAGTAATTTGCTCCTGCTGAAAAACAGGATTATAGCAATCGCAATAGCACCTAACAGATAAATTCCTATCATCGGTTTCCGGGTTTTCTCAATTAATAATCTTTTAAGTTACTCAGCTGATCCACGTCCACATCTTTAAACACATCTCCAATCTTGTTCAGGAAAATACCCAGAATAAGCACACTGGCGAAAATATCCAACAGAATTCCAAGGTTAACCAGCATCGGCATTTCGTTACCAACGGCAAGCGAAAGAACAAAAACGCCATTCTCAATCACCATGTAACCCATAACATGGGTAATAATTTTCCGCCTCGTTGCAATCAGGTAAAGTCCAAAAAATAAGGTCGATAACGCTACGACAAAAAAGATTTTATCCAGGTTATCATCCTTTATTGTATTTGCAATCAGAATAGTAATTACAACTATGAACGTAGTGATAACAAGCGATACAAAATTTGGAAGAAAGGGTTCAGCTTCGCGCGTGATGTTGTTCCGTTTAAGCAGGTAACCAAGAAAAATAGGTACCGCCAACGACTTAAATACAATGGTTTCGAGCAGGATAAGCACCAGGTTTAGTGTGTTAATTTCGCTAAGCTGAATAAACACTACAAAAAACAACAACACGCCCTGAAAGGCTAGAACTTTTATATAGGTCATCAGGCGGTTAGCGATAGCCATATAAAAAAGCGTTATAATAAAGGTAATCAACAGTACATGTATCATTGTATCAAACTGTTTTAAAGTATTTTACATGAATTTTTGAAGAATAAGAAGCACTCCGAAGAAAATCAGCAAACTCACCGAAGTAAGCGCCACGATAAACTGAGGATTATGGCTCATCCTGAACCGTGCCATAAACGATTCTATTAATCCTATCGCAACTGCCATCACAAATTGAATGGCAAAAAACGAAGGGATTGCATATTGATAAGGTATCACTCCGATAAAAAGATTCACTATGAGAGCGCCATATATGGCAAATTTGAGGTAACCGGCAGTAAAAATCAATCCAAGATCGAATCCGCTGTTATCCAGAATCATAACTTCATGAATCATGGTAAGTTCAAGGTGTGTTTTCGGATCATCAATCGGCATACGGCTGCTTTCGATCATGGCGATCATGAGCAGTACAAACGTAGCCAAAGCGGCAAGAGCATAACTGATTTGTGAACCTATATGAAGTGCTGCAAATATTTCCTGGAACGATGTATGTCCTGATAACAGAGCCAGCGAACCCATCAGAATAAAGAAAGCAGGCTCGGCAAACATGGAATACAAAGCTTCACGGCTGGCACCCATTCCTTCGAAACTGCTTCCTGTATCCATGGCCGCAATAATGCTGAAAAACTTCCCTAATGCCAGTACATAAGCAAAAAAGATAAAGTCGCCGTTAAAACTCAGCACCCCGCGCGATTGGCCAAAAGGAACAACCAGCATAGCCATTATAACAGACGCAAAGTAAATGGTGGGTGCGATCTGAAAAACAAAACTGGTGGTTTCGCTATACACAACTCCTTTGCGGAACAACCGGATAACATCCAGTACAGGCTGCATTATCCCTGGACCTTTGCGGCCAGAAGCCAGGCTTTTTGTACGGATGATGATCCCCGTAAAAAAGATGGAAGCTATCACTATTAAAAGTACACTCAGCATGTTACAACTGTTTTAAAAATCCGATGAATGAATAGATGTTCTGGTAAATTAGCGGAATACTCAAAACTGCCAGTATAAAGAGCACTCCGTACAAAATATAGAACTGAAGTTTTCCGTTGTTCAGAAACAGAAACCGGCCCATAAACGACTTATTAAGTTTTAACGGACTATCAATCAGCCATTTTTCAACTTCATCATAGGGGTGTGTATGGTATTTCCCTTCAGAGGGGATTATTCCGTGAATCTCTTCTTCATGTTTTCCGATCAGTAAAAATGGCGCGAATAATTTGCTGTAAGTCCGCACAAATGAGCTTGCTGTATATTGTATTTTCGGAGTGGAAGCAACATAGCCACAACCCCAGGTAGGTCCTGTGGAAATTTTGTGCCTGCTCATCACAAATCTCCTGACTAAAAAAATACTGATTACAAGCAGGATAAGAATCCATGATGCCCAGCTGACAGGTTGAATTGCATTTAACGCATTTAGCTGCGAAGCGTTAAACATTAACGATCCTGTTCCAATGAAAAGGCTGACCGGCTGGGATAGCAGGCTGATAAAACTGACCGGAAATAATCCAATCAATACGATAAAGACTGCCAGAATGTACATGGGAAAAAGCTGTAAGAAAGGTACTTCTTTACATGATGAGGGCAGTTCACACCTGGCTGTACCCAGGAATACAACACCAAATGCTTTTGTAAAGCACATCATTGCTAATCCTCCTATCAAAGCCAGTCCCATAGTTGAAAAAATGGCCGCGAGTAACGAAAGTAACGAAGCATCCGAAAGCCAGTTGTAAAGTCCTGTATAAATAATGAACTCCGAAACAAATCCGTTAAACGGTGGAATCCCGCTGATGGCAATGGCAGCAATAAGGAAAAGGACTGCTGTTTGCGGCATTCTTTTTATAAGTCCGCCTAACTTCTCAATATCCATGGTATGAGTTGCCTGGTAAACATTTCCGGCTGTATAAAAGAGCAAGGATTTAAATAGTGCGTGATTCAATGTATGAAGCAATGCTCCGGCAAAACCCAAAGCAGCCAGAACCTGGTTTCCAGTTCCGGTGCCAATGCACCCAATCCCGATTCCTATTCCTATAATGCCGATATTTTCGATGCTGTGGTAAGCAAGTAGTTTCTTAAGGTTATGTTGAATAATAGCAAGCATTACACCGTATAAACCCGAAATAAGTGAAACAATCAATATCAGGTATCCGACCGAAGTAAAATCAGTTTTTACTAGCAGCAACATTCTCAGGATACCAAAAATCCCGATTTTGATGATAACTCCCGACATTATTCCGGATACATGTGAAGGAGCTGCCGGATGTGCATAAGGCAGCCAGGTGTGAAATGGTACAAAACCGGCTTTAATTGCAAATCCGATAAAAAAGAACATAAAAAGCATAAAAGATGCAGAAACCGGAATGGATGCCGAATAAGATGTTATTGCCTCAAAATCATAACTCCCTGTTTTTGAAGCTACCCAAATAAAACCAATCATCAGAAATAGGATGGAAAAATGGGCTTGAATCAGGTAATTAATCCCGGCTTTGATAGTAGCAATATGTTCATGTTCAAAAATAATAACCAGGAATGAGGTTAGTGCAATCATTTCCCAGGCAATCAGAAATGCAAAACTGTTCTGTATCACGCAAACACTTATCATAGCAGCATGCTGAACTACAAAAGTGATGCTGTGCAATGTGAGATTATTACGTTGTTGCCTGTATGCTTTCATGTAAAACAAGCCGTAAAATCCCCGGTAATGAAACTTCCCGGTAAGGTAAAAACAATGGCATCGCCTAAGAGACTTTGGATGGCAAAATAGCTGGATATCAATGCATTTATCGCGAGTAAAACAAAAGCAGCAATTCCTTTTCCATTCACTTTCAAGAAAGGAATGAGAAGCATACCTGCAAATGGTACCAGGATGAATGCGATTACCAGGTTCATGATACTATGTTAAATACGGTGAGTATAAACATGGCCAGAATAAAAACAATTCCGTAAATTACATACGATTGAACTCTGCCATTCTGTATAAAACTGAAGTAATTTGCAGAGTAGTTCAATCGGGAAATCAAAGGATCAATCAGGTTACGTTCAAAAAAGTCGTGATAATGCGAAACATACGAACGTTTCTCCGGGAAAATCTCACCCGGATTCAGCTCTTCGAAATGCTTTCTCTCAATCAGCAGAAAGTTAAGGATTTTTCCCAACGGTTTGGAAAATGATTTGCCTGTATACTGCTGATGGCTGTTTGGTGCAACATAGCCACATCCCCAGGTTGCAGCGGTACGTTGAATACGCTGTTTCATTACTATAGAACGTAAAATCCATACGGTAGCTGCAATACCAATGAGTAATAAGGAATACAAACTTATACCTTGTATCATATTAGCATATTCAACAATGGTATTCATATCTGCAAACAAAGGAGACATTTGCATAAGGGCATTCCCGATTATCTGCATATAAAAATGGGGAATAAATGCTACACTCAGCATCAGAACAATAATAATATACTGCGGCACAAGCATCAGTTTTGATACTTCCCGGGGTTTGTGATGAAGCGCAGTTCGTGGCTGTCCAAGGAAAATAACGCCGAAAGTTTTGGTAAAAGTAAGCACCGACAACCCTCCTATTACACTTAATCCTGCTAACGACAGAACAAATAGCAATATCTGGCTCAGATTGTTCGAATGTATGCCTTCGATAAGACCGATGTAGATTATAAATTCGGAAACAAAACCGTTAAATGGCGGTAGTCCGCCGATGGCAACAGCTCCGACAAGGAAAATAGCAGCAGTTTTAGGCATGGATTTTATCAATCCGCCAAGTTGCTCCATATCGCGTGTATGGCATTGCTGATATACTGAGCCGGCAGAATAAAACAGCAATGATTTGAACAACGAATGATTTAATACATGCAGCAGCGCTCCGCCAAAACCCAGATAATACATAACGGGCGATCCATTCCCGATTCCGATAAGGCCAATCCCGATTCCAATACCGATTATCCCGATATTTTCAATGGTGCAATAAGCAAGCATACGTTTAAAATCGCGGTGTACCGAGGCATTAAGGATTCCATAAATTCCGGTAAGTACCGAAAGCGAAAGGATTATTTCACCTAAAATAATATAATCAGAATTCAGAAATGTGATAATCCGGAATATCCCGTAAATGCCAAGTTTCACAATTACACCCGACATAACGCCTGAAATATGCGAAGGTGCTGCCGGATGTGCATGTGGCAGCCAGCTATGCAAAGGAATAAATCCTGCCTTCAGACCAAAACCAACGAAGAATACCAGGAACAGCCAGATATTATTGTTTGATTGAAAAAAGCTTCGGATGGCTTCGAAGCTGAACGACCCGGTTGAACTGTAAACCCAGATAAAACCTATCGTCAGGAACACAACACTGATATGCATCTGAACCAGGTAATTGATCCCGGCTTTCAATGTTTGTGCCTTATTATGGTCAAATATTACAAGCAGCATGGAGGTAAGCGACATTAATTCCCACGCCAGCAGAAATGCGAAACCATTCTGCAGCATGCAAACCCACACCATCGAAAGATGAAATAAAATGAAGAGTGACCAATGTAGTGTAAGCTTGGGTGCCGGATTGGTATAGGCTTTCAGATAGCCGATACCATAAAATACTCCGGTAAGAGATGTGAAGTTAATGATCAGGATAAACCAGGCTGCCAAACCATCGATTCGGATGGCGATATCGCCCATAAAAGTTCCGGCAAAGATTGATAACTCCACAACCTGCCCGCTCAGTGCCGGAAAAGCTAACCATGAAGTAATGAGTGAATTTACCAGTATAACAAACGCTGCTGTATACGCTTTAAAACCGGAAGGGACAAAAAACAACACAAATATTGCAAGCAGCGTAACGATCCAACTCACATTAACCATTTCCATCATGACCGGTATTCTTTGATCTTTTACTTGAAAGAAAGCAAATTTAGGGAAAATTTACGGGTGTTTATCTTATTGAGTTAAATGAGTTTGCAGAAACAGGAAGTTAGCGTAAATTGCAATTCGTTCTATTATGCAGATAAACAGATACTTGAAATATCTAAAACAGGTCATATGATAAAAATACAAAATGTTAAAAATATTGATTCCAGATACCATCCTTTTGCTTCTTACAGCTATAAATTATCAAATTTCATAAACTGTATATTCAGTATCTTCGCAAATTCTTTAAAAATTCTATATGTCGGCTCATCAATGGCTTATCCGCACCGAACTCCTTATTGGCAAAGAGAAACTTTCCGTTTTACGCGATAAGCATGTGCTTGTTGCCGGTTTGGGTGGCGTAGGTGCTATGGCTGCCGAGCAGATTTGCCGTGCCGGCGTGGGAATTATGACCATTATTGATGGTGATACCGTACATAGAAGCAACCGTAACCGTCAGCTTCCTGCTTTGGTAAGTACCGAAGGCATTTCAAAAACAGAGGTGATGGCAAAGCGACTCCTGG
>JAIFMH010000126.1 GCA_020048595.1 Bacteroidota bacterium | reverse complement strand
ATTTCGCGGATTTTACGCAGTAGGTCTTCGCCTTTTACTTTAAATTCAGATGAGTTCATTTTTGTAAGTTTTATAAAGATCTGACGATATTTTCATGGTTTGGTTACATTTAAGTAAGGATTTAGGGGTTAGGATTTGGGGGTTAGGGAAAGTCGATTCCTGATTATTTCAAATTTATGGAGAATAATCGTCACATAGATGAAGATGAAATCCAGGAAACAAGAATTCAATTTTCTGTTAAGATTCATAATTCGTACTTTTGCACACATGTTCCGAAATATTTTTATTCTTTTCATCCTTTTCACCGGATTTTTACTGGTTTCGTGTCAGCATAAAACTGTTGAAACCAAAAAGATGCAACTCACAGTTAGCATTATTCCCCAGAAATATCTGGCTACCTTCATTGCCGGGGATAAATTTGATGTTCAGGCGATGCAGCCTATCGGCTCGAACCACGAAACTTACGAGCCCGCTCCCCGTGATATGGAGAAAATTTCAACATCGAAGTTGTACCTGGCTCTTGGCGCACTTGATTTCGAAATTGCCTGGCTCGACAGATTTAAGGCTTCGAATCCGGCTATGACGGTTATCAATACCAGTGAAGGAATACAAATGATCAGCGGACACCATCATGAAGATGAGGAAGGTGATGATCATAACCATGGTATTGATCCTCATACCTGGCTTTCACCATCATGCATGAAAGTTCAGGCGGCTAATATCAGTAAAGCGTTATCAGCCATCGATACAGCAAATGCTTCTTTTTACGCTTCAACTCTTACTAAGTTTTACCTTACAGCTGATTCTGTAGATCGTGTAATCCGGGAGAAACTTTCAGGCTCCGAGGGGAAATCAATCCTGATTTTTCATCCGTCCCTGGCCTACTTTGCCCGCGACTATAACCTTATACAAATCAGTATTGAGCAGGATGGGAAAGAACCATCCCCTGCTTACCTTTCAGAACTGGTAAAAACTGCTAAGGAAAAAGGAATTACATCCATATTTATCTCGAAAGAATTTGACACGCGAAATGCTGAAGTTATTGCCCGTGAGATAAAAGGGAAAGTTGTTGTTTTTGATCCTATGGCTGAAAACTGGGCTGAAAATATGATTCTGCTGGCTGACCTGATTGCAAAAAACTGATATTCAAATAAAACCATGAACGAACTTATTATATTAGACAATGTTACAGCCGGTTACGACAACGGAATTGTGCTGCGCGATGTTTCAATTACGGTTTCGGATCAGGATTTTATCGGAGTAATCGGGCCGAATGGCGGCGGTAAAACCACTCTCATCAAATTGATACTCGGACTGATAAAACCAGTTTCAGGAACAATACAACGTTTTGACAACCAGGAAGGCAGCTTTATCGGATATTTACCTCAGCAATCGCAAATCGACCGAAAATTTCCGATCACAGTTCAGGATATAGTACTTTCGGGATTGATGTCGGCAGGAAAAGGATTGAGCCGATATTCGTCGAAAGATAAAAAGCAGGCATTCGACCTACTCGATCAAATGGGAATAAGTCACCTGGCAAAACGTACAGCAGGTGAACTTTCAGGTGGACAGTTGCAGCGGGTTTTCATTTGCCGCGCACTTATATCATCACCAAAGCTATTGATACTCGACGAACCAAATACGTTTGTCGATAACCGCTTTGAGCACGAAATGTATGAACTGCTGCAGCAATTCAACAAAAAAATGGCGATTATGATCATTTCGCATGATGTAGGGACCATTTCCTATTTCGTGAAAACAATTGCCTGCGTAAATACATACCTGCATTATCACTTATCAAATATAATTACTGAAGAACAGCTTGCCGGTTACAATTGCCCGTTACAGATTATCACTCATGGCGATGTACCTCATACGGTGCTTCAAAAACACGATCACAGCCACGATCATGATCATGATCACATTCACCTAACTGACCATAAGCACGAATAAAATGGCTGGAATTCTCTCATACGATTTTGTACTCCATGCTGTTGAAGCAGCTTTCCTGGCCAGCATAACCTGTGGTTTTATCGGTGCTTATATTGTTGCTAGGCGCATGGTTTTTATCAGCGGCGGAATTACACATGCTTCTTTCGGAGGAATAGGACTTGGTTATTTCCTTGGGATAAATCCAATATTTGGCGCTGCGATTTTCAGCATATTATCAGCTTTTGGAATCAGGCTGGTTTCGAAACAAACTGATATCCGGGAGGACTCTGCTATCGGAATTTTATGGTCGTTCGGAATGGCAGTGGGTATTATCTTTATCTATCTAACACCTGGCTACGCGCCAAACCTGATGTCGTATCTTTTTGGCAGTATTCTCACTGTTACCGCCACCGACCTCACCTTGATGGGAATACTTGCAATAGTTACCACTGCGGTTTTCCTGCTTTTTTACCGTACAATTTTATTTATTTCCTTCGATGAGGAATATGCCCGGTCGCATAATGCCCCGGTTGAAACATTTAATTACCTGATGCTTACCTTAGTAGCGTTAGTGATTGTTATAAACATAAGGGTTGCAGGAATTATACTTGTAATTTCTTATCTGACAATTCCACAAAGTACAGCGAACCTGTTTGTCAACGATTTAAAGAAAATTATTATTCTTTCAATGATCATCAGTTTTGCCGGCAGTATTACAGGTTTGTTTTTATCCTATTACTGGAATATTCCATCAGGAGCAACTATTATTTTTGTATTTGTATTGATTTTTATGATTGCCCGCGCTATCGTTTATCTGAGGAATCTAAAACAGAGAAAAATCTCAATATCTGACAGATAGGGCTTATCTGAGATTTTTAAAAGTACACAATGACAACTAATAAGGATCTTTCTGAAGCAAAAGGAGCAATTAATCCATATCCTTTTTTAACTTTTTAAGAAATTAGTTAACTTTGTTTTTACAGAATTGAATTGTAAAATATTCCTTTCACAAAAACGGAGGTAATTTGTACCAGGTTCTGGTTGTTTCCGACGGCACCGGGCGAACCGCCCACCAGGCGCTGAATGCAGCGCTTACCCAATTTCCGGGAATTGATATTGATGTGGTTGTTCATTCAGATGTTCGATCACAAAAAGAAATACGGGAGATTGTAAAAAAAGCCTTAAAATCAGGATCACTGATTGTTCATACCATTGTTACTGACTCGCTTCGTGAATTCATAATCCGTGAAAGCCATATTCACAATGTGGAAACAATTGACCTGATGGGACCTTTGCTCACACGACTTTCGAGCCAGTTTATCCATGAACCATCTCAGCAACCCGGGCTTTATAACAAGCTGAATAAAGAATACTTTCAGCGTATTGACTCCATGCAGTTTGCCTTTAATCACGACGATGGTCAACGCACAGAAAGCCTCAGTGAAGCTGATATTATTCTGTTGGGTGTTTCGCGTACATTTAAAACACCTATCAGTATTTACCTGGCATACAAAGGCTGGTTTGCGGCTAATGTTCCTATTATAATGGGAATAAAACCACCTGAAATACTAAACCGGATTGATCCGTCAAAAATATTTTGTCTGACAACCACAGCTTCACGGCTTTCGGAATTACGGAAAACCCGTAACATAAAGCTCGGCGGGAAAATTGAAAATTATTCAGAACCGGAATATGTGACCCGCGAAATTAATTTTGCCAATCGTTTCTATAGCCTTCATCACGGTTGGACGTTAGTAAATGTAACTGCTAAATCTATTGAGGAGATCGCTTCTGAAATACTTGCGATTATGGCGGGAAGGAAGAAGTGAGAGATGAGAAGTGAGAGATGAGAAATGAGATTTGAGAGATGAGAGAAAATGGAAAATAGAAAATAGAAAATTGGAGAAAAGGAAAAAGAGAGACAAAAAAATCCCGACTTGAGGTCGGGGCAATAAATGGGACAAAGGATATCAGGAAATCAATTCATATAAAGTTTCAGACAGAATTAATCAACCTTCATCATTTTGTAATCATGAAGCTTTACAATGTTGATATCCTGGTTTTGGAGGCCATCGCCCGGTTTTGAACCGGAAAAATCAAAATCGAATTGCAAACCAGTTCCATTGTAATCAGGCAGGCACGTAATATACTTGTCGCCATACCACATCAGCGATGTGAGGAAATACCAGCCAATATCATATCCCAGGAAGGCGTGTTCGGATGCTGTTGGCACAGCTCCGTATTTAGCACGGAATCGTGTAATAAACTGTTTTACAGCTTCACTCTCGTAATCAACGTAACTTGAAGTAACCTGGTGGAAATTAAGATTAACAAGGAATTCTGTTTCCAGTTCAAAGTCTTCCCAGCCATCCATACCAAAAAGAATAATATCATTTGATTTTGAAAGCGGATTCAGCAGCGAAACAAAATTGGGAACATTGGTTTTATTATTCGAAAAGAAAATGATAATATTTTTACCATTGGATTTAAGCTTTTTCGAAACTCCAGCCATCATATCCGTTGCATAAGTAACTTCCTGAACAGTTCCTTTGAATGTATGGCTGGCAATGCTGCTTTTAATCTGCGAAGTAAAATCAGCAACAAGTGATTTATGCTCCTTATTATCATTTCTTACCGCTATAATGTTAGCATTTGGATATTTACTGATAATAAAGGATGAAAGTTCAGTCGCGATCCCTTTTCCGGAAACCTGTGTTTTTAATACAAATGGATTTCCATCAACAATATTTTCGCGGCGTGATAAAGGATTTATAATTCCTATTTCATTTTTTCGGGCAAAACGGGCTGCAACAGAAAATGAATTTGCATACATCGGACCAACAATCAGATCCATTTTATCAATCCCAGGTTTACGCAATGCTTGCCTGATAGTGAGAGTATCATTTAATTTGTCACCATCTATAACTTGTATACGTGCTTTGAGTCCATATTTTTCGAGCGAATCAGCTGCCAGCATAAACCCTGCATAAAACTGGAAATAGTTAAAAGTCTCATATTCTGACGGATCTTTTTGCTCCGGCGCTTCCAGAACTGTTGTAATATCGTTCAGCAGAAAAGGCAAAATCAATGCAACTTTATATGTTTTTTTTAGGTTAACTGAATCATAACAATTACCTGAAGGAACAGGTTTACTAATGACATTTAGATTTTCATCCTTCTTTATACCATTTTTCCCATCTGTTTTACGCAATCGTAAAACCATACCAGCCTTCAGACCTTCACTTAACTGCGGATTCAGATCTATCAGATTGTCGACAGTTGTGTTATTGGCTTTAGCAATGCTATACAGAGTTTCTCCTGATTTTGCAATAACCTCATCCGGATTTGACTCTTTTTGTCCGTTTTTAGTAGTAGTAGTGGGTACCTCGCTAATTACAACTTTCTCCGCTGATTTCTTTATTGGAATCCTGATCTCCATTCCGTCTTTAAGTCCGTCGAAACCAGGATTTGCATTAATGATATCATCAACACTGATGTTGTATTGTTTTGAAATCCCATAAAGGGTTTCCTGCTTTTTAACAGTGTAAAGTATATAATTCGGATCTCCTGCTGGTTTCACCTGTTCTTTTTGCTTTTCTGCAGGTTTGGCTTGCTCGGTAGTTTTACCTTTTGATGGTGTTTCAACATCAGGAATTTCCACCACTGATTTTAATGGAATACGCAGAACCATATCCGCTTTCAGGCCCTGCTCAATTGCAGGGTTCTCAGCACTCAGTTCTTCGATAGTAATATGGTAAGCTTTTGCGATTGCAGTCAGCGTTTCGCCTTTAGTAACAAAATGAATATAAAAAGGCTTTCCCTTATAGTTTTCAATAACCGTGGAGCGTTTCACGGTAACATCCTGTGCACAAACATGTTGAGTAGCTGTAGCAGCGATGAGCAGAAGAATCAGAGTAAATAAACGGAGACGCATGGCAAGAAATGTTTGTTTTAAAAAGTAACAAGCGGGCATTGCGCGTAAATGTAAGCAAAAACCAGACCAGTGTTTATAATCGTTACCAGATTACATGTATTGTATCCATTCTGAAGTACCATGCAAGTCTTATTCCCATTCAATAGTAGCTGGTGGTTTTGAACTGATATCGTATACCACGCGATTAATCCCTTTTACTTTATTGATAATTTCGCTCGAAATGGCGGATAAAAACTCGTAAGGCAGGTAAGCCCAATCTGCGGTCATACCATCGGTTGAAGTTACAGCCCTGAGTGCAACCACATTTTCGTAGGTTCGTTCGTCGCCCATAACACCTACGGATTGTACAGGAAGCAACATAGTGCCGGCCTGCCATACTTTATTATAAAGGCCATGATTTTTTAGGCCGTTTATAAAAATAGCATCGGCTTCCTGAAGGATAGCTACTTTTTCGGGAGTAACATCACTCAGTATCCGGATTCCCAATCCCGGACCCGGGAAAGGATGCCTGCTCAAAATATTGGGATCAATTAACAATGTGGTTCCAACGCGGCGTACCTCATCTTTAAAAAGACTCTTGAGAGGCTCTACCACTTTGAGTTTCATAAAATCGGGGAGTCCGCCAACATTATGATGACTTTTAATTGTAGCTGAAG
>JAIFMH010000328.1 GCA_020048595.1 Bacteroidota bacterium | reverse complement strand
GGACTGGCCCGGGCTGCAAAGAAAGCCGGTACACGAATCTCTTTCGACCTGAATTACCGTGCTTCATTCTGGAAAGGCCGCGATAAAGAATTACATGCTATCTTTACCGAAATAGCTTCGGTATCCGATATCCTGGTTGGCAACGAAGAGGATTTTCAGCTTTGCCTCGGAATTGAAGGCCCGGAAGCCGGCGGAAAAGATATTGATTCCAAAATTGAAAGCTTTAAAATAATGATTCAGCGTGTAAAAGTTGCTTTTCCGAATGCTTCGGTATTTGCTACTACGCTGCGGCAGGTAATCAATACCAACAAACACCTTTGGGGTTCAATTATGCTTGACGGTGACAATTGGAATGTGATTGAACCACGTGAAATAAATGTGCTTGATCGCATTGGCGGAGGTGATGGATTTGTGGGCGGTTTACTTTACGGAATCCTGAAAGGATGGGAACCCGAAAAATGCATGCAGTTTGGATGGGCCAGCGGCGCTTTGGCAACCACTTTTTTAACCGATTATGCACAGCCTGCTGACGAAGAAATGGTTTGGAGCATCTGGCAGGGGAATGCAAGGGTTAAGAGATAAGTGTCCGTGCCTGAAATAGGTTGACCAAAAATCAACCAAAAAGGGCAAAGATGAAACCAAAATTAGTAAAAAAAGAGTCTCTTCGACAATTCCGGATTTTCAGTGAGCAAGTAAAACGAGGGGTGGTAAACGATATTGAAAATGGCAAATGTTCAGTATCACAGGCAAGTAAAGAGCTTAGCGTGAGCTCTACAAGTATCTATAACTGGATTGAAAGATATAGCCGATATTTGCATCATAACAAACGACTTGTTGTGGAAAACAAAAGTGAAGCCTATCAGACCGAACAATTGCGCAAGAGGATTCTGGAATTGGAAGCTACCTTAGGCCGCAAGCAAATGGAACTGGATTTGATAAACAAGGTTGTGGATCTGGCAAGCGAGGAATACAAAACAGATTTAAAAAAAAGTTTCTTAAAAGCAGCCTCGAATGGTTCCGGCTTACCAAAGGATCAGGACATGCCTACAAAATGAAGGAACTCTATTCTGTTGCAGGAATAACTAAACAGGCACTATGGAAGCACCGAAAGCATCAGGAACTAACAGCGTGCCAAACGGTTCAGGTAATAAAAACCATTGAGAGAAAACGGAAAGATCACAGGAAAATGGGCGTTAGAAACATGTATTATATGGTTAAAGAAGAATCTCCAGTTGGACGGGATATCTTTGAGCGTATAGGATTATCAAACGGTTTTAGAATAAAGCGCATAAGAAGTGTTATAAAAACGACCTGGAGCCAGCGGGTAGAATACTATCCAAACCTGATTGAAGGAAAGATACTAACTGGAATAAATCAGGTATGGCAATCGGATATGTTTTATATAATGAGCCAGGGCCAGGTTTTTTATGGAGTAACGATACTTGATGTTTACTCAAGAAAGCTTTTATCCTTGCATATATCGAAAAGCTTGTCAGCAAAATCATTGGAGATTGCAATGAAAAAGGCATTAAAACAAAGAATTGGTTATGATCTCACCGGGTGTATATTTCATTCTGACCGTGGAGGTCAGTACATCAGTAAAAGTCATAAGCTAATACTAAGTCAGAACAAGATGGTGATTAGCATGTGTGTATTGCCGCAGGAAAACGCTTATGCAGAAAGGGTGCAAGGTACTGTGAAGAACGATTATATCGTTTTTGAGAATCTCAGGAAAGAAAATATGGCTTATGTGTCATCTAAAATAATGCGACTTTACAACAGCGAAAAACCACATCTTGGTTTAAAAAGAATGACGCCTGATGACTTTGAAAATTATGTTAATAAACTACCTCAAATTGATAAGCCAAAAATGCCTATTTATCAATGGAACCATGAGTTGTTAACAAAATCTCAACTTATCAACAAAAAGAAAAAAGTAGCAAAAAAGAAAAAGTCAACAACAATAATAGTAAATTTAAAGTAAATTTTAAAAGTCAACCTATTTCAGGCATGCACATTGAAAAAATACCCAAATTCCAAGTCCCAAAATCCAAAATTCAAGAGCCAGGAATCGCTCTGTTCATCCGTTTTGAATTTGTAACATGGGATTTGGACCTTAAATTTCTATGAAGAAATTTCTCCCGTTTCCATCCTAAATTGCTTTCATCCTGTTGTTTTTCGGATTATGCTCCACTTCGGCAAGTCCCAGAGCTTCCATCAACGGCGGAATATACATTCCAAACCGACCGCGGAATCCTTTCTTTAATCCATACCAGCCTCCAACGGGATTTTCTGTCGAACGAGCCCAGGCTTCTACTGTTCCTTCTTTAGCCGGTTTTTGCTCATCGGCACTGCCAAGTTCCATCCAATCGCCATAATTCTGAAGCATTTCATGCAAATCAGCAAGGCACCGAAATTCATAATGAAGAACAGTTGAGCCAACAGTACATACCAGTATTTCTTTGCCATCTTTTTCGGATTTATACATCTGGTATTCCGATGTGCCCGGCGGTGTTTTAAGTTTCCACGGATTTGCATTGGTCCCCAATTCGCTTGTCATAGTGTATGTTGTTGATTTATAAGAAATTTATAACAAGTTTTATAAGAAAAGGTTTCAATTAGTAGACGGATATTAAACGCAATTTTAAAATACAAGTTTTAACGCCACCCCACCTGGAAATGCATTTACAAACAATTGTGCTTTCGGTTTATATAATACAGAAGGTAATCCGGATTTATATCTTTCGCAATAAACCTTATAATCCTTAATCGCCCTGGTGGGTTGAGTCCATATCTGAGCCTCGGTAATCACTTCATTAATAGCAAAATTAATCAGACCTGCTTTAATTGTACGGTCGAATCCTAACCATGTTATCATGCCACTGCTTAGGTTAATTGCACTCGAAAGGGCATGCATTTTCCAGGAGCGGCCGTCCTTTTCGCGTTTAGAACTTGCTTCAAACAATTCTTCTGCTTTTTTTAGTTTATTGATCCGTTCTTCGGGTGTGTCACCCGGAATCAGGGCAAGTTTGCCTGGCGCGCTTGCGGGAGTCATGGGCATTATCAATTGTCCGACGGCTCCAACTAAAGTAGTAGCTGCACCGAGCGCCATATCCTGGCGTGTTTTTAATTCATCACTGCTTATAAAAACAGCTCCTTGAACAACAGTGGCAGCGCTATACCCATAAAGCCAGCCATTCCACCATAACTTTGCTGCAGGTTTTCCCTCGTTCAAGCTGTTTTGAATGTGATCAATGCGTTCTTTTACCAGGGAATCCGGGATTTCATTCTGTGCAAAAAGTCGCGAAAACGGGAATAGCAGAATGAGCAGGAAGATAAAAAATCCGGTTAATGATCTGTATGTTTTCAGGTTGTAAGGGAAGTTCATTCTTAACGTTTACGAAGGGATTGTGTTTTCTTTTAAAATTGACAGGTTTTTCAGGCTGCTTTGTGAACGTTTGCCTTACTCATAAGTGATGATTCCTTCAGTTGAGTTGACATCAGAATTCCAACAGCCATGAGCGAAATGAGTACCACTAAAGGAATAGTCATTGATCCGGTTTCTGGAGATTTGAAAATATCCATTGCGAAAATAAACGCGATTCCTGAAATCTGACCCATCAGGAGCAACATACCGTTCGAAGTGCCTTCCGAAGTCGGATAAGTGATTTCGGCACCGTACTGGAATCCGATGGGCCCTGAACTGAGCAGGAAAAAGCCAAGCCCGGCACCCGAAACCAAAAGCAGCCAGTATGAAGTTGCGAACGTAATCCCAACCAGGCAAATGGTGGCGCCAGACAATGCAAGTATGATAAAAGGAGTTCTTTTCCGGTAGTGATCGGAAAGGATAGGGATGATCAGTGCGCCAAGTATTCCGCCTGCAATCATCAGTCCTCCTGTAATTCCGGCCTGGGTATTAGAAAAACCCCGTGGATTAAGAATGTTTTCTATCCATGTTGTTACACTGTTGAAAACACCCAATCCTATAAAAAAGATAAACAGCAGCCAGTTAAAATCTTTGACTTTGAAAATATTTTTGATGCCATCATAAACCAATGACCGTTCTTCCTGGTCGGGGCGGCATGGTGCCGTTGGCGGGCCTTCTTTGGCAAAAACAACAAAAACAACAGCTGCAACCATTGCTATTATTCCATAAATGTAGAGCATGCCACCAATTCCTGAGCCAATAATAAGATATGGAGTCAGAATCATACCGGCCAGAATTCCGACATACATGGCCAGTGTTCCGAGTCCGGCGGCTGTGGCACGTTCCTCAATAGGGAACCAGCGGGCTGCAAATTTTGTGATGGCATTCAGGATAAAAGGCTGTCCGATAGCAATTCCAACCTGGGCCATTAACAGCAAATCAAAATCGGTGGTGACAAATCCCCGCAGCAATCCGAAAATGCCGGTGAAAGCGGCACCTATTCCTACGCCGACCCGGATTCCATATTTATCAATAATCCAGGATGCAGGTATCGAAACCACAACAAAAACGATCATAAAGCACATGGAAAGGATTCCTATCCAGATGTCAGAAACTCCATAATATTTTGTTGCATCACTGGTTATGGGTGCAAAAGTGATCCAGAGCATCTGGTTCACAGCAACTAAAAACATATAAATACTGAGGATAGTCCAGCGAAAGCGGTAGACTTTAAATGGTATAAGTATTGGCATAGGAATTAAGTATCAGGGAGCGGAAATCAGAAGTAGATTTAATGACAGGAATTTTGGATGCTTTTTAGTCAGCTTGAATTGACCGGTTAAAAGTAGGTAAATAAGTTGATGCCATCTATATTCAACTGAATCTTAAAAGACTGTCATGTTCAAATTCGGTTTTCAATTACTCTTCCTGTTCCCTGCCTTACCATGAATTCTGTATCAAATAGCAAGGGTGCCTATAACACTATTTTGTAAATATCTGATAAATAGATTACTGTAATTTTTATATCGCATTATGATTTCATAAAAGGAATCATTTTCTTTTGGCAAAATGTAGTTGGTATAATTTTGAGTATTACTTTAGAGCTTTATTACCGAGCCTGACCACAATGAAGAGGAATTTAACAGAAGTGAATTATAAGTCCTTATTAATCAAAACAATGCTTCAATGTATGTTTTTGGTTATGCTTCTGCTTCGGGTTACGTCTGTTTATAGCCAGGATACCCATATTGAGCTGGTGCCAGCCATACAATCCGCTGATTTACCCGAAATTGACATTAATTGTATGGCTCAGGATAGTGCCGGTTTTTTATGGATAGGAACATGGAAAGGATTGTACCGGTACGATGGGCGGAAGGTGATCAACTATTCGCAACAGCTCAGCAATAAAATAGGAAGAAAGATTTCAGCACTTTTCATGGATAATGAAGGAAAGCTGTGGATTGGCACATACAGCGAAGGTCTCTTTGTTTATAATCCTAAAAATCAGCAGGTTAATTCCTTTGAGTCTATCAATCGCACTAAAACCGGTAACATTATCAATATTTCAGGTGGTTCCAACGGCAAGGTGCTTGTAGCATCCTACGAAGGGGTTTTTACTTATGATATTAAAAAACAAAAGTTTGATCCGATAACGCTTGTTTACGCTGAAAACAGCAACAAATTCAGGATAACCATGGCTTTCGAGGATTCAAAGGGCAACTTATGGGTTGGATCGGATAGGGGATTGTTACGTTACGATCCAACAAAAAAGAAACTGGTAAATACAAATCAGCTAAAAGGCATTTATATCCACAAGATCCAGGAACTGGCCAACGGGTGGATTGCTGTTTCGAGTTTGAATGGCACCGATATATTTGAAGAAATTAACGGGGAACCCAGAGCCCTTACTAACAACCCGCTGATCTCGTATATAATGAGCGAGCGTGGTGAATCCGACGTTTCACTGACTTTAAAGTCGCAGCCGGACCAGTTTTGGATTGGAACCTATAATGGATTGATCGTATTCGATATTAAATCCGGAACTCTTGTTTCGCGTCCCTCGTTCAGGGCAAGCAAAGAGGCAAAATCTTTTCATGTGGCTTCGCTGTTGGAAGACCGGCAAGGTATTATTTGGGTTGGTACTAATAACGGGCTATTTAAATACGATCCTAATCATAAGCCATTTAATACAAGCATTGTGGGAATTACCCGCGCCGAAATTATTTCCATGGCGAAGGCAGGGAAAAATTCATTTTGGGCAGGTACAAGCCGTAAAGGCATATACCTGGTTGAACTTGGTAATAGCGGTGAGCCGGTAGCCGAACGCAGACTTATACTGAACTCAACAGATGAATTCAATCCGATTGGAAATGATATTTATAGTATTGAAGTTGGTCTTAATGGCGATATCTGGTTCAGCACCAAGGGAAACGGATTAATACATGTGAAGAAATATAGTATTTCGGGTAACAACCTGATGGCAACGTCAGCTGATTATTTTAACGAGGCCAATGGATTTCCGGATAACCATATAATGACTTTATATCGCGACAGCAAAGGAATTATGTGGGGCGGCAGTTGGTCAAACGGATTGGTTTATTATTCGGAAGAGTTAAAAATGTTCAGGCAGTTTAAAGGACGTTTAGCCAAGGAACTTAAAAGTTACCCGATCGTAAAAATTACCGAAGCAGGGCCAAACAGGTATTTCCTTGGTACACGTGGAAGCGGGCTGATTGTAATTGAAACCAACAGTGCGCTTGATTCCATTAATAAAATGGAGATACTCACAAACAACCCGGCTGATCCGACAAGTATCTGTAACAATTTTATTTCTGACTTTATTATCACTCCTGATAATAATCTTTGGATTACTACTGAATTTGGCATCTCCATTTTAAGGTCATCAGACCATAAATTTACAAGTATAGGTGTAGAGCAGGGCTTGCAAAATACAGTAATTCAGTCAATTGTATCAGTATCTTCAAGTGAAATATGGGCTGCTGCCGAAAACGGGCTTGTAAAAATTATACTTAAAAACGGGTTCCCCGACCAGATACGCAATTACAACCATTTTGACGGGTTGGAGGTTTCGCTTTTCAATACCAGCAGCAAACTGAAGCAGGACAATGGGATTTTATATTTTGGCGGAAAGGAAGGGATTTGTTACTTTAATCCATTGCTCATCACAGATTCAAAATCAACGCCATCAATCATTATCACACAAATAGGATTGTTTAATGATATCCTGCTCGCCGGCAGGGAATATGAAGGAAGGGTTCTTCTTGAAAACTCAGCCTGGAATACAAAAGTATTAAAGTTAAGATACTTTCAGAATACCCTGTCATTTACCTTCTCCGGTATGGATTTCAGTGTTCCTGAAAAAATATCCTATGCATACCAGATGGAAGGAATTGATAAAAACTGGATTTATACTTCCACTCCCGAGTGCTATTATCCGCGATTGAAATATGGGAAATATACGCTGAAGGTTAAATGTTCAAACAGCGATGGTATATGGAATGATGAAGTTACCACCCTCCAAATCAGGATACTTCCGCCGTGGTGGTACAGTATTCCGGCATATGTGTTTTATTTTATGCTTTTCATTGCGCTTAATTATTTTGCTTTCCGGCTCATAACATACAGGCAGCGGATGAGGATCAGGCAAATGGAGCAGGAGCAGGAAATTGAAATGTACGATATGCGGATGCGTTTTTACACCAACATTTCGCACGAATTCCGTACGCCATTAACACTTATTATGGGATTGACCGGCAGGCTTAGAATGAATGATGACCCTGGAAAGCGGATCGATTTTTATGAGAAAATTGACAGGAATGCCAAAATCTTACTCCGACTCATTACCGACCTGATGGACTTACGCAAGATTGAAAAGGAAGAAATCAGGCTAAGGCGCGATACTATTATCCCTTCATTATTTTTCAGGCAATCGTGCGAAAGTTTTGTCGATCTTTTTTCGACCAAAGGGCTGGAATTTAAGTATACCGATAAAATAGCGGGAGATGTCTCCATAACCGGCGATCCTGTAAGGTTGGAATCTATTGTTTATAACCTGCTCTCGAATGCATTTAAATATACGAACAAGAATGGCCGGGTGGAATGTGAGATAGACCTGGTATCAAGGGCTTTTAATCAGAAATCGATATTCCAGTTTAAATACCGCACCAAAGAGATGAGCCAATATCTTTCGATTAAAGTTAAGGATACAGGTGTGGGAATGACGCGATCGCAAGTACTGAATATTTTCAATAAATTCCAGGGAAACAATGCTCCTGTTGTTGCTGAATCTACTTCAACAAGTTATGGGATAGGACTTTTATTTACTAAATCACTTGTTGAGCTTCACCATGGTTTTATTGAGGTTGAAAGTGAAAACAATAAAGGAACCACAGTAACAGTGTACTTGCCCTGTACTGTTAGTAACGACACTGTTTCAGATCAAGCTGATTCACAGTCCGAAAGCATCCTTATAAATAGCCCCCCGACTGAAACCGAAGCTTTACATGAAAAAATCAGCAGGAAAGGAGATGAAAAAATCATACTTGTAATTGATGATAACAAGGAAATACGCTCAATGCTCAGGGATATTCTTGCCCCTGAATACCAGATTGTAGAAGCTGCCGATGGCCTCGAAGGCTGGCAAAAAGCCGGTGAAATTGTACCTGATCTTATTATCAGCGATATTCTGATGCCGGGCATGGATGGTAATCTGCTTTGCGAAAAGATTAAAAGCTCAACGCTTACCAATCATATCCCGGTTATTCTGCTCACGGCACTTCCTACTTCGGCCGACAGGATAAAGGGACTTAAGCACGGAGCCGACTCCTATATTCCCAAACCTTTTGAAGCGGAACATCTATTGGTACGTATCGAAAAACTGATCAGCTCACGTAATTTGCTGAAAGAAAAATACATGAATGATTTTCTGGTAAAACCCGAAAAGAATGCTGAAACTGAGGTAAATCCATCGGCAGAATATATTTCGCGGATAAAAAAATACATTGAACAAAACATTACCGAGCCCGAATATGATGTGGCCGATCTGTGCCGTGATATGGGAACAAGCCGCATGCAGCTTTACCGTAAACTTAAAGCTACTGTTGGGTATTCAGCCAATGAACTGATCCGTAAAATAAGGCTTCATAAAGCCGCTGAGTTGCTTCTGCGCGGTGACTTAAACATTGCTCAGGTTACTTATGAAGTCGGATTTAGTGATCTTCAGTATTTTCGCATGTGCTTCAAAGATGAATTTGAATTAACGCCTTCTCAATACATCAGGGCAAATACAAAAGATGGCGGACAAATGGCACAGAAAATTGATCCGTTCGATCAGGAACAATAATTAGTGCATTTTTAAGATTTTCTTTTAAGCATCGAATTGACTTTACCCGAGTCGAAATCCAGGTTGAGATTTCTTGTTTCGCTGTTTTTTATTTTACATAAATTTTACTTTAAAAAGTTTGTTGTTCATATGTTGCTGTATTTCATTGCGTTATAAGCTCTTGTTGCAGATGATGAGCATAAAAGAAACAAATGTCCACCCTATTTGATTGATTTACCCACCGCCTCTGCAAGCGGTTGATTATACTTTTACCATGCAATAAAAACTAAAAAAAACAGGCTGGATTTATTTTGTAATCAATAAGGTAAAATCAGCTGGTAAAGAAAATCTAATTAACCAAACACTAACCAAACATTAGCAAAAGGATTATGAGAAAACTAAGTCTACTGCTGGTATTTTTGCTGCTCACAGTCATGCAGGTACTGGCACAACGAACCATCACGGGTACTGTAACCAGTATGGAGGATGGAAATGGAATCCCGGGCGTTTCAGTTGTTATTAAAGGAACAACTCAAGGAGCACTCACCGATATCGACGGTAAGTACAGCCTTAATGTTCCAAAAGAAAGTAAAACGCTTGTTTTTACATTCGTAGGAATGAAAAAACAGGAACTTGAAATTACAGCATCAAATACAATGGATGTGCAGTTGCAATCCGAAGCCATTGATGTGGAAGGAGTAGTTGTTGTAGGATATGGTACTATGCGTAAAAGTGATATTACCGGTAGTGTGGGAAAAGTAAATGTTGCTGATTTAAGGAAGGTAACAACAATTGATGCTGCACAGTCCATGCAGGGTCGTGTTGCCGGGGTTAATGTTATTTCAAATTCAGGAGCTCCGGGTGCAGGTGTAACAGTAAGGGTTCGTGGTATCGGAACAATTAACAACTCCGATCCTTTGTACGTTGTTGATGGATTCCCTATGAGCGATATGAGCCATATTGCACCGGGCGATATCGAAAGCATGGAAGTATTAAAGGATGCTTCGGCAACTGCCATTTATGGTTCGAGAGGAGCAAACGGTGTTATTTTAGTTAAAACCCGCTCTGGTTCCAAAGGAAGTAAACTTGAAGTGGAAGCTACCATTCAGACCGGGATTTCGGAAGTGACAAAAAAACTTAAACTCGCTGATGCAACTGAATTTGCCAATGCACGCAAGGCAATCGGATTAACTGATGATATTATCAACTATGTACTTGATCAGCAGGCTGCTGGCAATTACCTTAAAGGAACCGACTGGCAAAATGAAATTTACCGCCAGGGTACCAATCAGCGCTACAATGTGAGTATTCGTGGTGGTTCCGATGATTATACCTTCGATCATGGATTTACCTATTCAGCTGACAATGGTACAGTAAAAGGCACTTATTTGAACAAACTGATGTTCCATTCGAATAACAATTTCAAATTGACCAAGCATGTGACACTGGGCTTGAATTTCAATTATGTGCATTATGAAAAACCAGGCAACAGGGGCGATTACTACAGCGGAACTATTCCTGGAGCACTTCGTTCGGACCCGATTTCGGCTGCATGGGATGATTATACCGATTTCTACGGCGAAATCTATTATTCACAGGCTGCAACCAACCCGGCATTATCCATTTACCTGGCAGGTAAAGAGAAATATTTAGGTAACCGTGCCATGGGGAATGCATATCTCCAGATTGATGACCTTTTCACCGAAGGGCTTTCATTCAGGTCGCAATTTGGAACACAACTGGATTTTGATGATCAAAAATCATATAGTCCAAAATATTTTATTACACCCACTCAGAAAAACGAAGAATCCTCTCTTTACCAGAAACGTCCTTACGGTGTAAGCTGGGTAAACACCAACTATTTTTCCTACCTGAAATCTATAAACAAACTCAATATTAATGCAACCCTTGGTATGGAATTACAGGCCAGTAAATGGTCGGATATATGGGCAACAGGATATGATGTTCCTGAAAATGCCGATTTGCAATACCTGGGCGCACATAAAGATGCCGTAAAATTCGACCTGGGAGGTGGTGCAAGCGAAACCCGCATAGCATCAACCTTTCTACGGGGTAATTTCGCCTGGGATAACAAATATGTTCTTACAGCTACTATTCGTATGGACGGCAGTTCGAAATTTACCGAAGAAAAACGCTGGGGTTATTTCCCATCACTGGCAGGAAGCTGGAACCTTAACAACGAAGAGTTTATGGCTAACATAGTAGATGTTTTGCCAACCCTGAAACTGCGTGCAGGATGGGGAATAGTTGGAAACCAGGGAAGCGCCGGAAATTTTGATTATGTTTCGAGTGTTAACGGAGGTTATATTTATGCCCTGAATGGTCTGCCTGTAGAAGGGGCAGTGCAGGAAAACCTGGCAAACACCGAAATAGCCTGGGAAGGTGCTGAACAGCTAAACTTCGGTGTCGATTTCGGCTTATTAAAGAACAGGCTGACAGGTACCGTTGATTATTTCATCCGCAACACCAACGATATGATCCTTCAACGACCCATACCATTGTATGCGGGTAAAAGGAAACCGTCTGTTAACGCTGGTACCATGCAAAACAAGGGACTTGAGTTTTCTCTCAATTATACACAAACCAAAGGCGATTTCAGGTACGATGTCGGGCTTAACCTAACCTTTATAAAAAATGAAGTCACAAGTCTGGCCGGTGGAGGATTTATCCGTAGCGGAAGTGCAGGCCGTGTAGGCAATACTACAAAAACTGAGGTAGGTCGGGAAATTGCCTATTTCTTCGGATATGAAACTGATGGAATTTTCAAAACCCAGGAGCAACTTGATGCTTATGTGAAAGATGGCGTAGCCATTCAGCCAAATGCCGGACTGGGCGATGTTATTTTCCGGGATTTGAATGATGACGGAGCGATTACCGAGTTGGATATGACCTACCTCGGTAGTGCCAGTCCGAAAATGACCGGAGGTTTCAATCTGAATATGAGCTATAAAGGTTTTGATATGGTTTTGTTCCTTAACGGTTCGTATGGAAACGAAATTGTAAACTCCATGTACCAGAACTTGTACAACTCCAAAATGTTTGAGACTAACATCAGCCAGGATATGGCTGTTAACCATTGGTCAGCCACAAATCCAACCTCAGATGTTCCACGTCTCGATGCTGCCGACCTGAATAAAAACGTTGAAAATTTCTCAGATCGTTATGTTGAAGACGGATCCTATTTAAGAGTTAAGAACTTCCAACTTGGTTATACCATCCCTTTAAAGGCTGCTTCAAAGATACATATCAAAAAACTCCGGATTTATGCCTCTTTTGATAATTTGCTCACCTTCACCAAATATACCGGCCTGGATCCTGAGCTCTTCGGGTTGTACGGCGACCGTTTCTATTATGGTGTTGATATGGTAAATTATCCGCAACCGCGCACTTATTCAGTCGGCCTTAATTTAACACTCTAATATACAGAACATATCATGAAAAAGATAACATACTTCATATTAACAACTGCACTGATTACCCTGTCGTTCGGATGTAACAAGTTCCTGGATGTAAAGCCACAGGGAGCTGAAAATAGTGCCAATTTCTTTGACACACAGGAAAACGGAACCCGGGCCATTCTCGGAATGTATGACATGCTTCAGCTTGACGAAGGCGCAGGACCTGACGGCCAATGGATGGGCCACCACCACGATTTCTTTATGGGCGATATCCGCACTGACGACGCCGAAAAAGGAAGTAACGACGGCGACTACGGTACCATGTGGGAAATGCTTGAATTCACTATGACACCGCAGATTGGTTTTTCCAATGACTTCTGGATTCATGGATTTTGGGGTATTTCACGCGCAAACTACGCGCTCGATAACCTTCCTGCTGTTACCTGGGATGCCGCCACACGCGACCGCCTTATTGGTGAAGCTTCATTTATGAGGGCATATTTCAACTGGTATCTGGTACGTATTTTTGGCGGAATTCCTTTGTTCACTACTTCTGTCAGCCCTTCCGATTTTGGTAATGTAAAACGTGCCAGTCTCAATGAATGTTATACACAAATTGCTAAAGATCTTACCAAAGCAATTGAACTTCTGCCTGAAAAAAGTACAATCCCGTTGGCTGAAACCGGACGTGCTTCAAAAGGTGCAGCCAGGGCGCTTTTAGCCAGGATTTATATGTACCAGATTGGCACTGATATTGCCAGCACCATCACCTGGCAGCAGGTTTACGACCAAACCAACGCTGTTGTTACTTCGGGTGAATATAGTTTGATGGCCAACTACGCCAAGCTATGGGAAACAGAAAACAAGAACAATGAAGAATCAGTTTTTGAAGTTCAATTTGGTGTAGGTGCAAGCGACAAAGCTCCGGCTTCGATCGGAAACAATTGCTTCAATTTCCAGGGTAACCGTAAAGACGATTCAGGATGGGGCTTTAATAATCCAACCCCTGATTTGTTTGATGCTTATAATGTTACTGTTACCAACGATCCCCGCCAATCATGCGTTTTTTATGGTGAGAAATACAACAATGGCATCCTCTATGGCGTAAAAAAGAAATACGATCGCAAAGAGCAGGGTTCTGACTGGTTAAACAGGAAAGCAGCACTTCCGGTAAAACCTGCCCTGGCAAAAGCAAGTGACAGGAATATAAAAATTATCCGTTATGCCGATGTTCTTTTAATGAATGCAGAGGCGGCTTATCATTTAGGTAAAACCGGCGAAGCCCAGGAAAATGTAAATATGGTTCGTGCAAGAGCCCGCAAAAGCACTTATTGCATGGGCTATGCCGAAGGTAAAATGGATTACAGCGCAGCACCAACTACCGTTAATCTTCCTGACATTACGTCTACAGGCGATCAACTATTACAGGATATCTGGAAAGAACGCCGCCTGGAACTGGCCCTGGAAGCACTTCGCTTTTACGATTTAGTAAGAACAGGGCGTTACTTTGACGTTATGGATGTAGAAAAGAACCAAAAACGTGCACCCGGCCTTTCCTATGGACTTGGCGACCGGCCTTACAAGCAATTTCCTGCCCTGAAAGCAAACGGGATTGCAAAATCAATTGATGGTCCCGATGGACATAAAGTGCCCCTGATGCCAATTCCTCAAACAGAGGTTCAGGCATGGGGAATGGAACAAAATCCTGGATACTAATCTTTAAAAAACAATTAATCATGAACAAAAATAGATTTCGAATTGCTTTGTTTGCGGTTCTTTCGATACTGGTATTCAGCTGTAAGAAAGAAACTCCATTTTCTGAAGGGTATGATATTAATCTCCCTGCCGCAACAGTTACACTCATTTCTGATGAAGCCCCGTTTGTAGGAACGCAGATTGTTCTCCATGGGACAAATCTGAATACTGTCAGTTCAGTTGCCAGCGGCGCAAATACGTTCAAAATCATAAGCCAGTACAACGATTCAATGAGGATTGAAGTTCCCCGTTCAATTGAAGTTGGCGCTTTGACAATAATGAACAAGTATAAACGCGAATATGTAACTACACAAATATTAAAACCCCAGTATTATACTGCAAAAGTTACTTCGTGGCCAGCAGAAATACAACGTGGTAAACCATTTATGTTAAAAGGCGAAAACCTTGATCTGTTAAAAGAGGTGAAGATTGCCGGAAAAGTAGTTTCTGTTTTTGGGTCGGCTGCCCCTGATAAGGTATCATATACTACTGCAGGTGTTGATTTAGGAGAAGCTGCTGTTATTGAAACCACACCAAAAACCGGTGAAAAACAAACGTCAACAGCAATTCCTGTTGTAGCTCCACGGTCAACATACATCCCCAGGCAAACGCTTAAAATTGTTGATTTCGACTCTCCATATACTGTTGTTAAAGGAGATGCCACAGCCAGCTTTACATCAGGTGAGATTAACGGTTTCTTTGGAAAAGGTTTTGAAGTATCGGCTCCTGTTGGCAACGGATGGAACGGAATTTATTGTAAAATTGAGAATGATAACGAAGGTAAAGGATATGATTTGTCAACCTACACACATCCATGTTTTACCATTCTTATCAATACCAATGGTAGTCTGGGTTATGTGCAACCCATTGCAACATCGGGCGGAGGTTTTGAAGACAAACATTTAACCGGTGCATTTGGTTATGGCGACGATTATAAGGTTAAAACCAACGGTTGGGAATGGCGTTCCTATGATCTTGAGGCTTTAGGATTCTCAGCAGCTAAAGGTAATCTTGAGAAATTCGGTATTCAATTCCGTGGAGGTAATGTTGGAAATGGCAATACTGATGCATTTTACATTGCCGTTGACCAGGTTTTAATTACTGATGGCCCTGTTAATCCTACCCTTGGCTGGGATTGTGAAACAGCGAAAGGAGCAGAATGGAAAATTGCCGCTACCGGCTCTGTTCCCGCACTTACCGGTTACAATCAAGATGCCAATTATACAACCCTTACCGGAGTTTCGACCGGATGGGATAATAAGTTAGGGAATGCATCATGGGACGTGCCTGCTCTCGATCCAGCAGTATATGCTAATGGCATTTGGATTAACTTCCTTTTAAATACGGGTAGTAATGAAGGTTACTTCCAATTCGACTTCGGTTCAGGGTGGATGCATTTTACTAAATCGCAGGGTTATGGCGACGACTACAAATTTGTTCCTACAGCGAATAAATGGGTTTGGCGTTCAATTAAAATTAATCCTGGCGAAGGAGATCTTACCAATTTTGATCCTACAAAAGCTTTCAAAATGGGTATTCAGCTTTATGGTGGCAACATAGCCAAAGGAACTCCTGTCGAAGTTAATGCTGACTACTTTGTTTTTACAACAGTACCTCTTGATCCTAACCTGATTCCAGAATAAATCAGGATCAGCAACAGTGATTAAATTTTAATACCTGTTTAAACATCCAAAATGAAGTAAATACTGATAATAAAAGGGAAGTGTTACAGCTTCCCTTTTATTTCTGCTTCGCATGGAATCATTGCCATAAAGCTGTGTTATCAGCTACAACACGGTTCAAAATGAATCAGTCTTTCGACTGCCGACGGAAAAACCAACGCCGCATATTACCCAATTTTTAACATTCCTTTATCTTTCACGGAAATGAAACAGAACAATACAAGGATACTTACATTCGCAACGTCCGTTTTACTTTACCTGATAATAGCAAATGTTTTCGGGCAACCGAAACCGGTAAAATCTGTTTATAAAAACATTGTCACACGCCAGGGCGACAAACTGATGGACGGAAATAAAGAGTTCCGTTTCATGGGCCTGGCGGCTCCCAATATCCAACAAAACGAGTCGCAAATCCGCGTTGACCGCACCAATCGTTTCCCCGATGAATACGAAATACGGGACATTCTTGATGGAATCCAACGCATTGGAGGACTTGCAACCCGCACTTTTTCACTTTCGGTATATTCACCCGACGATAAAGAAATGCCGGTTTATATTACCGCAAAAAGAACATACAATGAAGAAGCATTTCAGTGCCTCGACCGTGTAATTGCTCTAAGCCACGAATACAATGTAAGGCTGATTATCCCTTTTATTGCCTCGCAATCTTTTGGTGGCATCCGGGGTGTGGATGAATTTTCAACTTTATCTGGAAAACCAAAAGGCTCATTCTGGACTGATGAGGATGTAAAAGCCGATTACAGGCATTTCCTCGATTTTATCTTAAACCGTAAAAACACGGTTAACGGATTACTTTATAAAAATGACCCGGCCATTCTCTGCTGGCAGTTGGGTAACGAGTTCGGCAGCTACCCCGGCGACCGCGGACTTCCCTACGATGAATGGAGTCCGAAAATCCTTGCCTGGAGCCTCGAAATGGCTGCTTATATTAAAAAGATTGACCCGAATCATTTAATTATGGAAGCCGGAGGTGCCGACCGCAAAGCGCTGCTTGCCGATCCGAATATCGATATTATAAGTGATCATTTATACGAATACTGGAATAAAATGGGTGGTCGTCCGTGGGAACTTTCGCCTATAGCCAAAGCTTCGCGCGAAGAATGCAAAGGGAAAAAGCCTTTGATGGTTGATGAGTTTGGCCTTGGAAGTACCGAAAATCTCCGCGAACTGATGAAAACTATCCGTGAGGAAAATATTTCCGGCGGCCTGATGTGGAGCATTCGCGGGCACCGTCGCGATGGCGGCTGGTATTATCATAACGAAGGAGGCACAACAGTGAATTCCTTTCACGTTCCGGGTTTCGCTGCCGGGTTTGTATATGAAGAAACCCGTATGCTGGATTTATTGCGAACCGAAGCTTTCCTGATCAGGGGAATAACACCTGAAGCTGTTGCTTTGCCCTCGCCCGCTCCGGTCCTGATGCAGAAAGGCGATGGCTTTACCTGGCGCGGATCAACAGGAGCCGCTTTTTATACCATCGAAAGATCTGAATCGGCTAAAGGCCCATGGAAAGTAATTGCCACCGGGTTAGAAGATTCTGTTCTGGCGGATGTGGTAAAGTTTGAATCTTCGGCTGAAGCATCTGAGCCATTGATATTATATTACGATGAATCAAAAATCAGGGGTAAGAAATACTTCTACCGTTTAAAAGGGGAAAATACGGCAGGTAGTTCCGGGTATTCTATGGTTCTTGAGACTGACAAATAAGTTCTGTTTCGCAAAGATCAGGACTTTTATGACATTCGTTTTTAGCCGTGTAAATCAGAATTTGTTTTCCTGATTTACTTAACCTCAAAAAAAAAATCTATCCCAATCCGGAAATGCAATCATGCAGGCAGTAATACCAAAAAAATCAGAAATTATGGAAAAGAACATTTTCTTCATATTACTTTGCATACTGCTAATCCCCTTCGGGTTAAAAGCCCAGGTATGGTCCGATAATTTTGATGACAACAGCTTGTCTTCATTCTGGGTTTTGGAAGCAGGACATGATGCAACCTACACGCTGACTGAAACAGGCCAGTCATTAAAAATAGATTACCACCGGATTGGTTCCTCAACATCGCAATGGCACCAGTTTAACCTGAATTTTATTGCAGCTCCACTTGTATTATCCGGCAGTAAAAAAATAGCCATTAAAATAAAATCAGATAAAGCACTTGAAATAGCAGTAAAACCGGATTACGGCACCGCAGGAAGTGATTGGTTAAAAACTACCATTACCGGAGATAATCAGTGGTCGGTTTATGCATTCGACATGACAGCTAAAGGGAACCTGGAAGCAGTCTGGATTTATTTGGAAGGAGGCAGCCTTACTTCAAATACTGCTACTGTTTATTTTGATGATTTTGTGATTTGTCCCAGTTCCAAAGGTGACTTATTGAAAGCGATAGATGTTGCGGAACTTCTTAACGCCAATTCCCCGGCTGGCGGCGGTGAAGGTCAATTTCCCGAATCCGCAAAAACCACCTTTTCAAATGCTATTTCATCTGCCCAGGCTATTTACGATAATCCTTCGTCAACAGATGTAAATTATAATAACTCTATTGCTTCTTTACAGACTGCGATGGCTGTTTTCGAAAGTTCAGTCAATGCTACCACAACTCTTGCCATCGTGGATACAGAAGCTACAAAAGCAACGAAATATTTACTGGAAAACTTGTCTGTTCTTTCCAGATCGTATGTCCTTTTCGGAATGCACGATGCTACTTCCTATGGAATTAATGAAGGAGGAAGCAGTTGGTACGACGATGGCACCGGTTCGAAATCTGATCCAAAAGTGTTAGTCGGTTCACACCCGGCCATTTTCAGCCTTGATTTCACTGATGTAGTAGAAAAGGGAAATGTTGAAAAAATTCAGAATCTTTGTAAGCAAGCTTATGCCGAAGGCGGCATCATTACCATGTGCTGGCACCAGGACAGGATTGATGGCTCCGGCGACTCCTGGAAGGTAACGCCTCAGATCGTAAGCACAATGTTACCAGGCGGAATCAACAATGCAAAGTTCAATGCCAAGCTGGATAAAGTGGCAGATTTCGCTAACACACTCCGTAATTCGAAAGGAGAAGCCATTCCCTTTATTTTCAGGCCCTGGCACGAACATAATGGAAGCTGGTTCTGGTGGGGTAAGGGAAATTGTACCACCCAGGATTATATCACTTTGTGGAAATACACGGTTGACTATTTAAAGAATACCAAAAATGTACACAGCATGTTGTACGCATTCTCACCCGATGGACAGCAATTCAGCACGAAAGCTGATTACCTGGCAATTTATCCGGGAGACAGTTACGTGGATATTTTCGGCCTTGATTTTTATTTTGGCGCCGGTGATCAGAGCGAGGTAAATAAGTTTAAAGATCGTATTTCCTGGATATCAGAATACGCCACCGAAAAAAACAAACTTTCAGCGCTTACCGAAGCCGGCGACCGCCTGGGCTGGAATGGTCCTGATGATCTCAGGATATCCAACTGGTACACGCGCTGTATCCTTGCACCCATAAAAACGAATGAAACCACAAAAAAGATAGCCTACTTTGCCACCTGGCGAAATGCAAGCCCTACGCATCATTTTGTGCCTTTTCCGGGCCATGCCGCTGTGCCTGATTTCCAGGCGTTTTATGATGATCCATTTACTATGTTTCTGAATGATTTGCCGGATATGTACTCAAGCCCTTTGCAAACCGGAATTGAAAAACCAGTGAATGCAGATAAAACTTCAAGGGTGAAAGTATATCAGAATCAGGATTCCGGGCTATTGAACCTGGAAAGTGAGAATGCAATGAAAACCGTCTCAATATATAATGTGACGGGTAAAAAGATGCTGAATATCAATTCGGTAAATGCAAAATCAACTGAAATTAAAACCGGCAATTTAAAACCAGGTGTTTACATAGTGGTAATTGAACTTGGGGATAACTCCATGGCAAGCCATAAAATTATGATACGGTAAAACTTAGAATGCCTATAACATTAAAATAGTTAAATGATGTATGCAATATAAAAGAGAATCAACTACAAATAATGGATTTCTTTATTTTCTGCTTAAAGTTGATTCTATTTCGCAGCTGCTATAAAAAAAAACTATTGGAAATCGTTCAATAAATATTTGAAAACATAAATGATGAAAACACAAACCGGCGGTGATCCGCACACTACAGTTGCGTCCAATGAACACGCTATCCCAGGTCGTAATCCTTTAACAAACAACAGATTAATTGACCTGACGGATTTTTACAATACCGCTCTTACCGATAATATTCACCACAAACCCGGCAATACACTTTCGGATTTGCCATCAGGAATTCAGGAATTTGATAACATTTCATTTGATGTCAGGGGTGTAATTCAATTGGCTGGAAACCGTTCAGCAGAAATAACTACGCTGGTATATCCTGAAAACGTCAGCGAAATCCCAGTTGAGCTGAAAGGAAGGTCAATTCACTTTTTGCATGCTTCGGCTTGGAATATTGATGCAGAAAAAATGGAAATCGGTGAATACAGACTTACTTATTCCGATGGACAATCAGTCTCATTACCAATGGTTTACAGGCTAAATATCTGGGATTGGTGGGGAAATTCATCTGAAACAGACCAGGCTTCTGCATGGCAGGGCAAAAACGAAAGAACCACTTCGGTCGGGCAGCATATCCGCCTGTTTCATTTATCATGGGAAAATCCATTTCCTGAAAAAACGATCCTTTCCGTGGATTTAATTTCAAATTGCAAAGG
>JAIFMH010000349.1 GCA_020048595.1 Bacteroidota bacterium | reverse complement strand
GTACCGTCCTGGCTCGACTACGAACTGTGGCAAGGCCCTGCACCACGTGCCACTTACCAGGAAAATTTGATTCACTATAATTGGCATTGGTTATGGAATTACGGTACAGGCGAAGCCTTGAATAATGGAACACATGAAGTTGACGTTGCCCGCTGGGGGCTTGGGGTAGAGTTTCCAACCCGGGTGACCTCAGTAGGAGGCAGATACCATTACAAAGACGACTGGGAAACTCCCGATACCCAGATAATAACCATGGATTATCCTGGACGTGTCTCATTGATGTGGGAATGCAGAAGTTCGAATGGAAGAGCCATTGAAGGAGCTGATCGTGGCATTATTTTCTACGGTGAAAAAGGAAGCTTAGATACCGGTGGAGATAGTTATAAGGTATATGACAATGATGGTAAGCTGATTAACGAAGTGAAATCGCTTATTGTAGAAGGTGCTCTGGAAGGCCGTAATACTGCCAGCCCGAGTTTAGGAATGGATAGCCTTCATGTTGCCGACTTTTTAGATGCAATAAGAAATAACCGACGTCCAAACTGTGATGTTGAATTAGGACATAAGAGCATAACAGCGATGCAATTGGGAAATATTTCCTGGCGCGTGGGACGTGATCTTAATATCGATCCTAAAAACGGACACATTATTGGAGACTCTGAAGCCCAAAAACTATGGGGTCGTGAATACGAGAAAGGATGGGAACCGAAAATTTAAGTTTGATAAAGTGAATTATTTTCTTGGTTAAAATAACTCAGTTTCCCGAAAAGAGAGGTATGAGAAAATCAATTTTTTCATGCCTCCCTTTTGATTTAAAATGTGTTTTGCATTATTGAATCTTTTATGAGTATAATTTAGTCAATAAATAGGGCAACTGAGAATGATAAAAATTATCGGACTTATAATCATTATGTTCGCTTTTTGTTCTTCTGATGGCGTTGCTCAATTGGCTAGCAATGGTTCTTACCTATGGAATTCGACAAGTATTACATATTCTGTGAATGATAAAACGGATCTGGTAATTTCAAATAAAGACCATTACAGCAATCAGAATGATAGACTCGATTATTTTCATTTTGATCTGATTGCTTACCACAAAATAAGTGAAAAGTTATCACTTGGTCTGGGACTTCGTCAAACTGAAAGTTTTAAATTCAATAGTTGGAATCCCGGACAAACCTATATGCTTTACGGAGTATATTTTTGGCATTCGGACAATATGATCGTTAAGGTTGCTAATCGACTGGTCTCCAAAACTTATAAAGCCTCGGATACTCAATATGGACTGGACAACATTACAAACATTGATTTTTTTGTTCGGTCCACGAATAAATTGCCAAAGCCATATCTGATGAGTGAATTGTTCACTAATATTAATTTTCAGAAGGTTCAAACAATGCGTTTGTATGGAGGATTTCATCTTTTCAGAAACGAACATTTTGGGATTGATATTTACTATTGTTACCAAAAAACAAGACCTACCTGGGAATGGAAAGTTTACAATGTATTTGGAATAAATACCAAAGTACGTATCTGATTTTGATTTGGCAGATTTGCTGGATCGGTTTTTGAATTGCTTATTTTAATATTCTAAATTTCAAATTATAAAAATTCTTTAATGATGACCAAAACAAGAACTAATTTATTGCTAACTTCTTTATCACTTTGCCTACTATTAACCTCATGCTTTTTTCAAAAAGAGAATTCATCTTCCTCGGAACCCAACACTTTATCAAAGAAAGAAATCAAAGCTGGTTGGACGCTTCTTTGGGATGGAAAATCTTTTAACGGTTGGAGAGGTATTTACAAAGATAATTTTCCGGGTCAAGGCTGGATTATTGAAAACGGAGAACTGATATGTCTTGGAAATGAAATGCCAGACTCTTTGAAAGGCGGTGATATTATTACCGGGAAGAAGTATGGAAGTTTTGAATTAGCATGTCAATTCAAAATTTCGGACAAAGGGAATAGTGGAATTAAATATTTTGTAAATGAATCACTTAAAGCATCTCCAGGTCATGGTCTTGGATTAGAGTACGCAATTTTAGACAACGAAAATTGGCCTTATGACAAGCCGGATTATAACAGAACTTGTGGTTCGTTATATGATTTAGTTCGGGCACCTCAAAACGTGAAGGTTCAGCCAAATGGGGAGTGGAACGAAGCTTTGATTATTGTTGATGGAAATCACATTGAACACTGGCTAAATGGGATAAAATCAGTTGATATCGAAAAAAGCAGTGAACTATACTATCAACTTTTGTCAAAGAGTAAATATGCAAACTTAAAAGGATGGGGAGAGTTTCAGGATGGGCATATATTATTGCAGGATGAAGGACCGAGAACTTCTTTTCGCAATATTAAAATAAGAGAAATTAAAAACTGATTTGAGGTATGTATAGTTTGATTCCGTTTCTGTCGATTATATCGTGTTAGATTGTAAAAAACTTATCTGGTTCTATTTTCTAAACAGGGCAAGCCAAAATCTCTAAAAAAAACGCAAACAATTAGAAATGATATAGATGCGTTTGGTTAAGTGGTTGGAAGAACACGAGCCACATAGGGTCGACGAATTGAAGGCAGGTTCACTTAACTGATATCGACAACTTTCAAAAATGAATTATGAAAAATTTCAAATTATGAAAAAATTAAAAGTTATTTTTCAAAATACAAGCATGTTATTACTGTGTGCTACTGTTTCTGGCGCCCAATGTGTAAAAAAAATTAACACTAAAGGAAACACTAAAGAAGAACAGCCTAACGTAATCATCTTTGCTGTAGATGATATGAACGATTGGGTTAGTCCGTTGGGTTACAAACAAGCAAAAACACCCAACATGGATCGTCTAGCAAAGTCGGGTGTAGTTTTCACCAATGCACATGCACCTGGCGTTTTTTGTGCCCCATCTCGTACCGCTATTTGGACAGGAATGCAAGCATCAACAACTGGGTGCTACGACTCAGAGCCTTTTCAATTCACTCATCCCGATGTTTTTACAATGCAAATGGCATTTAAGGAGGCAGGATACAATACTTATGGCGCTGGTAAATTATATCATCACCGGGGAGGGTATGTTGACCTTCGATCGTGGGATGAATTTTTCTCACGAAGCCAGGAACACAGGGATATGGGCTGGGAAATGAATAGTTATCACATGACCGATGTTCCGCTTCCAACACCACATCCGTATAGTCCGTATTATACAAAAAGTGACCGCAAAATTAGCTCAGCAGGACACCTAGAATGGGGTCCGATAGCAAACGAATTGGAAGACGATATGGTAGATGCAATGCGTACAAATTGGATGTGCGATGTGATTAAACGTAAACATGATAAGCCTTTTTTCATGGGACTTGGAATGTATTCTCCTCATTATCCAAATTATGCCCCTCAAAAGTATTTCGATTTATATAATCGCGATTCAATTGAACTTCCTCCTCTTAAAGCGGATGATTTAGATGACCTTCCTGAAGCTGTTCGAAAAAAGCAAATGTCAAAAATGAAACAACATCAGGAGATTGTTGAACTAGGGGCGTATAAAGATGCAGTATTGGCTTATCTGGCTTCTATATCTTTTGCCGATGCTATGCTGGGGCGGGTTTTGGATGCCTTGGAAGCAAGTCCTTACAAGAATAATACGATTATTGTATTTTGGAGCGACCAAGGTTTTCATCATGGAGAAAAAGGACATTGGGGGAAACATACTCTTTGGCAACGAACCACGCAAGTGCCTTTTATTTGGACCGGAAAAGGAATTGCCAAAAATAAAAAGGTGGGAACTACGGTTAGTCTGATCGACATGTATCCAACGTTAGTTGAACTTTGTAATTTATCCGAAGGAAAACAACTTGATGGAGCTTCGCTTGCCTCAATATTGAAGAACCCATCTTCAGCTAAAGAGAGAAATGTCTTTATTCCGTATATGGACAGGGGAAGTTACGCTGTGGTAAATATGAACTGGAGATACATTCAATACAATGACAACACTGAAGAACTCTATAATGTTAAAGATGATCCAAATGAATGGGACAACCTTGCAAACGATAAAAAATATCGTCAGATTATGGATGAAATGAAAAAGTTTGCACCTCAGGTATTCGCACCCTCGGCTACATCAATAAATGATCTGGATCTGGTTATTGACGGGGATTCATTTCATTGGGTAAAGAAAGATTTAAAATGATTCTGTTCTTATAATAAATAGGTGATTCACGCTGTTTTAGAGGTGATTCTGAAACCCCTGCTCCTTAGGATATGGCCAAATAATTTTGCCGTTGCTGGTGTCGATTTGAAATCGTCACCTTTTAGCCAGAGTTTTATTATCTTAAACAACATCAATAGTTGATCGGAAATTTAGTTTACCCCTTTGGCTGTTATGGCAAGGTTTAGGGTTTTGTTATCATATAAACAACTAGAATGGTTGAAGAAAATAGCCTATATGGTTTAACTTACGGTTGCCCGCATCTCGAAAGGCAAGATGATTGCCCATATACGCAGGTGGAACATCTTTCATTCAGTGAAAAAGTTAAATGGGTTGATCGTTTAAGCAACGAAGAAAAAGAAGCTATTCTGGAGTATCACAAGGTTTGCCCTAAAAATAGATATTCGATCGGAAATTTAGTTTGCCCCTTTGCCCGCATGGCAAGGGGGTTTTTTATTTGGCCCGTGCAGCAAAATTTACATCAAATCGGTGTATGGCGATACAAGCCAACACGCTTTAGCCGCAACAGCAGGGGGGAGGGTAGATTGGAATACCTGAACATCAACTTATTTTTTTTTATTTTGATTAATTACTATGAATAAATCAAAATATTTTGATTTATTCATAGTAATTAATATTTTTGGAACTCTGATATAAGCTTAAAGTATGAAACGAAAAATACAGGAAAAACTTTTCCAGTGGAAAACTAAGACTGGCAGGATGCCACTGATTGTGAATGGCGCCCGTCAGGTTGGGAAAACCTATATTTTAAAGGATTTTGCCGCTTCACATTTCAACCAATTTGTTTACATCAATTTAGAGACCAATAGCCATATCAATTCGTATTTTGATGGCGACATTAATCCCATCCATATCATACAGTATCTTGAATCTGTTTCCGATGTGCGCATTATCCCGGGTGAAACACTTATTATTCTCGATGAAATACAATCGAATTCGCGTGCATTGTTATCGTTAAAGGCATTTTGTGAAGAAGCTCCGCAATATCACGTCATTGCTGCAGGTAGCTTATTGGGAGTTGCTGTTAATCGCGAAAAATATTCATTTCCGGTGGGCAAAGTTGATGAGTTGACGATGTTTCCGATGGATTTTGAGGAATTTATGTGGGCAATGAAACGAATAGCATTAAGCCAGGATATTTTAACTCATTTCAATCAAAATTTAGCAATGCCGATTGCCTTGCACCATGAAGCGCTGGAAATTTATAAACGATATCTCATAACAGGCGGAATGCCTGCGGCTGTAAAAGAGTTTATTGACTCATCCAGTTATCTGACAGTCAGAGATGTTCAGGGACGAATTTTAAATGAATACATCGCCGATATGGCAAAATATGCAAATCCTGCAACAACAGTTAAAATAAGAGCTTGCTATAATTCAATTCCAGCACAATTGGCAAAAGAAAATGTCAAGTTTCAATACAAAACGGTTCAGCGTGGAGGAACCGCAACTATTTTCGGAGAATCGATTGAATGGCTTGTTTATGCTGGGATAGCGCTCAAGTGCCAGAAAACCTCACACGGATTTATGCCTGTTTCTGCATATGCCGATTTAAGTGATTTTAAACTTTACATGGGCGATACCGGTATGTTAACCATGAAGTCGGGTATGGCAACCCAAACCATTTTGTCGCCTCTGGAACAAGATAATATGTTTCTAGGGATGATAAGTGAAAATTATGTGGCACAGGCTCTTATTTGCAATGGGTTTTCTTTGTATTACTGGAAAAATGAAAATACCGCAGAGTTGGATTTTGTGGTGCAGATTGCAGGCAAGGTTATTCCGGTTGAAGTAAAAAAGGGTAAAAGGACAAAGTCAGCATCGCTCAACATGTTTATGAAACAATACAACTCCAACTATGGCATTCGCATTTCAGGAAAAAATTTTGGTTTCGAAAATCATATTAAATCGGTGCCTTTGTATGCTGTGTGGTGTTTGTTGCCGGAATAATTGATTGTGCTCTTCTTCTTAGAATTTGCCCGGAAATTTGCGACCGCTGGTGACGATTTAATATTGTCACTTTTTAGCCAGGGATTTATAATCTCCTCAAAAATTCAGTAAATCAACACAAGTTAGGTAGTTTGAAAGTATAGTTAGATCGCCCCTTCGCCCGGATTCTCGCGTGAGAGGGTTTTTGGAAATCATTAAGGTGCGAGAACTTTTATAAACTGTGTATTGCTTTGTTTTTTCCATTTCAACAAGCTGATTTAAACACAAAATTATTCACTACCTTTGTTTTTTATAAACTGGATTAAAATGAATGAGATCATATTCATTGTGAAAGAATCACCTGAAGGGGGTTATGAAGGTAGGGCTCTTGGATTT
>JAIFMH010000364.1 GCA_020048595.1 Bacteroidota bacterium | reverse complement strand
ACAGGCAAGTCACCATATAGGGACTAACATCCAATATTTGAACTATATGAGGAAATACAGCCATATTATACTTTAAATTTTTTACTTGCTTTCAAAATCAATTCCTGATTATCGGTTATGAATTTTCGGGCAATCTTCATTTTTGATTCAGGCAATTTCCCTGCCAGTAATTTCCCTTCAAATGTAAACAATGCTTAATGTTTCTGATAGAATGTATGGATGTGATCCGGTTTATGATCACTGTAATACAAGTAAAATATTACTCCAAATAACTCCCCGATACGTGGCATATTGATTTTTTTGCAAAGTTACATCAAAACTATGTTTACTCTGACCACTTCAATAAATTTAAAAGAAAAACCCCTGCAAATCATTATTTTACAGAGGTTTTTTAATTTAATGCAGAAATTCGGCAGAAAAAGGAGATTTTATTCGTCTACTTATACGTTTTGAATGTTAGATTCCATTCGAATAGTCACTCTGCACTTCGCCCTCTTTCAGAAATGAATACTGATAATCCATTGGGATAATATCCAGGTAATCCTGAACGGTAGCTTTTGAAAGACAGGCTTCAATAATCTTTTTACCGGTTTCGGAAAGGGGTGCTTTATTGTATTTTGCCAGTTCAGTTTTGAAAAAATCGAAAAGGATTTCTGCTCCTTTATCATAGCCTTCCATGCCGACTTCCGGTTGTTTATAAACTTTAAGGAATCGGGACGGAATTTTCGCTCCCTCGATAGAAAGGTAATTCAGTTCGTAACCCAGCAAAGGTGAGCGCGAAGGCTGGTATTGATCGTTGCGTAATTTTGCATTTCCACGCCGGGTAAGGTATTCACGCATAAGCAGCTGAGGTTTAAACCCTACTTTCCAGACGCCGATATGCTGGTTTGGAGTAAGGGTGTAGCGTGTACGCGGAGTTTGAATAATTTGCTCCAGCAGCATATTGGCATGAGGAATCAGTTCGCCGGTGGCAAAAGGCCAATAGGAACCAACGCCTTCGCTTTCCATATTGCCGGTACTTATAATGCTGGGATTAGCATAGCCGCGGGGAGCAACCAACCGCCACAACCAGGCAAGGGCAGGAGGTAAAATATGGAACATCCCGATAATTCCGTACGATGGATCTTCTAACGAACATGGCGGCGTGCGAACGCCAAAACTCCTTACATCAACCGAAACGGGTCCGTTAACAATATCCGGAACAATTTCGCGCGGAACAATAATACGTGGATTCGGACATTTCTTTCCGGGTGCATCTTCAATATGATCCCAGATCAGGGCGGTACATTCCGGTTTGGTTTCAATATTGAGGAATAAAAGTGGTTTCTTGACTTTTATCGATAGTTTTTCCAGGAAAGGATCATCCCCGTAGTCATTTACGCTGTCAACCCTTATAAACCAGGAGTTTTCTCCATCGAGTATCACCAGTTTTCCATTGTCTTTCTGAATAGATGGATGACACATTGCCATATCATCAGCCACAGGAGCAAATGTGCAGAACAAAGGAATCGAGATTAGTCGTTGTTCACCTGTTATTATGTTTTCACCAATTAGTACCTGTCCTGTTCTGTCGCGGACAATATGCCCGAGAAGTTCACTTTTACCGCCGCCACTGGCGCCTTCGTGCATAAACGTGGTAATATTGTCGTAAGGACTTGAAACCTGAACTGCGGAACAATGTGCAGTAATCCAGCCTTCCTTCTCACCTTTATCAAGCAATACGCCATAAAGACCTTTTTTAGCACTCGGGCCGGGATACAGGTTATAACAATAAACTTCATGAACCTTATCGGTACGGTTGTGAACTACAATCTGCTTGCCGGCAAAATGTGTATGCCTGAAGGTGGGTGCTACAAGCAGAGCACTTTCAATCAGGAAATTTTCAGGCAGATTCGGAACACTTATAATTTGTTGAAGCATGGCTAACGCCTGTGCAAAAAATGCTGCATTCTTTGGCGCAATTGCCACCCCTCCGGCTCCAATTCCTTCACGTCCGGCAAAATAAAAGAAAACAGCTAAATCCTGTTCTTTCAGCCATTGGTATGTTTCATTCTGCAAAATAGTGAAATCGTATCCGAACTTATCAGCAAACCGTACTTTGTCAGTGGGTTTATTGTCAGCAATCGCCATAGTTTGCGGGTCACGGCGACGCATATACGGATCGGTAAAATTTGCGGAAACCCCGTTTTTTACTTTGTGGATGATAGCTTCTGTTATCAGTCCTTTTCCCGGAATATCGTAGGTTACCTCAAAAGTCGTGTTCTCACTGTTTCCTAACGCAGCAATGGCTAATTCATCTGTAGTTGAAAAAACGGTAAAGCTTTTACATTCTTTAAGTAGCTGGATTATATTTTCGGGAAGATGGATATTTTTCCTTTCAAGGTCACTAAGTAGTTCTGTCATTTGTCAAATTTATTTAAGTGCTTCTGGTAATTCTAAACTCAGGCAAAGGTACTCACAATTTATCAAAGCATAAGAAGGCTGATTGCCACCCTGATTGCGGTAATTACATATGACGCTGATCTTTAGTGCCTATCAGTAAAAAAAATAACAGAAAGTTAATTGGACTGTATTGTTATTGAGCAAATATTTAACATCGAAATAAAGGTGCAATGTACGAATCAGAATTAGAAAATAAGGTAAGGGAAGTGTGGATTAGATATTGAAAAGTGCTGTATATGATCTGTTTAAACCAGTAAAAAGAAATTCAGTCAGAAAAAACAGGATAATAAAACCTGATTTTTTAATAGGGATAGTCTCTGAAAAAAAATATTTCAGGAGTCACCAGCTATACAAAACCAAAATTTATTTTATAGGTATTGAAATCCAGAATGTTGATCCGTTTCCAGGCTCACTTTCAGCCCACAGCTTACCATTGAGGAAAGTCGCAAATTTCTGAGCTACTGTAAGCCCAAGGCCTAAACCGCCATATTGCCTTGTATCTGTTTCATCAACCTGGCGGAATTGCGAAAACATAATTTCAAGTTTATCATTCGAAAAACCAATTCCGTCATCCTTCACATAAAAATCAATTACTTTGTTTTCACTGAACTTATAACCTATTTCTATATATCCTTCATCTGAATATTTCAAAGCATTATAAACCAGGTGACTCAATGCCCTTTTTAATTTGTATCCGTCAGTTTGAATACTAAATTCGCTGTCTTTATTTGCCTTATTTACTTTAACGATGATATTTTCCTTTCCAACATTTGATTTTTCAAGGTTTATCCATGTTTGAAGCGAATTCAGAAGATCGTTTACGTTAACCGGCTCAGTTTCAACTCCTGTTACACCTGATTCGAACTGGGAAATATCAAATATATCACTAATAATTTCCAGCAGTGAATCTACATTTCTGTTGATGATATTGGCATACGTGACTTTATCATCTTCAGGCATCGAAGGATTTGCAATTAATCCGGCAAATCCCATTATGGCATGCAAAGGGGTACGCAATTCATGCGACATATTGCAGAGAAACGCTGCTTTAAGCCTGTCGGATTCACCTGCTTTTAACCTGATCAGATGTAACTCTTCCTTAACCCGTTCTATCTCATCAACCAGTTGTTCATTTTCTTCTACACAGGTTTTTAACGTTGACTGCAATTCTGAAGTTTTACGTTTTGATCGTAATAAATTCACATAAACCACAACAGCCATTGTGATACTGAGGAATAAAGCAATACCTAGAACTGAATTCATATCATTTGTTGAATTTAATTATGGTAAAGGTCGCAATAAATAGTTAATCAACAAATTGCTTATAGTTAAAAATACTGATCATTAGTTTTCAGAGTGTTATCCGGTGAATTCCGATGGGATAATCCTTGATTATAATCGAGATAAGTTGATCATAATCTTCCTGCCGCGCCACAAAATCGAGTTTATTGGTATCGATCAACAACACCCTTAAGCCTTGCTGTTGTTTAATATAATCGATATAGCCTTCCTGTATTCGCTGCAGGTAGTCATCCTCAATTTTTTGTTCATATACACGGCCACGCATACGGATATTGGATTGGAGCCTGCTGATATCAAGGTAAAGATATACCAGTAAATCAGGCTTTGGCAGTACATTTTCGATAATTGAAAAAAGGCGTTCATACAATGTGAACTCTTCACTGTTTAGTGTCTTTTTTGCGAAAATCAGTGATTTAAGTATAAAATAATCTGCGATGGTTACCGGATGAAACATATCCTGAACAGCCAGCTGATTTTTGAGTTGTTGAAAACGATCAGCCAGAAAAGATAATTCAAGAGGGAAAGCATAACGTGAAGGATCTTCATAAAATTTTGGCAGGAATGAATTATCTTCAAACTGCTCAAGTATAAGCCGGGTATTGAATTGTTGCGACATTCGTGTTGCAAGGGTTGTTTTCCCGGCTCCGATATTGCCTTCAATAGCTATATAATTATATGGAATAATCATTTGTATAAGTTCAATTTGCATTTATAGGATTCAATAATCGGGCAAATTCTTCCTGATCAACAACTACGGGTATTAAACATGCATCTCCCAGCTGGAGCAACAATTCAGCCATAGAGCTATGAAATACGGGATGAATCAGGTTCGGTGCAATAGCAACAAGTGGTTGTAACACAAATTTACGCTCCTGCAACAAAGGGTGAGGTATTATAAGTTTGTCATCATTAATCTGTTTATCGCCGTAAAACAATATGTCAATATCAATGATCCTGTTTGTATAGGTTTTCCCATGCCTGATGCGTCCTAATGATTTTTCAATATCAAGTATTTTTGTAAGAACCTGGTGAGGCGAATATTCCGTTTCAACAACAAGTACCATATTATAGAAAGTAGTTTCAGTATTGAAACCCCACGGCTCTGATTCAACAACAGGCGAATATTGTTTAACTTTACCAATCAGATTATCAATTAGTTCAGTTGCTTTAACTAATGAATTTAATCTATCGCCCTGATTGCTTCCCAACGAAAAATAAACCTCTGTCATGCATACTTTCTTAAGGCCAAAGGTACAATTTGACTTTATATACGCTTGATATTTCAACAGGAAGTTTTTAACAGCCAATGTTTTTTCGTTAAAGGGAAATTGTTTTACCTCGGTTGGTATAAATTTCCGCAAAATATTAGCCCCGGCCCCGTTTTGTGAGCTTACCGAAACAAGGCCGGGGAATATTGATAACCATTGCGATGAGGTCTTTAGCACCATTATTCAGCTTGCGAAAATTTATACTTTTTGCAGTTTAACAGGAAATAGATTAAAGTACAGTGAAATAGTTAATGTTTTTGCCCAATTAAGGTTATGTAACTGTAAATATTGGATAATTTTGTTTTATTGAAAGCTGATCGTACTTTAAACCAAATCTGTTTTCCGTTAATTATTCTCCTTTTTAGCCTTAAATGCAATTTAAAAAGACCATTTTCTGTTTTCTATTTTCCATTAACTCATACAAAGCATAACTTTCCTTCAAAAGTTGTAACTTCGTGCTTAAATTCCCGTCTTACAAATTAAATCTTAATCCAAAATAAATATGAAACAATTTTTTAAGTTCACTTTCGCATCCATGCTGGGCTTCCTGTTGGCTGGATTTCTGATGTTTATTATTTTAATAGGTATTATCGTTTCTGCTGTTTCGGTAGGTGAAAAAGAAACCGTAGTTGTACCTGAAAAAACAATTCTGATGATTACGCTTGATCAGCCTGTCAGCGACCGTTCGTCGGATAATCCGTTTGCAAATATGAATTTTACCAGGCCTGATATTTCAACGCAACTTGGTTTGAATGATATAATCAGTACCTTGAAAAAAGCCGAAACAGACTCAAAAGTCAAAGGGATTTTTCTGGAACTTACCGATGTGCCTTCAGGACAGGCAACCATTGAGGAGATTCGTAATGCACTTATCGACTTTCGGAAATCCGGCAAATTTATTGTTTCCTATTCTGAAACATTTACCCAAAAATCATACTATCTGGCATCGGTATCTGATAAAATTTATATGAATCCGGCCGGAGCCATGGAGTTTAAAGGTATGGTTGGGCAAGTTATGTTTTTCAAAGGTTTACTCGATAAAATTGATGTGGAAGCACAGGTTATACGCCATGGTAAATTTAAAAGTGCCGTTGAGCCTTTCACACTTGATAAAATGAGTGAGCCTAGCAAAGTGCAAACGCTTACTTTTATTTCGGGCATGTGGAAACATATGCTTGAAGGCATATCAAGCAGCCGTAAAATACCGGTTGAGGATCTGAATGCTATAGCCAATGAATATAAAATTCAGTCGCCGCAAAATGCTGTCAGTCTTAAAATGGTTGATAAACTCCTGTATAAGGACGAAGTGCTGGATGAACTTAAAAACAGGGTTGGAGCAAAAAAAATTAAAGATATTAAATTAATGAAGCTAGGTAAATATGCAAAAGCACCTGGCGAGGATAAAAAATCATCGGATGATAAAATTGCGGTAATTTATGCAAGCGGAAATATTATCAGTGGCGAAGGGGACGAAGAATCTATCGGTTCGGAAGGTATTTCAAAAGCTATTCGCAAGGCCCGCCTGGATGAAAATGTTAAAGCCATTGTGCTAAGGGTAAATTCACCCGGTGGCAGTGCCTTGGCATCGGATGTAATATGGAGAGAAATGCTGCTCGCTAAAAAGGCAAAACCGGTAGTTGTCTCAATGGGAAATGTTGCTGCATCAGGAGGTTATTACATTGCATGTGCAGCTGATAAGATTTTTGCATATCCTAACACGATTACTGGATCTATCGGAGTTTTCGGAATTATTCCTAATATGAAGGAGATGTTCAGCAAAAACCTTGGAATTACCTTCGACGAAGTAAAAACCAATCCGTATGCCGATTACATTCCAATTACAAGGCCTATGAATGAGGCCGAAAGGAAGATCATTACCAACGATATTGAAAATATTTATACCACTTTTATCACACATGTTTCCGAAGGCCGTAAAATGACTGTTGCACAAATCGACAGTATTGGCCAGGGCAGAGTCTGGAGTGGAGTGGATGCAAAACGTATCGGTTTGGTTGATGAATTTGGTGGACTAACGGATGCTATTAAAGAAGCTGCAAAATTGGCAAAGTTGAAGGATTACAACACTATGGAGCTTCCTGAGCAGAAAGATACCTTTGAAAAACTAATTGAAACTCTTTCAGGCGACAACACCTCTGTGTATCTCAAAAAAGAACTGGGTGCAGCATATCCTTATTTTCAATACCTCAGTCGCATGAGCAGGATGGAAGGTGTTCAGGCATTGATGCCGTACGAGTTTGATATCAGGTAATCAGGACAATTTCAACCTGGTTATTTAAAATGAAAACTTTATAAATTGGAATGAAATATAAAAAAGTAAAGTAGCAGATACTACTATTACACTTTGATTTTCAGGTTAAACGCCAGCTTTCAGCAGACAGGTTTTCATTCAATACATTAAAAAGGCGATTCCAAAGCGGAGTCGCCTTTTTAATATTCAAAGCATACAACTTTTAAGTTATTTCCATTTTACCCTGAGCGGCGGCTGCTGAGCATTTGCCGAAGCAAGCCGACGGGGACATTTTATTTTTATCCTTAGTGCACAATCTTAAAAACCAGTTCTCTCAGCAGTTCGCCCTGATCGGCAGAGTAATTATCGATGCCTAAAGCCCGGACATTGCATTCGCGAAGCCAGCCAATGATATCCTGTACTTTTTTTGCGTTATAATTGCGATATGCGTCGAAATAATCCTGCTTGTTATATGGGGTGAGCTTTGCTTTGCTCATGATTGAGGATTCAGATTTGTCAGTTAATGAGTGCATGAGTAATACCTTGCTGAAAAATGTAAACAGCATGGGAATTGTTTTGAAAATCGAATTTTCATTCGGATTTAATGCAAAATGGTGTGCAATCTGATTTACCTTCAGAACATTCTTTTTAGCTAGTGCTTTTTGAAATTCAAAAATATTATAGTCTTTACTAATTCCAATATACAGTTCAATAACATCTTCCGTTATCACCTTCGATTTAGGGTGATTTATATATAATTTACTAAGTTCGTTATTGATTTTTTCAAGATTGGTACCAAGAAATTCAACCAACATAATGGCTGCTTTATCGGAGATCGAATAACCACTGCTTTTTACCTGTGTGGCAATCCACGCAGGCATTTCATTTTCGTATTTTCTTTTCGATTCGATAGTAACAGCTTTGTCAGATGCTACTAACGCTTTCAGTAGTTTGGCCGGAGGCGCTTTGTATTTATGGCAGATTACAAGTACAGTTGATTGCTGAGGACGATTTATATATGAAATCAGGATATTAAGGTTTTCTTCTTTTTTTAGATCAATATCCTGTGCCTCGCGCAACACTACAAGCTGTCTTTCGCCAACCATAGGGAATTGTTTGCTGCTATTAACAACCTGGGCGGTTGTTGAGTCGCGGCCATATAACACCGTTTGATTAAAGTCCTTTTCAGCATCAGTTAAAACATGATCAGTCAGATAGTCTGATAATTCATCAATATAATAAGGCTCTTCACCATAGAAGAGATAAATATTTGCAAAGGACCTTTTCTGTAAATCCTTAACTATCTGATAATATGTGGATGTCATTTTTTTTTATTCAGTTCAATGTAGTGATGAATAACTTAAAATTTAAGGTGCTTAACTGTTACACGTTTTTCAATAAGTTGCTTAAGCGATTCAATCCCTATTTTTACATGATCTTCCATGTAATTTTCGGTGACTATTTTATCGCTTTTTTCAGTCTTAACACCACTCGAAATCATGGGTTGATCAGATACCAGAAGCAATGCGCCGGTGGGAATGGCATTCGCAAATCCCACTATAAATATGGTTGCCGTTTCAAGGTCTATAGCCATAGCTCTTGTTTTCTGAAGGTAAAGTTTAAACTCATCGTCGTGCTCCCATACTCTTCGGTTTGTTGTATATACAGTGCCTGTATAATAATCAAGGCCCATTTCACGTATGGTGGTGGATATGGCTTTCTGCAGGTTAAACGATGGGAGAGCAGGTATTTCGGGAGGAAAATAATCATCCGAAGTTCCTTCTCCTCGTATTGCGGCAATTGGCAGGATATAATCGCCCAAAGCATTGATATGTTTAAGCCCGCCGCATTTACCCAGAAACAAGCATGCTTTTGGATTAATAGCGCTTAATAAATCCATAACTGTTGCAGCATTGGCACTTCCCATGCCGAACCTGATCATTGTAATATTGCCTGCAGTGGCACTGGGCATTGAGCGTTCCTTACCTTGTATCTCAACATTGTTAAGGCGGGCAAATGTTTCGAGATAAGCTCCGAAATTGACCAGTAAAATATATTCACCAAAATTTTCGATTTCAGTACCTGTATAACGAGGTAACCAGTTTTCAACTATTTCCTTTTTTGTTCTCATTCGGAGATGACTATAAATTAGTATTACTGGCAAATTTAGATTTTTTAAGTCATCTTTGCAGAGGTTTCGGGCATCATTTTTCCGAAATGTTGATAAAATGCAGCAATTAAACTTTCCTCATTTCGAATTTAAACTTCGGACGTATAAAAACCGGCAGGAAATATTCGATCCGGTACGGCATAAATTTGTAACGCTGACACCGGAGGAATGGGTTCGTCAGCATTTAATTGCTTACATTTTAAATGTTAAAGGTTACCCGATATCGATGATTGGTGTGGAAAAACAACTTATGCTTAACAAACTCCCCAAAAGATTTGATCTGGTTGTTTTCGGGCGTAATGCAAATCCTTTTCTGCTTGTCGAATGTAAAGCTCCCGGAGTGGAGATAACTGAAAAGACATTCGACCAGGCTGCGCGCTACAATATGCTGCTGCAGGCTGAATATTTCCTGATAACCAATGGCCTTGAACATTATTCGTGCAGGATCGATTATAAAAACAAACAGTATATATTTATTGAGGAAATCCCTCAATTCGAAAGAGAAGCAGATTAATATTACGGATAAATAGTTAAAATCAAAGAAAAAAACATTACCCGATTATTAAATTTCCAGGCATAAAAAAAGCCGGACGAACCGGCTTCTCTGTAAATTATTGTTTCTTTTACTGGCATTTAAGCACTGTCTTCATCTGGTAATCAGATGATGCCTTGAATGCCCCAACTGCTGATTTTTTGTAGTTGGCACAAGCATTTGCAACATCTTTCTTTCCCTCGTACGATTTAGCAATTTCATAATAGAAACGAGCCATCTTAGCGGCAGTTTGTTCTTCCATCGCCAGCCCTTGATTAGCTGCTTCTATAGCTTCGTCAAAATTTTTCAGGTTATTTTGGGATGTGGCAAGTAAATAGTACAATTCCTTATTCTTGTAATCATAACTGAGAGCACTGTTAAGCTTGGTTACAGCATCGCCGTATGCTTTTTTTGTAAATGCTGTTTTACCTTCTGTATACAGACTTGTTGCAATTGCATTCTTGGCAGCATTAACTGTCAGAGTATCATTTGTTTTTTTAGCGGAAGCAATGGCAATATCCATATTTTCCTGCATTTTTACATTATCACCTGTTTTTTTATAAGCCTGTCCTTTTGCATAACTTGCTTTACTGTAATCAGGATCTAACTTGAGCGCCTTATCAAAATAAGCAATAGCATCGTCAGACTTATCTGCCTTAAGCAGGCTGTTGCCTTCGTTAACATATAATTTTACCAGCATCGATTCTGATTTTTCTTTAATGTTGGCATCTGAGTATGTGGTAGCAAATTCATCGCTTTTTTCATATGCTTTAATTGCCTCAGCATATTTTTTTTCCTTGATCAGGTTGTTTCCGACATTGAATTGCCAAACAGGTAAAACTGTACCAATCTTCATTTTTAGTGTATCACCTTCACTGCCCAAAGCAGTAGTCATTTTTAGTACATCCTGCATTTTAACAACAGCGCCTGCCATATCAGTTTTCGAGAGTTCAAGTGCAGCATTAAATGCATTTCCTGCATCTTCTTTGGTCTGTGCATTCAGAAATTTTCCTGAAAAGGTGGTAAGAATAGTTACGGCAAAAGCCAGAATCAGAGTCTTTTTCATTGATTTGTAAGGGTTATGTTAATAATTACAGCTACAGATTTACATGCAAATATACATAATTATGAATTTGTAGCAAATCTTCTTGGTGATCTAAATAACAATAATTGTTCCAATTCCCGCCGCTATTGCGCTTTCGGATTTGTTAAAAAAATGTAAATAATTCTCCCAAATGAATATGGATTACTAAAACCAACGAATTTGCCCGTTGGTTTTCCAGTGTTTTGAATCCCGATTTATTAAATTTAATTCCGGGATTTATGTTTTTCAATTCTTTTAGAATTAGCCTTATATTTTAATTGGTTTTCTTCAGGTTTCATTGCTGTAATTTTTGATAACTCACAAAGGATTGATTAAAAAATGTTATACATTTGCACACTTGTGAGGAAAGCAAATTGTTTTTATCCTTGGTTTTTGAACAACTGATATTCTGATAAATATTCAATACTTAACATACCTTGAAACCAGCCTTGTCATTTAATTGTCATACATAGGGATGATTATTCTTGGCGGGTTTCCCGCCTGCATCGGGCAGGTATCCCGATAAATCGTGACAAGTTGTGACCCGTAAAAATTAAAAAATAGACAGATGAAAAGTAATGTTATTAGAATTGTTCTTGCTGTGGTTATCATAGTATTGGGATTCATGATCTTTAATAGTATTAATAAACCTGTTAAATTCGAGAACACTCTTAATTCGAGAGGTGAAGTTATTGTAGGTAAACTCAAGGATATCCGTATTGCACAAAATCTGTTTCGTAACCAATATGGACGATATACTGCAAGCTTTGATACTTTAAAGGCTTTTGTGAAAACAGGAAAGATTCCGGAAGTGAAAATAATTCCGGATCCCAATGACACTACATTTACCCGTACTATTTCCGACACTATCGGATACATCAGTATTTTTGATTCAATTTTCGCCAAAAAGAATTATCCTCTGGAAAAACTTAACGAAGTTCCCTTTTCTAACGGAGATTTGTTTTCGATTATGGCTGGGAGAATTAACAAAGGCGGTGTAGATGTTGCTGTTTTCGAAGTATCTGTGCGTCTCGAAACTTATGCCAAAGATCTTGACAAGCAATTGGTTATTAACAGGATTAAAGAACGTGAAGATAAATCAAAATTCCCCGGACTCAGAGTGGGTTCAATGACCGAAGCTTCCACCGACGGAAACTGGGAATAACATAATACCACTTATCCCTTGGAATGTATTCTTAATAAGGTTGATCCACAGTTTGAACCTACACAGGGATTTAATAACAGGCTATCCATTCTGCTCTGTCAGGATGGATTTTCTTTTTTAGTTACTCATGCCGTTTCCCAAAGAATTCTGAATATTGCTTCTTATAAGTTTAACCTTACAGGTATTCTCCCGGATGAAAAAGTTGGTTGGCCTGATAATGGAAACAACTATTTTGAAAAGCTGAAAACAGTTGAATTAACACAATATTCCTATCAACGGATTGATATAGCAATAGCATCACGTAAAATTACGATTGCACCTTATAATTTCATGGATCAGGGGAATTTGATGAGTATTGTTTCAGCTGCTTTTCCGGTAGGCCCGGATGAAGAAATACTGACTGAACCCGTTTTTGATCTGGGGCCGGTAACCGCAATACTTATACCCCGTTATATTCCGGAATTCTGCTCAGTGATATTCCCAGGTGCATTTTTACATTGTGCCGCTGCAGTTTTTGTAAAAGGTATTCTGCGTAAACATTCGCGGTTAATATCGCGGCAGATTTTTATCAACATTCATTCCGGATTTTTCGAAATTACAGTAATACAAGGGCTGCGGCTGATCTATCTGAATGCCTTCAGGTATTCTGCTTCTTCAGATGTACTTTATTACGTGATTTTTGTACTCGAACAACTCGGATTTGTTCCTTCTGAAGAAAACGTTACTTTAATGGGGGATATTTCAGAACAGTCCGTCATATTTACTCAGCTTAGGATGTATTGCGAAACACTCGGTTTTGTATCAATGCCTGATGAAACTAAATATGGAGATTCTATTACCGGAATCACAATGCACCAGTATTTTACCCTTCTTAATATACCTATATGCGAATAATCAGCGGAAGCCATAAAGGCAGGATACTTCGTCCGCAAGGATTGCCTGTGCGGCCTACAACCGATATGGCAAAAGAAAGTTTGTTCAATATCCTGAATAATTATATTGATTTTGAAGAAGTAAGAGTACTTGATCTTTTTGCCGGCACCGGAAATATTTCGATGGAGTTTGCTTCGCGCGGAGCAATTATGGTTTTAAGTGTTGATGTAAATACCCATTGTGTCGATTATATATCGAAAATGACTACCGAATTTAAATTTAGTAATCTAACAACGGTAAAAGCTAACGTATTTGCCTTCCTTGCCAGGCCATCAGGGAGCTATGATGTAATTTTTGCTGATCCGCCTTACGATCTTGCCGATCGGGAAAAGATACCGGCTTTGGTTTTTGAAAATAAATGGCTTGCCGATGAAGGATGGTTCATTATGGAACATGATAAATCGCTTAATTTTAAAGATCATCCGTTTTTCTCCGAAGAACGCCGATATGGCAAAATCCACTTCACTTTTTTCAGGAAGCTGGTACCAGAAGCAATTGAAAAACAGGATTAGATAGAAATCTGTTCAGGAATAAACTGATCAATGTTGCCTCCGTGTTTATGCACTTCACGTACAATAGATGAGGTAACCATAACATATTCAGGAAGTGTGAGCAGAAAAACGGTTTCAATATCAGCTTCAAGCTTCAGGTTAACCTGTGCAACACCGCGTTCGAATTCAAAATCCGCCGAAGTACGCAGTCCTCTTATAATATAGGAAGCATTCATTTTTCTGCAAAAATCGACAGTAAGTCCTTCATAACTCTCAACGCTAACCTGTGGCAGGTTGCCGAAGGTTTGATTCAGCCATTCAAGCCTTTTATCAACAGGGAAATAACCGCTTTTATCAGAATTTACACCAATAGCTACTATTATTTTATCGAATAAAGGCATTGCGCGTCGCACAATGGACTCGTGTCCTCGGGTGATAGGATCAAATGAACCTGGAAAAACTGCGATCTTCATACAACGGTTTTATGCAAAGATAAAAACTTAATTTGAAAACAAAGACCTTGGTTTTTTAACGAAAGGGTAAGCCGTTCTATAAATTGAAATAGTTTTCCAATAGAGCGCGTAGCGATGAATACGTGTTTTTCAGAGGGATATTCAAACCTTTAACACTAAACCACTTTACCTCGGTGATATCTTCTTCAGTTTGCGGTACAAGTTTTTGATTCATATGGCAAGTCATCTCAAACCAATATGTCTCTTTTAATATTTCTTTCCCTTTTCTATCTGTATAGATATGAAAAGTGGATGGAAGTTGCCTGGTTATCGTAAGGTTTGAGAGACCGGTTTCCTCTGTTACTTCCCGTAATGCGCCCACCTCGATGGATTCCCGTTTTTTTAACTTGCCTTTTGGTAAATCCCAAATTCCAAGTCTTTTTATAAAGAGATATTTTTCTTTCTGGTTATTTACAATTCCTCCGGCAGCCTCTATCCGGATAAATAATTTATTGAATATTTCGCATGCTTCGGCAAAATTTTCACCGGTTTTTATTGATAGTTTAGTGCAATTTGTATCCTTGTAAAAACTATCGTATGCCTTTATGAGCTGCGATTTATCAGTAAAATCCATTATCATTTCACCCGGTTTGTTCTCAGGGATATCGATATTTTGACTGATTGAAACTATCCGATCATTCAAAAAAACTGTATATCTTTGCATCATGAGAAAAAAGTTTGAAGAAACCGGACTTATTACAGCGGAATCGCTTTTGCAAATTAAAGCAATAAAGCTTGATAATACTAACCCGTTTACCTGGGCATCCGGTATAAAATCCCCAATTTATTGCGACAACCGACGTACATTGTCATTCCCCAAAATCCGTACTTATATCCGCCAGGAGTTTGTTAAGCTTATAAATGAAGAATACGGCACCGTTGATCTCATTGCAGGAGTTGCAACCGGAGCCATTGCTATCGGAGCACTGGTAGCCCAGGAAATGGGTTTGCCATTCGTTTACATACGTTCTGAAAAAAAAGGCCACGGACTCGAAAACCAAATCGAAGGAGTTGTTGAAAGCGGTCAGTCCGTTGTTGTGGTTGAAGACCTTATTTCAACTGGCAAAAGCAGCCTGAATGCCGTACAGGCGCTGCGTGATGCAGGATGCAATGTTAAAGGAATGGTTGCTATTTTTACGTATGGGCTTAGTGATGCAGAGGAAAATTTCAAGGCTGCTTCTTGTACTTTACATACCCTGACCAATTATGAATACCTGATTAAAAAAGCCTTGGAGCAAAATCAAATAAAGGATTCCGATATGCAATCACTGATTCAATGGCGGGAGAATCCTAAAAGTTGGGGGCTTGATAAATGAGTAGACGAATAGAAAGTCAAAAAGAAATAATCAACTGCAATTCACAGAAAATTTATGATTTTCTGGCCAATTTTGATAATTTTTCAAGCCTTTTACCTTCGCAGGTCGAAAACTGGCAATCAACCGGGGACTCCTGTTCATTCGAAATAAAAGGTTTGGCAACACTTGGTCTGCGTATCACCGAAAAAATACCTTTCACCAAAATAGGCATGATAGGCGAAGGGAAGATTCCTTTTGGTTTTACTTTCGATACTTTCATTCAGGAAGTTTCTTTACAGCAGTGCCAGGTTCAGTTAGTTATTGATGCTGATATGAATCCTTTTATTGCCATGATGGCTGAAAAACCTCTGCAGAATTTTGTTGATATGCTTTTACCCCGACTGAAAGAGGAAATGGAGAAGTAAGCAACATTCGTGTTTGATAGAATTATCCCAGTTTGCTTATTAATTCCAATTGCTCTTTCTTCACTATCTCAATTTCTTTACAGTTTGCAATTACAATTCCATCTTTCTCGAATTTTTTGAGGGTGGAAATAAAGTTAATATCCGATATTCCTGCAAACTCCGATAATTCTCTTCGGGTCAGAGATAAAGTGAACCGCTGACTTTTATAAACCGATTCAGATAAATAAAGCAGAATATCAGCTACCTTACCGTTCACATGTTTATGGGCTAAATTTATAAAGTTGATGATACTGTCTTTCGACATTTCTGATACTATATCAAACAGTTTAAGTGCAAGCTGACTGTTTTGCATCAGCAATTGTTTCAATATGTTTATGTCGATCATAAATGCCTCACAATCTTCAACTGCAATTACAGAGAAGATATTCTTGCCGTCATTAAACATGTTTGCACCTCCTATCAGGCTTGGTGCGCTGGTGATAGTAAGAATCATGTTTTTGTAGTTTTCCTTCTGATAAGTATGCTTAATTATACCTTTAAAGAGAAAAACTACATGGGTTGATTTAGATCCTTGCTTAATTAAGGCTTCTCCTTTTTTGAAAACCAGTTTTTGTGAATTTTCCTTAATCAGTTCAATGTCTTCGTTTTTTAAGTATTGATCACTGAATAATTTCAGTATGGCTGAAGTATCATTTAAATTTGCGAATAATTCATTTATCATGCTACCTGTTTTAAAAATCTGACTTCGGATATTCAGTATTTGGTGTGTTCTATTCTCGGAAACTATAGAGTTAAAATGGTTTCTTGTGATTGTCATACTTAAGAGAACAATAGTATTTTATTGTTTTTTAGGATAAAACGTTAAGTGATTACACTAACCGTTTACATATGTTGAGTAAAAGTATAAAACTATTAGAAATTTTTATAATATATATTAGTTTATTTTATATATAAGTGTAGGTTTCATTTTTAAATTATTATTTTTAAGCAGTTTATCTTTGATCAAAATTATTTGATCCTGAATTATAAGTGGATTATGGGGAAGATATATGAGAAATTGATGCAGGATGTCCGGTGTTTTGAAGGATTGAAGGCCTGTATAAATTGTGGTACATGCACAGCAATTTGCCCTGCTGCTGAATTTTATAATTACGATCCGCGGGTTATTGCCACTACCGTCCAATCTCAGGATGATGAAAAGATCCTTGAACTGATGAAAAGCGATGTTATATGGTATTGTGGCGAGTGTATGTCGTGTAAAACCCGTTGTCCGCGTGGCAATGCCCCGGGACTTCTGATTATTGCGTTGCGATCGTTATCACAGGATATGGGTTTTTTCACTGAATCCGAAAAAGGCCGCCAGCAACTGGCCGTAAAACGTACTATTGGTGACCAGATTTTATCTTCCGGCTATTGTGTGCATCCTCAAAGTGTTGATCCTGCTATGCATCCTGAACAAGGACCTGTTTGGGATTGGGAATTGCAAAATATTAATACTGTGATGGATAAATTAGGTGCAAATTACAATGGAGAGGGTGCCGGAGCATTGCGAAAAATTTCACAGGATGATTTGGATGAGTTAAAGAAGATATTTGACATAACAGGTGGGCAGGAGCGTTACGACAAAATTGAAGCATTCTCAAAGGAAAAAGCCGATGAAATGGGTCTCGAATTTGGTAATGATACCACAAGCGAATATTTTAAATATGTTTATACCACCAATAATAATAAACACAATCACGAATGAAACTGGAAGGAAAAAGGCTGATATGGCAGGACTATCAGAAAGAAATAGCCGATGATAATTACTTTTATGCAAGGAGTTGTATCAGGCAGACTTTCTTTCCGGGTGCTGAGGCTGTATTTGTGAAAATCCTGAAAGACGAACTTGGCAAAGATATTCATGATGAGCAACACCATACTTCCTGCACCGGAATTGGCTACCATTCGGATGTTGTACCCTTTGATACTACAATGACAGTTATTGCCAGGCAATTTGCCCTGATGACAGAAGCCGGTTATGAAAATTATGCCGCTTCGTGCATTACCAGTTTCGGGTTGTATACTGAAGTTCTTGAAACCTGGCATCATTTTCCTGAAAAGGAGGCTCAGATCAGAGAATTCCTATTTAAGGCTACCGGTCGTGAGTTCAATAAGCCCAAAAATCTGGCACATGCCAGCGATATTATTTATAAATTCAGGCACCAGATTGCTGCAAAGGGCAAATACAGACTGGTAGATAAAAATACCGGGAAGCCCTTAAAAGTAGTTGAACATATAGGCTGTCATTATTCAAAAATGTTTCCGCACAAAGGCATTGGCGGAGCCGAATATCCTTATGTGCTTTCAGGAATGATTGAAGCCTGGGGTGGAGAAGTGATTGACTATCCTGAGCGCCGCCATTGTTGTGGATTTGGATTCAGGCAGTATGTTGTACAAGCTAACAGGGGATTCTCGCTTTCATGCTCCAAAAAGAAATTTGACTCAATGGAACCTTACGAACCGGATATGATCATCACCAATTGCCCTGGCTGCCCTATGTTCCTTGATCGCTGGCAATATGCTCTCAGTGAAATGGAAGGAAAAACATATGGTAAAAACAACAATGGAATTCCCGTATTTACATATGAGGAAGTAGCGGGAATGATCATGGGCTACGATCCATGGGAGATAGGTTTACAGGTACACCAGGTTCCGGCTGAACCGGTTTTGGATAAAATTGGAATACCCTATGATCCTTCGCGTAAGTTTAAAGGAAAGAACGGAGAAGATCTGGGTATGCCCGAATCTCCTTCTTACCTGAAGTTTTATGCTGATTAAAGCGTTATTTGTTTCTGTTATTCAAAACAAAATTAGTAAGAATACCAGGAAAGATTTTTCTTGTACTAAAAATGAAGCAATGAATTGATTTCTTTTTTCGTGAAAAGTGGTGGAATAGCGTAGAAGAATATTCAATAGCTGTAAAAAAATATAAATTGCAACTCCTGTAAACTCCAATAGAATTAGGTTTATCTGAATTTGAATATGCAAAAACACGTTGTTGTAATTGGAGCGGGTCCTGCAGGACTCGAAACCTCGGCTAACCTCGCGAAGTTAGGTCTCCGCGTTACATTAGTTGAAAAAGAGGCAGTTGCAGGAGGGCATTTGAGGAAATGGCATGCTCTTTTCCCCGACTTTTTATCAGGGAATGACGCTATTGAAAATATTACCAAAGGAATAAATGAAAGTGTTAAAATACAATCAGACACTAAGGTAACCGGCTTGGAATCCGTAAATGAGTATTTTACGGTTTCAGGTCATAACGGATGGCAGGAGAAAGCTGATGCTGTAGTATTAACAACTGGTTTTCAGCTTTTCGATTCACATCGTAAAGAAGAGTATGGATATGGTATTTATGAAAATGTAATCACTTCGGCCGATCTTGAGGAATTATTTGCTTCTGGCAAAGAATTTGTAAACCGGCACGGTGATAAACCTGACCGGGTTGGTTTTGTACATTGCGTTGGCTCCCGCGACGAAAAAGTTAATAATCTGCATTGTTCTAAAGTATGCTGCATCACTGCAGTGAAACAAGCTATTGAGGTTAAGCAATTGCTCCCCGACGCTGAAGTGTTTTGCTTTTATATGGATTTAAGGATGTTTGGCCGACATTATGAGGAACTCTACAAGGAAGCTCAGGAGAAATATAATATTCAATTTATACGCGGCAGGCTAAGTGAATCAACCGAAGATAAGGATGGAAAAATTGTAGTAAAGGTGGAAGATACGTTACTTGGGAAGCCTCTACGTATCAAAGTTGGCCTGCTCGTACTTATGGCAGGTATGGAACCACAGGCGGATACAAAATTATTGACCAATATGCTGGGTTTAAAGAATGTTCCTGATGGATTCATTCAACCGGTTGACGAAACTCTGAAAGCAAATTATACTGAAGTTCCCGGAGTTTTTATTGCCGGTACCTGCTCAGGGCCTAAATCAGTTTCCGATACACTTGCCGATGCCCGCTCTGCTGCATTGGCAGTTGCTGATTACTTAAGAATATAGCCGGCTTTTATGGAAAGGAAAACAAAAAACTTTGGTTATACTGTAACACGCGACCGGCAGATTGATTTCGATGCCAATAACCATGACATTTATAAAATAGTTGCGAAAGCAGAACCCACGTTGAATCTTTGTATTTCATGCGGATCCTGTGCTGCTACCTGCACTGCCGGACAATTTACTGACTTCAGCCTGCGTAAAATTATACTTTTAGTGCGCCGTGGCGAAACCAAAGACCTGGAAAAAGAAGTATCAAAATGTATGCTTTGCGGTAAATGCCTGTTGGTTTGTCCGAGGAATGTAAATTCAAGGAATCTGGTAATTCAGATTAGCAAAGCGTTGTATGATAATAAGATGCCTGTCTCCGAATGCCTCTAATCCCGACCTTCAGGTCAGGATTTTAACGAATAGAAAATCAAAAATAATATCAGTAAATCCCAATCCCTAAATCCTAACGCTGAACCACACCAATGACCTTTGACCTTTTTGTCCTTCCATTTTTTATCGGACTATTATTCCTGATTGGTGTCCTGTTGGTTAAATACAGCCGCTGGATTGCCCTGATGGAAACATCGGATCGGGTGAAAGCAGGAATGGCGTTATTCTCTTTGAATCTGCTTAAAACTTTAAAGGAAATTTTTATGGAAAGCCTTCTTCACCGAAAGATGTTCCGGAGGAATCCTTTACTTGGGTTTATGCATATGAGTTTCGCGTTGGGCTGGTTGTTATTGATAGTAATGGGAAACCTTGAATCCCGGATTTATAGCGGTGGTCATATCAATCCTCCTTATTACCCGATATTTCTGAAGTTTTTTATCCACGATAAACGTGTATTGCCTTTCGAAATATTCACTTTACCTGGCTTTTTCCGGTTCATAATGGACCTGATTCTGTTGTTTGTGCTCTCAGGATTAGTGCTAGCTTTATTCAAGCGGACACGGTCGAGGTGGTTCGGGCTCAGGAAAACAACGCAGCATAACAAGTTCGACAAATGGGCTATCACATCACTTTGGCTTA
>JAIFMH010000248.1 GCA_020048595.1 Bacteroidota bacterium | reverse complement strand
TTATTTCTGACGACTGCACCGCTTGCGGAACTTGCATTGACGAGTGTCCGGTTGAAGCTATCTCTGAAGGTGATATCTACAAAATCGACGCTGATATCTGCACCGATTGCGGATCCTGCGCTGATGTTTGTCCGGTTGAAGCAATTTCACCCGCATAATTTCAACAGATTCAAGCAGAATTGAAAAAGCCTGTCCGGATTCGGGCAGGCTTTTTTGTTTTATTTCAATACCTGCGCACACCCCTTGCCCATGAAGGGGAACCTACCGCACCAAAACCTTAAACTGTAAGTCATAATTGAAACCATACATCCTGTTTCAAATAATCGCAATAAATTCTGGATTACTTTGCAAACTGGTAAAATACTTGATAGAAATTGCAGACTCTCAATGCACATGCCCTATAAGCTCTTACTGGTAGTCTGGCTTCATTCAAAAGGGACATATTCCATATTCTTGCTTTTGGAAATGGATCAAAACCTTTTTCATTCTAAAAATCACTTAAATACCCGGCAAGTCTCAGTAAATCATCCTTTGATTCAAAATTGATTTTACTTGATTTTAAGTAATCCTGAATGGTGTCTTTCTCCTGTGGAAAGAGCTGCATTACCTTTTTCTTTGTGAAAGGCACAAATCCACCGGATGTAGTCGCTATATAATACTCTGAGATTTTCTGATATACACGGTCCTCATTTGTAATCAGTGAATATGTTTTACCATTTGCCTGGATGGAACTATACGAATCTGTGGCAGAACTTGAACCTGCAGTCCCGTATGAATCTTTCTTTTGAACCTCCTTCAGGTTATAATATTGTTTTGCAGCTACCTTTACCTTGCCACTGAATATCAGTTCAAGGTATCCTTTATCAATTAAGAAGGTATCACCCGCTACAACAATTTCCAGGATTTCATTTTCGTTGGCAATGGCAAGAGTATCCTTTCCCTGCAGATATTCCATCTCTTTTGCCAGGAAATTGTAGTTTAGTTTGGCTTCGGTTTTTTTACCATCCAAAAACAACACCTTTCCTGAAGTAAACTCAGTATAACGGTATCTGTCAGCAGTTGGAATACACGCTTCGACACTTGAACCGGCAGGAACTGTGAAAGATTTGCCTTTTTGAGCTGATAAACCAGCAGATATGCACAGAATTGAGCAAATAACGAACAGCTTTTTCATTGCGTATGCGATTTTTTAGACTTCATGAAATCCTTAAAAAAGGGAATGATATTCCGAATACAACTATTATTATGACGATGAAACAGGTATAGTTTCATTCGAAAATTCAGAATCAATAAAAGTAAAGATATTTTATACTTCCTGAACTCTATTAACAAGTTTCCATGAAATATGATTTTGCTAATTTTGGCTGAACATATCTAATTTATAAACGTTTCTGATAGAAAACATATATGGATGAGTTATCCTTTCTGAGTAATGCCGACACTGACGCAATTGAAGAATTATACCGGCAATACAAACAGGATCCTGAAAGCGTAGAAACAGGCTGGCGAAGATTTTTTCAGGGATTTGAATTCAGCGGGAAGCTAATGCCTCAGGCCGATATGAAACCCGACGAGTTTAAAGTTATCGACCTGATAAACGAGTATCGTAAACGCGGCCATCTGTTTACAAAAACCAACCCGGTCCGTACACGGCGCACCTACTCTCCTACCCTGCATATCGACAATTTCGGACTTGTTGAAGCAGACCGCGACCAGGTATTCAAAGCCGGTGGCGAAATCGGAATCGGGGATGCCACACTTAACGCAATTATCGAACATCTCGAAAAAACATATTGCCAGAGCGTTGGTGTTGAATATGCCTATATACGCCGTCCCGAAATTCACGAATGGCTCATGGCCCGGATGGAACATACACGCAACGAGCCTGTTTTCAACCGCGAGAAGAAATTGCATATTCTTAAGGAACTCAGCAGGGCTGTACTCTTCGAGAAATTTTTACATAAAAAATACATTGGACAGAAACGCTTCTCGCTCGAAGGCTGTGAATCTCTGATCCCTGCCATTGATGCCATAATTAACAAAGGAGCAGAGTTGGGTATCAGCGAATTTATTATTGGGATGCCTCATCGCGGAAGGCTTAACGTGCTTGCCAATACATTGGGAAAACCTTACCAGGATATTTTTAACGAATTTGAAGGAAAACTTCTGGAGGATGAGTTTCTGATGGGTGATGTAAAGTACCACCTCGGGTATTCGTCAGAGCGCACAACACCTGGTGGGAAAACCCTTAAACTATCTCTTGCGCCTAATCCTTCGCACCTCGAAACAGTTGGCCCGGTTGTAGAAGGTATAACACGAAGTAAAATCGATTCGGAGTATCAGAGTGATAACCTGCAGATAATCCCAATTCTGATTCATGGCGATGCCTCAATTGCCGGGCAAGGTGTTGTATACGAAATTATTCAGATGGCCGACCTTAAAGGGTATACAACCGGAGGAACAATTCATCTTGTGGTAAATAACCAAATTGGATTTACTACTAACTACCTTGATGCACGCAGTTCTGTGTATTGCACTGATGTGGCAAAAACGACTCAATGCCCTATTTTCCACGTGAATGCCGATGATGTAGAAGCTGTAGTTTATACCATGGAACTTGCTGTGGATTACAGGCAACGGTTTCACAGGGATGTATTTATCGACCTGCTGGGCTACAGGAAATATGGCCATAACGAAGGTGACGAACCACGTTTCACACAACCCATTTTATACAAGATCATCGAAAAACATGATGATCCGCGTGTTATTTATGTAAATAAACTGGTTGAACAAGGTTCCATTACCACCGAAGCAGCTGCAGAAATCGAGAAATCATTTCTGGATGAACTTGAACAGGACATGCTTGAGTCGAAAGAAGATGAGAAAGCAAGGGTAATAACTTTCCTCGAAGATGCCTGGCATAAGCTACGCCCTGCTACCGAAGATGATTTCCTGAAACCTGTTGACACAAGTGTTAAATTTGATAAACTACTTGAGTTAACTCAAAAAATAACCTCTTTACCTCACGGGAAACCCTTTTTTAAGAAGCTTGTCCGCCTGATGGATGAGCGCAGGACCATGTTTACTGAGAATGGAACTGTAGATTGGGCGATGGGGGAACTACTTGCATATGCATCACTTCTTGAAGAGGGAATTCCGGTACGTGTAAGCGGACAGGATTCGGAGCGTGGTACTTTTTCGCATCGTCATGCAGTGCTTACCATGGAAGATTCGGAAGAAAAATACACGCCTCTGCAAAATATCAGCGAAAATCAGGCTCCGTTTCAGATTTACAATTCACCGCTTTCGGAATATGGAGTACTGGGATTTGAATACGGATATTCGCTTGCTTCTCCATTTTCATTAACCATTTGGGAAGCCCAGTTTGGCGATTTTATGAATGGGGCCCAGATTATTATTGACCAGTATTTAGTTAGTGCCGAAGAAAAATGGCGCGTAATGAACTCACTGGTAATGCTTCTTCCGCATGGGTACGAAGGCCAGGGTCCTGAACATTCGAGTGGCCGGATGGAACGCTTCCTGCAACAATGTGCCGATAATAATATACAGGTAGCAAATTGCACTACACCGGCAAACTTCTTCCACTTACTGCGCCGCCAGGTTCACCGCGATTTCCGTAAACCTTTGATCGTTTTTACGCCTAAAAGTTTGCTGAGGTATCCTGAATGTATTTCTCCTGTAGCCGCACTGTCAAAAGGATCATTCCAGGAAGTTATTGATGATGATACAGCCAATCCATCGGAAATTACCCGAATAAATTTCTGTAACGGTAAAGTATATTACGACCTGATTGCCGAGCGGCGCAAGCGCGAACATAACAATATCGCCTTTGTACGTGTTGAGCAACTCTATCCATTCCCATTACAACAGTTGCTGGATATTATGAAAAGATATCCTAACGCAACCAAATTTGCCTGGGTACAGGAAGAACCTGCCAATATGGGCGCATGGTCGTTTATACTTCGTCATTTTAAAGGTGTAAAATTATTGCTTGTTGCACGTCCCGAAAGTGGGAGTCCGGCAACAGGTTCGCCTAAACTTCATGTTCAGCGGCAGGCTAAAATTATTGATAAAGCTTTTGGAGATTGTACCTGCGAAAACCGTAACCTAACGTGTAAGATGTTGTGTGCACCGAAAGAATGGAAGACGTAGGGAAAGTGAATAGTGAAAAGGAAAATGGAATATGGGAAATGGGGAAATGGGGAAATGGGGAAGTTGAGAAAGTTAAGGTTTCAGAAAAAAAAATTACCCTGGGATTGGGTAAAAGCGAATGAGGGTAGAAGTGAACATTTGAACAAGTGAACATTTAAATATTTGAACATTGAACATTTGAACTTTGAACCTTGAACATTGAACCTTGAACGTGAAACATTTGAACTTTTGAACAGCGAAGCCATTTGAACAAAAGAAAATAAATAGAATATGATCATAGATATTAAGGCCCCGACTCCGGGAGAATCGATTACAGAAGTTCAGGTTGCAAACTGGCTGGTGCAAAACGGCGACTATGTAGCAAAAGATGTTGAAATTGCTGAAATTGATTCTGATAAAGCTACGCTTACTGTTAATGCTGAAGTTGCAGGTGTCGTCACCATTCTGGTTGAAGCAGGTGAAACTGTAAGTATCGGTACTGTAATTGCACAAATTGACAGTGATGCCAAAGCACCGGAAGGAATAGCCGCTTCGGTCACTGAAAAGAGACCGGAAGCACTACCACAAACAATTGAACTTGAAATCAAACACGTTTCCGTACCGGCTCCAGTTGATTCTGATTTGAAAATTACTCCGCTTGCCCGCAAAATAATGGAGGAAAAACATCTCACAGGCCGCGAAGTACTCGAACAACTTGGACATACGCGGATAACCAAACAGGATGTGTTGGATGCAAGTACTGGAAAAGCTTCTGCTTTACCTGCATTTCAACCGGCAGCAGTTGAAAATTCACGTGAAGTTGAACGCAAAAAAATGTCGACACTTCGTATAAAACTTGCCCAGCGATTGGTGAGCGTTAAAAATGAAACTGCCATGCTCACTACATTCAACGAAGTGAATATGAGTCAGATCATGAGCCTGAAAAAGCAATACAATGATAAATTCAAGGAACAATTCGGAGTTGGAATTGGTTTCATGTCGTTCTTCACTAAAGCGATAACAATTGCTTTAGCTAAATTCCCACAGGTTAATGCCATGATCGACGGCGACGAACTTATTTTTCATAAATATGCGGATGTAGGTATTGCAGTCAGCGCTCCAAAAGGATTGGTAGTTCCGGTAATCCGCAACGCAGAATCACTATCGCTTTCGCAGATCGAACTCCGTATAAAGGAACTTGCCGGCAAAGCCCGCGAAAACAAGATCACACTTGAAGAAATGACCGGCGGCACTTTTACCATCACCAATGGCGGAGTTTTTGGTTCTATGATGTCGACGCCCATTCTGAATCCGCCGCAAAGCGCCATCCTCGGGATGCATAATATAATCGAAAGACCTATTGCCGTGAACGGACAGGTTGTGATTGCACCAATGATGTATGTAGCTTTATCCTACGATCACCGTGTAATTGACGGACGCGAATCGGTAAGCTTCCTGGTAATGGTTAAAGATTTATTGGAAAATCCGGCCAAAATGCTGTTTGAAGGGAGTGAGCCGGTGAAAGTGTTACTCGGTATATAGTTGGAAAGCAAATTCAAGTCATACTCCTGCTAATCCCAAAACTGAGCCCTGCCAGAATTACCTTCTGACAGGGCTTAATTCTATCAGGTAATTCTGTATTGTCCTCCCCATTCAACATTTAAAATCTCCATTTCCCTATAAAGATTCCATGTATATTTAACTCATACAGAACTGACAGCACCATGAATTCCTTGTAATAGAAATCTGAAATCAACTTAAATCAATTCCTGAAAACACTATCTGGCAGAATTGGAGTGTAAATCAATATCTTCTCAGAGGTTTATCCTTACAAATACAATATAATCAGGAGAAAAGGCTTAATAAACATATATTCCAATCAAAGACGGCCGTTAATTGTTAATTTTGTAGTCTATCTATTTTTATTATGCGACGAGAAGTTGATTTCCTGGTTATCGGAACTGGTATTGCCGGACTTAGTTTTGCCTTAAAAGCAGCAAAATATGGAAAAGTTTGTATTGTAGCTAAAAGTAAAGCAGACGAAACTGCCACAAAATACGCCCAGGGTGGGATTGCAGCAGTAATGTACACACCTGATACATATGAAAAACACATCCAGGACACTCTGATTGCCGGTGATGATCTGAACGATGAAAAAGCAGTCAGAATAACAATTACCGAAGCTCCTGAAAGAATAAAAGAACTTATAGCTCAAGGTGTAAGCTTTGATAAAAACGCAGCCGGCCAATATGACCTTGCAAAAGAAGGCGGACACTCGGAGTTTCGTGTTCTCCATCATAAGGATCAGACCGGGCTTGAGATTGAAGAAACACTACTTGCAAGGGCACTCGAGGATCAGAATATCGAAATTCTTGAAAATCATTTTACGGTTGAACTCATTACTCAGCACCACCTGGGAATGTATGTAAACCGACGTACCCCTGATATTACCTGCTACGGCGCATATGTGCTCGATCGCACAAATAATAGTATTGATACAATACTTGCAAAGATTACTTTGATGGCTTCAGGCGGTGCAGGCAATGTGTATGCTACTACCACTAATCCGCCGATTGCCACCGGTGATGGAATTGCAATGGTTTACAGGGCAAAAGGAACTATTGAAAAGATGGAATTCATTCAGTTTCATCCTACTTCATTGTATAATCCAACAGAAAAACCATCATTCCTGATCACAGAAGCATTACGTGGATTTGGAGGAATACTGAAGGATATAAACGGCAAGGAGTTTATGCAGAAATACGATAAACGCTTATCTCTTGCGCCCCGTGATATTGTTGCCCGTGCTATCGACAATGAACTTAAGATAAGCGGTGAAGATCATATGTACCTGGATTGCCGTCACCTCAACCGCAACCAGCTCATAGACCATTTTCCCGGTGTTTATGCCAAATGCCTGACTATCGGGATTGATATGACCAGGGAGATGATTCCGATTGTTCCTGCAGCACATTATACTTGTGGTGGAATTAAAGTGGATGAATGGGCCCAAAGTTCCATTATAAACCTCTATGCTTCCGGCGAATGCTCTTCTACCGGCTTGCATGGCGCAAACCGCCTTGCAAGCAATTCGCTGCTTGAGTCGCTGGTATACTCACACCGTGCCTGTATCGATGCTTCTAATAAACTGAAGCATATCAGTTTATGTCACGAAATTCCGGATTGGAACGCCGAAGGTACTGTAATGAATGAAGAAATGGTACTCATTACACAAACCATGCGGGAACTACAGAGTATAATGACCAATTACGTTGGGATTGTGCGTTCCGACCTGCGACTAAAAAGAGCGGCAGACCGCTTAAGCATACTTGAGCGTGAAACTGAAGAACTTTACAAACACTCAGTTTTGATTGATAAAATATGTGAAGTCCGGAACCTGGTAAAAGTTGCTACACTTATTGTAAAAATGGCACTCGAGCGTAAGGAAAGTCGAGGACTTCATTTCTCAATCGACTATCCGAAGGTAAATGATAATGAAGTAAATGTTTTTAGCCCGGAAGATTAAATAAAGGTACGATTTTAGATTTACGAAGTACGATTCGTAAATTTAAAATCGTCATTCATAAATCGTCATTCGTAAATCATAAATCGTAAATTATAAACAAAATGCCTCTCATATATCCAATCAAAGGAATCGCCCCAATCATCGGCAAAAATACATTTATTGCCGAAAATGCTACTATCGTTGGTGATGTTGTTATGGGCGACAATTGCAGCGTTTGGTTTAACACTGTAATCCGCGGTGATGTTAATTCAATCCGCATCGGAAATAATGT
>JAIFMH010000028.1 GCA_020048595.1 Bacteroidota bacterium | reverse complement strand
TTTCCCGAAAGAATTTCCCATTTTTTAATTTGTTCGTGGTGACCGAAGTGTTGATTGATTTCGTAGATTTCCTCTTCGAAACGATGGATAACACGTGAGTGGCGGATTATATCTTCGTCGGAAGAATATGGTATTTCTTTTACCCTGCACCAGCCTATCAGATATTCGAAAGCCGGAACTATTATGGCTGAAGGATGTTTGCGGTTTTCGCCAACCACCAGTATGTGTTCAATAAAAGCAGATTCTTTAAATCGGTTTTCGAGAACCTGGGGCGCAATGTATTTGCCACCTGAGGTTTTAAAAATCTCTTTCTTCCTGTCCGTTATTTGTAGATATTTATTATCAACCAAATGACCGATATCACCTGTATGCAGCCACCCTTCCGGGTCAATCACTTCTGCAGTGCGGTCGGGACGGTTGTAATAGCCCAACATAACATTTGGTCCATGGACTAAAATTTCGCCATCATCGGCAAATTTTATTTCAACGTCGGGCAGTACAGGACCTACAGTACCAATTCGCACACCCCCTTTCTGAAAATTACTTACTGCCACAACCGGTGAGGTTTCAGTAAGGCCATATCCTTCCATGATCTTAAATCCGGCTGCCCATAATGTACGAGAGATTCTTGGATTAAGGCTGGCTCCACCTGAAACGATTGAAACAAGATTGCCGCCCAATGCATCATGCCATTTTTTGAAAACCAATTTACGTGCAAGTGCAAGCTGAAGGGTATACCAGGCAGAAAATTTTCCCTCAGGCTCATAAAGGTGCCCAATTGCTATTGCCTTATAAAAAATCAGTTTTTTTATTCCTTTTAAATTCCTTCCTTTTGATAAGATGGCATCAAAAAGTTTTTCCATTACCCGCGGCACGGCGCAGAATATCTCGGGTTTCGCTTCGGCCAGGCCTTCACGCAGCTTATCGAAACCATCCAAATACCATATTGCTGTCCCTGAATTCTGATACGTATAATTCAGGATGCGTTCGTAAATATGGCATAACGGCAGTACGCTGACTGCTTTACGGGCTGGCTGATGTTTCAGGATTTCCGATAAAGCTAAAAAATTACTCACCAGGTTTTTATGCGAAAGCATTACTCCTTTGGGTCTGCCGGTGGTGCCTGATGTGTAGATGATTGAACAAAGATCTTCCGGATGTATACTGTTTGCTGACTTAAGCACTTTCTTATCAGGATAGTGTGTCTGGAACTTAACCAGCAGTTCATTCAGATGAGTTAGTCCATCAGCAGGGTCGATGGAAATAATCGTTTTTACGGAAGCAACTCCTGCAACAACAGGCCGTATTCTCGCCCAAACCGTTTCATCATTTACAATAATCCCTGAGACTGCTGCATCAGTAAAAATGTAACTGATCTGATCTTCACTCACAGTGGAATAAACCGGTACCTGCACAGCACCAATCAGGCTGATAGCCATATCAAAATAATTCCACTCAGGCCGGTTATTAATTATTGTGGCTACCCTGTCGCCTGGTCTGATTCCGGATTCAAGCAAGGCATGAGCCAGAATATGACTGTTGCGGTGATAAGCCTGACTGTCTATCGTAAAAACTTTACCGTCTTTCTTTCCGTAAAAAACAGGTTCACCGGCTTCGAAAAGCTGGCTGGTTACCTGAAGCAGATCGAAAATGCGGGTAACTCCGTCCATCGGTCTAACTTGTTAAATATAATATTGTAAATGTATTCTGCTAATATACCAATAAAATGCTGTAATACTGCAGTATGCCGTTATTTTAAAATTGGTTTATAACCCCAATGCCCGGTTATTTCACCTGTATTTGAATAACTGTTCAGGATTATTGTGTCAGGATTTAGAACCTGAATATACCAATGTAAACTAATTCCATAATTAATTCCGGGAAAGTATTTATCCAGAAACCATCCAAAAGCTACTTCATTCCCATTTAAAACTCCATATTTCATAAAGCCGGTATCTACTTTTGATAGTACTTTCCCATTTCCATAATTGAAATAGTATATTTTTAAAGTGTCTTTCTTTTCGAACGATAACTTTACCGTATCATTGTTTGGAGTATAGATATTGTTTGGGAATTCATTTACATTACAATCAATAAAATCATGAGAATGCAAAACTGATAAATCAATAGTATTGTTCTCTTTATTACACGAAAATAGAAATAACGATATCGCTATTAAAGAATAAACTCTTTGCATGATCTTTAAAGTTTTTAAACAGAAATGTAAATTAAGATAATATGTTAATTTAATAAAGGGATAAACCAGGCGTATTTTTGAAGGGCTTCTTAAAACAGCTTGTTAATAATGGCTTCGTATTTCCCGTGTAAAAATGTCCTTCGGAGTTTGAGCGTAGCCGTAAGTTCACCCGAATCAACCGTCCACTCGCTGTCGAGTAGTTCGAACGCTTTTATCTGTTCAGTAGCTCCAAGATGTTTGTTGAACTTATGGATTTCTTTCTGAAAACGCTTTTGAATACGTTCGAGCGCTACAATTTCAGTATTTGAAGTATATGGTATTCCTTTTATTTCGCACCACGAGCGAAGGTGGTTAAAGTCGGGAGCGATGATTGCGGCGGCGTATTTCTGGTTCTCGCCTACAACCATAAGTGCATCAATAAAAGGTGATTCTTTAAGCATATTTTCTACCAGTTCGGGACTTACATACTTTCCAAACGATGTTTTAAAAATTTCCTTTTTACGGCCTGTGATTTTTAAATGTCCTTCGGGTTCAATTTGTCCGAGGTCGCCCGTATGAAACCAGCCATCTTGATTAATGGCTGCTGCTGTTAGTTCCGGTTCTTTATAATATCCCTGCATCAAACCGGGGCCTTTGCAGAGTATTTCATGGTCTTCCGCTATTTTGACCGTTGTATTTCTAAGAATCGGACCTACAGTGCCGAATTTAACCCCGTTTGGCTCAAAATTATTTACAGCAATTACGGGTGATGTTTCAGTTAATCCGTACCCCTCAAGCACAGGAATGCCTGCAGCCCAGAAAATATGAGCTAATCTTGGCTGCAGAGCAGCTCCACCGCTAACAATTACTTTCAGGTTTCCACCAAGAGCTTCCTGCCATTTGCTGAACACAAGTTTCCGGGCAATTTTTAATTTCAATCCATAATACGGACCTTTAGCGCCGTAGAGCTCATAGTGCTTTCCAACATTCACGGCCCAGAAGAAAATCATTTTCTTCACACCTGTAAGCTTACGGCCTGAGTTCATGATACGGTCGAATACTTTTTCGAGTAAACGGGGAACTGTCGACAGGATATGAGGCTTAATATCGCGAAGATTATCGCCAACGGTGGCAGGGCTTTCAGCATAATAAACCGAGATCCCTAGATATTGATACAAATAAACCAGCATCCTCTCATAAATATGGCACAAAGGCAGGTAGCTCAAAGCCCGTCCCTCTTCGCCTATAGGTGGAATTTCTTTAACGGCCATGAAATTGGAGATAATATTGGAATGCGTAAGCATAACCCCTTTTGGATGGCCAGTAGTGCCTGAAGTGTATATGATCGTTGCAAGATCATCCGTTTTTATTCCAGTTTTGATTGACTCAATTTTAGCCGGTTCAGGATTTTCCCGGCCTAGTGTAATAAGTTCCCCGAGTGGTTTTACTCCTTGAGTTTCTTTAAAGCAATACACCCCCAGCAATCCTTCGAGTTCGCCAACAATATGCTCAATTTTACGATACGTATCCCAACCCGAAACAAATATCACCTTTACTCCGGCATGAGCAAGAATATATTTGTAATCTTTTTCGCTTATTGTAGGGTAAATCGGGACATGCAGTGCACCTGCCTGCTGAATACCCATGTCAACAAGATTCCATTCCGGTCTGCCTCCCGAAATGGTTGCAACGTTATCCCCTGGCAGTACACCGAGTTTCAAAAGGCCAAAACTTATGTTATCGGCTGCAGAAATGTATTCGTTGATTGAGTATTTTACCCATTGGCCGTTGTCCTTGCCTGCCAGCACATCATCTTTCGGTTTATATGATTTTAAATAATGAGGCAGAATGTCAAATAAGCGAGTAACGTCTTGCATAAAGTTGCTTGGAGTTTTCGATGAGTTGTAAAGATAGCCAAATTATTAAATATGAATTATTATTCAAAAGCAAGAACTTATGAACAATACATTTTTATATAAGCGGGAAAGTTAATTGAATTCCCGGAAAGCCGGTCAGGGCTATAGTACTTTATGCACATAGCCCGGACTTGCCTGGGCTGTTGGCATAATTACCATATCATTTATGTTTACATGTGCCGGCAATTCGGTTATCCAGATAACGGCATTTGCAATATCTTCAGCTTGTAACGGAGAAAAACCTTTATACACATTTGCTGCTGCATCCAGATCGCCTTTAAACCTGACTTGTGAAAACTCTGTTTCAGCTGCTCCGGGAGCAACCTGCGAAACTTTTATTCCATGGGCAAGCATATCAATGCGCATAGCCCGTGTTAGAGCATCAACAGCGAATTTAGTTGCGCAATATACATTTCCTTTAGCATAAACTTCCTTGCCTGCAATAGAACCTATATTTACAATATGAGGGCATTTGCTTTGCAACAAGAGTGGAAAAATATTTTTAGTTATGTAAAGGAGTCCTTTTACATTGGTATCTATCATTTGCTCCCAGTCATCCATATTGCCATCCTGAATCAGATCGCTGCCGGCTGCCAGACCCGCGTTATTTATTAGGATATCAATATTGCGCCAGTCGCCGGGGATACTATCAACGGCCAGTTTTACGGCATCACGGTCGCGCACATCAAAATTTAAAGTCAGGATTTCAATGTTGTATTTTTCGCGAAGAACGGAGGCTTCTATTTCTAATCTGTCTGCTCTGCGGCCTGTAAGTATTAAACGGTTATGACCGGCAGCAAAAGCGTGTGCACAGGCTTTTCCAAATCCGCTTGTGGCTCCTGTGATAAATATGGTTTTCGACATAGGGTAATGTAGTTTTCTGTTATTTGATAATAAGTGCAATTATACAATAAATTAGGAATGTCGGGATAATTAGGAATAGAGATATAAGGATTTTCCCCGGTTTTATTTTGTATCAGTGATCAATAAACTCATCCTGATTGCATTGCAACCTGATTTATTTTGCCAGGATTTTTAATCCTACTATTCCTGAAATTATAAGTAATATACAAACGATACGCAGAAGATCGGTAGGCTCCTTGAAATACACAATTCCATAAATCACAGTTCCGATTGTGCCGATGCCTGTCCAGACTGCATAAGCAGTTCCCATAGGGATATTCTTTAAAGCAATTGAGAGCAGGTAAAAGGAAGCAGCCATTGCAAATACGGTAAATACTGCCGGCCAGAACCTTGTCCAGCCTTCGGTATATTTAATGCCAACAGCCCAGACAATTTCGAACAAGCCGGCAAAAAAGAGGATTAACCAGGGCATAAAAGTGAGGTTGTTTGAAATTTGCGATTTGTAATGTACGAGGTACGAATGGGGCAGATGGATTATTGAAAATCGTTATTCGTTATTCGTTAATCGTACTTCGTCAATCGTACTTCGTCAATCGTAAAAATTTTACTCAGCCAGCGAAAGTGCGAGCTTAGTCATATTTGTAAAGTTAAGTTGTCTTTCTTCAGCACTTACATGCTCACCGGTGAGGAGGTGGTCGCTTACGGTTAAAAGCGCAAGTGCTTCAACTCCCAGTCGGGAAGCAAGCATATACAGCCCGGCTGATTCCATTTCAACAGCCAGGGTTCCGTAGCGTCGCCAAAGTTCGTAAGCATCACCTTCTTCAGGAAAATGATAGAAAAGGTCGGATGAAAGTATATTGCCAGCTTTGATAGGCATTTTCATTTTTGCAGCATTTGCCGAAGCCAGTTGCAAGAGGCGATAACTTGCAGTTGGGGCAAAGGTCATACCCGGAAAATGTCTGGCTACTGATGATGAATCGGTTGATGCGCTTACAGCAAGAATAACGTCACGAAGTTTTACATCTTCGAGCAATCCTCCGCATGTGCCAATACGTACAAGTGTTTTGACTTTATAATCGTTAATTAGTTCGCTGGCATAAATCATATGCGATGGCAGCCCCATTCCTGTGCCTTGAACGGAAACACGTTTTCCGTTGTAATAACCGGTATAACCCAGCATTCCGCGTACATTGTTATAGCATACGGCATTGGTTAATAAAGTTTCAGCAATATGTTTAGCCCGTAAAGGATCGCCCGGAAGTAATACGAAATCAGCGATTTCGCCTTGTTTTGCTTCAATATGTATACTCATTCCAATAAAAATAAGGGTGCAAAGATACTTACAAAATCCAAGCTGTTGTACATTATTATCTTTCAATTCAGTAACAGTTCTTTACAACTTGAACTTTGTGTTAAGATATTTATTATCAATAGTTTAAATAAAAAAGCTGACTTTCTTTGAAACAGTGCGTTAAAGCTTTGATATTTAATAGCCTAAAACACGAATATTAGCTTATATTTGTATAAGCAAGTACCAGCAATTTACCAGCCGCAATACCCCCGAATTGGCTGGTGAGTAATAATGAGAACAATTCCTGACATGTTTTGCTGGCATAAATCATATGCGATGGCAGCCCCATTCCTGTGCCTTGAACGGAAACACGTT
>JAIFMH010000291.1 GCA_020048595.1 Bacteroidota bacterium | reverse complement strand
ATTTGGCTCCACCAATAAGTGCAATATTTCTTACTTCGCTTGTCTTGTAGACTCTCATTTTAAAAGTAAATTTATTGTGATTGAAACTGTTATTCAGAGATAAATGGGTTGCAAAGTTATAAATCTTAGTAACATATGCAAATGTTAAGAGCAAAGAGGTAAATTAAAAAATGCGATTCCCTTAAAGATACTGAGGGTTAAGCGCTTAACATAGTTCAGAAACTACATTTGTTGGAACTGGAAAGGCTGCTCCAACAAATCAGGACTAAAGGTTGTAATAAAGGAATTGGGAAGTTATACCGGTACTCTTTTACTTCTATAAATTGCAGTAATTTTTAGTTCTGCTTTACGAAGCCATACTGCAGCAATAGCCAGAATTATCCGGGGCCAGATAAGCCAGTGAATGGCGTAACCGAGAGTTAAAAACAGCAAAGGATCTTCGAGTTGCGAATGCGATAGCGAAACATGGTGATTCAGTAAATCGGCATCTTCGCGGTTCATTTTGCCTTTTTCCGATTCGTCGATCATAATGGCTGAGCCATATGCCAGCCCGATCAGGTTGGCAACCACCCACGACAAGGTTGTACTCTGTGGCAATCCCATTATCTTCATAAATGGAGACAAAGGTTTTTCAATGGCACCGATCCAGCCGAATTCGTCGAGTATCCGCTGGAAGACCAGGAGTATATTTACCAGGATAAGGATTTTTAACGTCGTTTGAGAAATGGAGCTGAGCCAGTGCATAAACACGATACCAAATTCCTGATGCTGCTGAATAATACTTTGTGTGGCTGTTGAAATGCTTCCGGGCATAATCAGGTTAAGCATCCAGCCAATAACAAAACTTCCTGTAAGCCGAAGCAACAGCATTCGAATTGCTGATGAACCGGTACGTTTCATTACCGCAGTTTCTATTAAAAATCCGTGTGAAACCAGGCACATGGTTGCCAGTATAATGCCTTCGCGCATTGGAAGCTGTAACAATGAAAGCACTGCAACTACAGAGTAAATATTGGTGAAAATACTTGTAACAAGAACAATTGCTGAAACACCCGGTAATCCCACTTGCCTGAAAACCGGCCCGGTATATTGCGCCATCAGGGCTAAAACACCGAAATAGTCGAGCAGCATTACGCCAAATGAAACCGGAACAGTAATTTTGATAAGCCACCAGGCAGTTTTCATGCCTTTGGGAAAGGCAGAAGTTACGCAGTGTTTAAGTCGTTGTATGGTCGAGATTTGCTCCAAAAAACACTTTTTTTAGGGTAGCAAAGTTACACTTTCTCTGATGCGATTGGAAATCGCGATTACTCAAGACTTTGTTTTTTAAGACGGCACTAATCCCTGCTCTTCCAAACTCCAATTTGGTAATGCGTTACTAGGAGGAAATTTACAATTCCGGTTCCTGGTTTTTTCTCTTAACGATAAATCATTATTAACAAGTCCTCCCCGGATGCTGAGTGTTATGGAAACAACAGGGTAGAGAGAGGATTGGAAATCTGAATAGATTCCGGATTACAACTAACTGTATCCCTGGAAATAAATCACAAAAAACCCGTTGATGTGATCCAAAATCGGAATCAGCATCAACGGGTAAAGTTTTATCCAATTGGTTGCCCTTTAGAATTTTCCGAATTTTAATGAAAATCCTCCGGTAAATCCATTCAGGGGATTCGACTCGTAGCTTGTTGGTTCCAGAGAACTGGTAAACCGATAGCTGGCTCCAAGCCCCAGCCTCATCCAGCGCGTAATGTTAAATTCGATTTCCATGCCGGGCTCAGCTATCAGGAATGCTTCGGCATCTTCAACAAACACTTCGGTATAATCATAAGGATAATCGTAATTGACAAGAGTGCTTCTGGCAATGCCTCCAGCTCCGAGAAGTATCGGGAACGAAACATGTACAGGGAATTTAGGAAAGAGGATTGGTTCTATCAGGAAACCGCCATATCCTCCTGTATAACTGTAGCTTGTATTTGAACCAGGGATTCTTTCATAGGGTTCTGAGAAAAATCCTTTTCCGGAAAAACCAATTGCCATTCCATGGTTAGCGATCATAGCAAAAGTACCGCCGGCACCAAAAGCATCGTAACCGGCTATTTGCGAGTACTCCGAACGGAATCCGAAATAAAAACCTACGTTACGCCCCGGACCGGTGATAGTTTGTATTTCGTTGGGATTAGAAACATACACTTGTTGTGTTGCCGGAACTGTATCAGGTACAGGATTGGATTTCTGGCTTTCTTTGTGACCGAACAGCCGAAGTGTGTCCTGGCTATAAGCAGCACTGGTAAGATATAAAGCAATTATCAGAAGGAGGAATTTACAGTTTTTCATGGGTTTCTGTTGTTGTTTATTAATTTTCAGATTTTTATAGACATTGAGATTTTTAATCGCTTAAAAGAGTGCATTAAAATGCAAATCGCGCCCCGAATGCAATTACAAACAAATGAATTCCAAAGTTATGGTCATCGAAAAACTCGAAATAGGGTTTGGTTTCGAGGCTCAGCGCAATGGGATATCGTGGAATCAGGTATTCGAACGAAGCAAATCCATCGAATCCGAACTGTAAGGTATTATAGCCACTGTAATAATAACTGTGATCGTAAGGATCATTGCAATTGTAATTATGATTGGCTCCTCCGATATGTGCACCGGCTCCATAAATGAAATTGAGGTTTAGATCGTCGAACAGGACTGCCGGTTTTTGCTTCTCGAAAAGAAACACGACTGATGTTCCGTGATTTTGACCCAGCAGCATAACTTCGCCTGCTACATCAGCGCCAAACAACCGGCGATAAGTAATTCCTCCTGATGCACCCAGTCGCAAACCGGCGGCTTGCTTGTAATTCTGACTCATTGCCCCGACAGCAGTAAGCAAAATGACTATAAAAATGGTAAATGTCTTTTTCACATGAATTAAATTTATTGTTATTAGATATGATTGCTTTTATGACGTGGATTGGAATCGTTTGGTTACATATCGAGTGATATTTTGCAGCTGCAATCCTCCCACTCCCTTACTCAAATATTCTTCTTAGTGTTTTTGGACTATTAATTATTCCCCTAATACTTTACAACATTTCCTGAACCGGAAATATGTGTATTAACAACAGGATTTCCAAGATAGTAAACGCTGCCGCTGCCCGAGATTGTGGCAGTAAGGTTTCCGGTTACTTTGGTCATTATGTTTCCGCTTCCTGAAATATTGGACGTACAATTTTCCAGTAACAGGTTTTGTGCATTGATGTTTCCTGACCCGGAAATATTAAGTGTGCCATTCATTGCTGTCCCTGTCAGATCCATATTTCCTGAACCGGAAATTACTGCAAACAGTTCCTCCGCTTCAAAAACACCGTTGATTCCTCCGGAGCCTGAAATATTCAGACTTATGGCATCAGCTCTGAAACTGCCGCAATCCACCATACCGGAACCGGAAAGTTTTACAGCTTGCAGAACCGGAGTGTAGAGGAACACCTCAACCGGATAATGTTCATGCATGTTATAGCCATCATTGTATTTAAGAGTGAGTGTATTGCCATTTGAATAGGTACTCAGGTAAGGCAATATATTTGATTCTCCTTTTAAAACAATCCGGGTTTCCACTGCCGGGATAATTTGTACACTAAAACTTCCCGATGAAACTACTTCGCTAAACAGTTGCGTATTGCGTTCCTGGGTGATGAGTTCGCGGTTGCCTTCAATGCGCTCGCTGGTACAGCCTGACAGGGTAAGTATTATGGCAATTAATAAGAGCAAAATCAGAAGCGTTGTATAGAGTATAATCTGTGGTTTTTCTACTGCTTTCATTGGTTTTGAATTTCTGTTTTAACTAATGACAGGTGATTTTATAAAGGGTTGGAAAAGTTTGCAAAAAAATTGAAGTGTTTCACCAGTAAGTGCAATGAATACATAGCTCACGCTACTCAGCAATTTGAAGCATGCCAAACCTTGTAAGAAAATTAAGAGTGGGGAGGAGTTGCCGGGGGCGTGACTCAAAGTCGCACTCCGATTAACACCGGCAAAGAGAGTTACTTATTCAGCACGGACAATGATCCTGCTTTTGCCGTTACTGATACATGCGAAGTACCTGATTTACCAATATTCCCGCTAGCCTGAACAGTTCCAAGTTTGGCATTAAGGGTTTCCTTTTTTAACAGATTATTGATTGGGGCAGAAATATTAAGGCTGGTTTTTGTATCATAAATCAGATCGACAGAATAAGAATCTGAAGGATTAAATCCCAGGAATACATCAGTATAATCGGATTTAACATGAATTGTGCGGAAATCGCGCGCTATTGAATTCAGTCTAAGTTCGCCATATTTTGTATTCATAGTACACATGGCTTCCAGCTCGTTGATACGGATACGGGAAAAAGAAGCTTCGCCACTCAGTGAATGCCCTGATTTTACAGTGAGTTTATCGCGCGATGAAACCAATTCTATTGCACCGGTTTCTTCTATATCAATGGTTGAAGAACGGCTGCTCAGGTTCAGCTTATTGATTTTTCGGGCAGTGAGATCTGAATAATTGATGTTAAGCTGCGCATCACCTGCATCCTGGAAGTTCGCCGAGCCAAACTCGAGTTTCAGCTTTAAGTCTCCGCTGAAATTCCGTGCCTGAACATCGCCGTTCGAAACCGTTATGTCAGCTTTTCCGATATGACTGTCCATATATACATTTCCAAATTTATTATCAATTTTAATGTCGTGAGTTACCGGCATATAAACAGTGTAATTGATCTGCAGGTTATTGCTGGTGTTTATCACCTGGCCCGCATACGAAACCACATCTTTCCAAAACGTAGCGCTATTGTCGTAAAACACCGTGCGAGCACTTATCGAATTGGCTGTCGACATCATTTCGCAATCGATAGACGTAAGTATTTTAACCACTTTGGCTGCCTGCTTGGATTGTGCTGACATGCTTACTTCAATCCTCACCGAATCCTTTTCCCATGGCATTACATTTACATTTCCATACTTATTCGTGATCTGTATTACTGTGCCGCTTTTCAGCTTAAAACTCTTGCCCTGCTCTCGTTTTTCCGAATAAGTCTGTGCAACTGACCATGACGGTACGAAGATTACAAGGAAGAAAAGAATTCGTATGATAGGGATTTTTGTTTTCATAATTGTGCTCAATTTGTATCCGATAAATATGATTACAGACTCGTTTCAACAGGTTTTTGGTTAACGTTACTTTCTTTTGCCTTGCGGAGTTCGGTAAGCATCTGATCTAAAATTTCAATTTTAACCCTGTACGACAGGATAATGGCTTCAATAACTTTTTCGTCGGCATTGCTTTCGGTGAGATCTTTTTTAAGCTCTTCTTTGTCTTTATCCATTTCGACGAATTCTTTTTTTAGGTCATCGATAATTTCCGGGTGTTCCTTTGCATAGGATGCAAGTTCAGCCTGTTTGCTGTAGATCTGCGACGTATAATAGGCTTCTGCATCCGATAATTCGGTGAGATCAGGATTAGACGCAACGGATGACGACGCAGAATTATCCCCGGATGATTTTTTATAATCTGTATAATCATTCAGTAACCATGCCGAAGCAAAAATCAGAATTGCAGCTGCCGCTTTCCATGCATATGGCCATATTTTCCTGACAGGAACCTGTTTCGCCGCAGGAAGCTTTTTTTCAATGGCTTCCCATGCCAATTCAGGTGTCTCAAGGCTGTTGAACTCATCAGCGTTATTTCGTACGAATTGTTCTAATTTATCCTCTTTCATTGTTTTGTTTTTTTGCATTACTGTGCAGGCATCGAAAGCAGCATTTCTTTTACCATCAGGCGTGCACGCATAAACTGTGTTTTTGATGTGGATTCCGAAATATGCAAGATCTCCGAAATCTCTGTATGGTCATACCCTTCGAGCAGGTAAAGCGAAAAAATAATACGTGCTCCTTCGGGTAAACTATTCATGGCTTTTTTTACTCTCTCAACGCTTAACCGCAGTTCATCCTCATCAATGGTATCTTCATCGGTTGTTATACCATGCACTTCAGATATTTCTTCGTCTGCCCATACAATCTTTCGTTTTTCGAGTGCATTGATACATTTATTGAGTACAATTTTTTTAAGCCAGGCACCGAACGTGGATTCGAACCGGAAGGATTCAATGCGTCGGAAAGCATCAACAAAACTTTCCTGCAGCAGGTCCTTGGCTTCTTCGGCATTGTTCATCATGCGGTAGCAGATATTATACATAGCCTTAGCATACGAATTGTATAACTCGTTATATGCCTTCCGGTCACCGGCTTTACATGCCTCAACCACTTGCCTGTGTATGTCGCTACTCTCCTGATTCAAGCTGCCGGTCCCACGTTTTAGTTATAATGACAGGATTATCTTATAAGGGTTGTAAAATTGCGATTAAAAATAGGAAAAAGATATGGAATTGGTGAAGGTTTTGGGTTTTAAGCAAGGGGGATAGGGGAAAAAGGGGATGGAAGACGGGAGACGGAAGTCGGAAGACAGGAGTCGGGAAACGGGAGAGCATCAAAAGAAGATATAGTGAAAAAGGGGGAATGAAGTCGGGAGTCGGAAGTCTGAAGTCGGGAGTATCTCAAAACAGGAGATTTTTGATTTTCTATAAAATTATTGAATATCAATTGTTT
>JAIFMH010000079.1 GCA_020048595.1 Bacteroidota bacterium | reverse complement strand
TTACAGGTACAGATGATCCTTTTAATTTCTATACCGAACAGGCAGCACTGTGCCTAGAAACAGCGGGTTATGATTTCAAGATTGCATTGGTTCACACATCGGAATTAGCAAATGTTGCTGCAGCAAATAAATACAGTCTTTATTTATGCGGTCATACGCATGGCGGCCAGATTTGCCTCAAAGAAGGAACTCCTATACTAAGTCATCAGTTTGAAGGCAAGCAGTTTAATCAAGGACAATGGGAAATAGGTAAAATGAAAGGCTACACTTCAAAAGGAGTTGGTGTAAGCGGAATGCCGGTTAGGTTTAATTGCGCAGCTGAGGTTATATTGATCACACTGGAAATGGGCTGATTATTGAATGGTTATATTCTTGATCAGATTGTTACGGATCATGGATAAAGAAATATTTTTTGTTATTCATTGTTTATTAGTTAATTGTATTTGAATAGTGTAATAGGTTTTGTTTACTTATTCATTCATAAAAGTTCTATAACCAAATCTTTGTTCCTCAAATTTTCCAATGGATAGTCAAATAATTGATTTTATTGAATGAAATGACTTGATTGGCAAGTTAGGTGTTAGGAAATTTAAAAAGGTTTAAAAATAGCAATGTGTACCCGTGAATCAATCTGTATCCTGCACTAAATCCAGGTAACCAGATCAAAGTCAAGTTGGATATATTTTTTAATTATACTTTAGAAATAATGAAAAACCAATATATTTGCATTATAAATCGTTGTATACAATTAAGTTTAAATTATTAATTATGAGAGTATTATTAGTGTTTTTCGCATTCATGTTAATTTCACTTATGTCCTTTTCAAAGTCTGTGACAATTGAATCGGCTCGGCTGGTAGCTGATAATTTCTACAAACAGGGTGTAAAACTAAAGAATCTGGAACTTGTTGATTCTTTCAGTAACTCCTTTAAGGGAATTACTACCTATTATGTTTTCAATTATAGTGGTGGTGGCTTTGTTATTGTTTCTGCTGATGATGCTGTTATTCCAATATTAGCAGTATCGGACACCGGATATTTCGATAGCGAAATGAGCAATCCGTCAGTTAAATACTGGTTTAATGAGTATAATCAGCAAATTACAGATATCATCACTTCTAATATCGATAATACTCAAACGTTAGAGGAATGGAATAAAGCCAGATCAAATACACTCAGAAATTCTTTAACAGAAGTTGGTCCTTTACTTACTACCACCTGGGATCAAAACTGTTATTACAATGAACTTTGTCCTTATGCGAGTTGTTCATGTGACCATGTGTGGACTGGCTGCGTAGCAACAACAATGAGTCAGCTTATGAAATATCATAGTTTCCCTGAGCATGGCTACCTTTCACACTCATACTACCATCATGAATACTATCAACAGTATGCTAATTTTGATACAACTCATTACAGCTGGGCAGCAATGCCAAATAGTGTGAAATCGGCCAATCAAAGTGTTGCAACTATTATGTATCATTCAGGTGTAGCTGTAAATATGAATTATGATCGTGAGGGCTCCGGGGCTATTAGTCAAGATGTTCCGTGGGCACTCGTGGCTTACTTCAACTATGATCCTTTAACTATTTCATATAAAAAGCAAAACAATTTTACCGGAACCGAATGGAACAATTTGATCAGGTCGGAACTTGAAGCAGGAAGGCCAGTATATTATTCCGGTAATGATACTAAGGTTGGCCATGCCTGGGTATGCGATGGTTACCGAAGCAGCGATAACAAATTCCATATGAACTGGGGCTGGTCAGGCTCTGCAAATGGCTATTATACAATAGGTTCGCTAAATCCTAATGGATATTTGCCGAATCAGGATAATTCAGTTGTTATAGGTATTAAACCAGGCAATCCTAACCTGGTTGCACGAATAACAAACATAACCAATAATCAAACATTTACAATTGATTCGCGGTTAGCGATTGACGTTAGCGTTCTTGAAGGTTTCGCTACAACCGTTAAGCTGTTCGTTGACTCTACTGAAATTCATTCAACCAGCTATAATAAATTCAATTTTGGGTGGAATGCCAATACTATTGGGCTAGGCTTCCACACTTTAAAAGTAGTAGCTTTAAATGCAACAGATACTGTTAGCTTTCCGGTAACTATTGGTATTAATAATTGGAGCCCCCAGGTTAGTGGTTTTAGCTTTGGTAAAAGGATTCAATACATAAATGCTGTTAATTCAAATGTGGCATGGGCTACTTCATATGATGGCAGTTTGCAGGATTTTTATTTGAACCAGAAATTCACCCGCACTATTAATGGAGGAGGAACCTGGATACCAGGTATCATTACCAACAGTGTTGGGCTACTTCCTTCAATGATCTTCGCACTTAATGCTGATACTGCTTATTGCCCAATGTATTCAATGAACGCTTGGCCTGGTAATCCACGGGGTATATATATTACACGTAATGGAGGATTGACCTGGGACAGGCAAACTTCAGCTTCATTCAATAATGCGACATCGTTTCCTAATGTGGTTCATTTTTTTAATAAAAAAGAAGGATGGTGCATGGGTGATCCAATTAATGGGGAGTTCGAATGCTATACCACCAGTAATGGCGGTATTGACTGGCTGGCGGTACCGGCGGCTAATCTTCCTGATCCTGTTTCAGACGAATATGGCACAGCTGGTTATTATTCGTCTGTTGGAAATAATATATGGTTTGCAACAAATAAAGGACGTGTATTCCGGTCGAATGATAAAGGTCTTAGTTGGGATGTATCAGTTACAACTTTTTCAGATAAATTAATTGATGTGGTATTTGCGACTCATCTTCACGGTATTGTGCAGAACAGAGACTCAGCCAACATTGGTGCTCTGTCTGAGACATCCGACGGAGGTATAACATGGCAATCAGTCGCCGCCAGGGGGCCGGTATTGGCATTAGATTTAGAATATGTTAATGGAACGGAAAATACCTGGGTAAGCACAGGAGTTGGTGAAAATGCAAAAGGTGCCTCGTACAGTTTTGATGGCGGACATACATGGCAATTATTCAAAGGCACTGAAACTACACAATACGTAGTTACAGATTGGGTGAATAACCGTACTGGCTGGGCTGGCGGCTTTAGTGTTAACTCTAACCAAGGTGGAATGTTCAAATTTACAGGAACTCTTCAGCCATTAGCTCCGCTGGCAAGCCCTCAAAACGTAAATTACACTGCATTAGGGGAAAACATGATGCTCCGTTGGGAAGTTCCTAATACTTCAGGTAATGTAACCGGTTACAATATATATCGTGATGGCGTATTTTTGAACACGACTAATGATTTGTTTTATATTGACAGCCAACTGGTTAATGGGTTTTACAAGTATTGCATTTCAGCATTGTATGTAGATGGCGAATCAGTATCAAATTGTATAACGACTTCTTTGTCGATTGATGATGATGAACAATCTGACCGAATGGTGAACATGTTTCCAAATCCTTGTACCGACATTCTCAACATTGAATCGAACATCTTATTTACTTCAGTGCGGATACTCAATTTTACCGGTCAATTAGTTTATTCTAACAGCTACAATGGGTATCAAATGCAAATCATTACATCGGCATTTGATGCAGGTATATATTTTGTCAGTGTTAAAACTGAAGATGGATTTATTACCCGCAAGATTTCAATTCAATAAAGTGTTTCATATAAATATACTGTGATAGATACTAAATTATAAAAAACTCATCACAACATTTGTTGTCATTTCTCCTGATCCGATGCTGACTTCTCTAAATCTTTAAAAAATGAGAGAATAATCTATTGTTCATAAGTTATATCAAATGATTTTAAATAAGTCAAATTTGTCCTTTTTCAAAAGTATATAGCTCAGGACATAAAAATAACATACCGGTATGTTATTTATCGGGTGCTATACACGCCTAAATTCCTTATTTTTGCGCCTCCTAACCGAAAGGCCTTTAAGCATGTATACATTATTACGTAAAGAGATCAGCACATTTTTAAGTTCATTGATAGGATATACGGTTATCATTGTGTTTCTGCTGGTCAACGGGCTGTTTCTCTGGGTTTTTCCTCAGCAGTTTAATGTCCTTGATTATGGATTTGCCAGCCTTGATAACTATTTTATGCTGGCACCATGGGTTTTCCTTTTCCTGATCCCAGCCATTACCATGCGTTCTTTTGCTGAAGAGCAAAAAGCCGGAACTATGGAAATGCTGCTTACCAAGCCGGTAACCGATATGGAAATTATCCTGGCAAAATACCTGTCAGGAGTTGTATTGGTAATGTTTGCAGTGTTGCTTACGCTGATTTATTATTATACGGTTTATAATCTTGGTATGCCGCCCGGCAATCTTGATGTAGGCGGAACATGGGGCTCTTATATAGGATTGTTTTTCCTTGGAGCCGGTTTTGTATCCATCGGTATTTTTGCATCGGCTGTATCTGGGAACCAGATTGTTTCGTTCCTGATTGCAGTTTTTCTATGCGGATTCATGTATACCGGATTTGACTTTATCTACAATCTCTCTGTTTTTGGTTCTTTCGGGTTGTTTGTCAGCCAGCTGGGAATTAACGAACATTACTCCGGAATGAGCCGTGGTGTTATAGATACACGTGATGTGCTTTATTTCCTGAGCCTTATAGCATTTTTCCTGATGTTAACCCGTTTTAGAATGGAACGCAGAAAATGGTAAACCTGAAACGAAGAGATATGAAAGCAAACAGAAAAAATATCAGGCGAAACAGTTTCTTGCAGCTTGCAATTGGATTGGCTATTCTTGTGGTTATAAATACTATTGGCTCATTTGCGTTTTATCGTCTTGATCTTACTGCCGACAAACGTTATACACTAGCGCCAACTACGCGTAAAATGCTGAAGGAACTTGATGGTGTTGTGTATTTTAAAGTGTACCTCGAAGGCGAATTTCCAGCCGGTTTCAAGCGATTACGCAACGAAACCCGCGAAATGCTGAACCAGTTCCGGGCTTATTCCAAAAATATTCAATTCGAATTCATTGATCCCACAACAGGAAAAGATAAAACTGAACTTGATGCTATATACATGCAACTCGCTCAAAGTGGATTAAATGCCACCGATCTGCAGGTGAAGGAGGAATCCGGAACTACCCGCAAAATAATTTTCCCAGGAGCAATTGTTTCGTATCGTGGTAAAGAAATGCCAATGGACCTGCTACTCACACAAGTCGGAAAGCCACCTGCCGAGGTGTTGAATAATTCAGTCCAGGCCCTGGAATTTGGTCTAACCAATGTTATCAGGAAACTTAGTGTGACGGAAAAACCGAAAATTGCATTTATTGAAGGTCACGGAGAATTAGAACCGGTTTATACTGCCAGTATCGAAGCTGCTTTGAGCGAATATTATGAAATAGAGCATGTATGGATTGACGGACAGCCTTCGTCACTTGGCTTTAAGGCACAAAACGGAGCAGAATCATCAGGTTCCTCCATATCAAATAAATACAAAGCAATTATTATCGCCAAACCCGATTCAGCTTTCGCCAGAAATGAACTTGATAAATTTATCATTGATCAGTTTGTGATGCGCGGGGGTAAAGTACTTTGGCTTGTTGATCCGGTGCATGCCGAAATGGATAGCCTCCGGAATAAAGAACAAACCGTAGCTCTCGTTCAGGATCTGAACCTCGATGACATGTTATTCAATTACGGCGTTCGTTTGAACAGCAACCTGGTAGTAGATATGAATGCGTTACCGATCCCGGTTGTTATTGATCCGAAAGGGAACCAGAAACTGATTCCATGGTTGTTCTATCCTTTGTTGGTGCCCACTTCAAATCATCCGATTGTCAGAAACCTGAGTGCCATTAAAACGGAATTTGTCAGTAGTATTGATACACTTGACACACCAGGGATTACTAAAACCATATTGCTCAGCACTTCTCGTTATTCCCGCGTGTTAAATGCGCCGGTGATGATCAGCCTGAGTTTTCTTTATCAGGAACCGGAAGCTACACAATTTAATCAGCCATACCAGCCGGTAGCAGTTTTGCTTGAGGGTGAATTTACTTCACTTTTTTTGAATCGTGTGCCAGCTGAAATAACAAATTCACCTGAAATCAGCTTTGTAGGAAAGAGTCCAAAAACAGCGATGATTGTGGTTGCAGATGGTGATATTATCAAAAATCAACTTCAGCCCGGTGAGATAAGACCTACACCACTGCCATTGGGTTACGACAGGTATACGGGTCAGCAGTTTGGCAATAAAGACTTTATTCTCAATGCGATGAATTACCTTTGCGATGATTCCGGACTGCTTTCGGTACGATCACGTGAAGTAAAACTTCGGGCACTTGATGCTTCGCGCGTGGATGCCGAACGGCTCAAATGGCAGTTGGTTAATACAATTGTACCGATACTGTTAGTGCTGGGATTTGCATTTGCTCACGGGTATTGGAGAAAGAAAAGGTATACCCGGATTTATTAGGTTGAGGAAGTAATTAGGGAAGGGAAAATAGGGAAATGGAAAATAGGGAAATGGAAAATAGGAAATAGGGAAATAGGGAAAATGGGAAATAGAAAATAGGAAATAGAAAACAGGGAAATGGAAAATGGAAAATGGAAAATAGAAAATGGGAAATAGGAAGATGGAAATCAGGGAAATCAGGGAAATAGAGAAATGGCATCCATTGCCCCGACCTTCAGGTCGGGGATAAAGGA
>JAIFMH010000329.1 GCA_020048595.1 Bacteroidota bacterium | reverse complement strand
TGTATATTCGCCCGTTGTTGTTTGGTTCAGGTCCAAGAGTAGGAGTGAAGCCTGCTGATGAGTTCCTTTTTATGGTATTTGTAACTCCGGTCGGAGCTTATTTTAAAGAAGGTTTCAATCCTGTAAGCATTATGGTTTCGCGCGATTATGACCGTGCTGCTCCTAAAGGAACCGGCCGCTATAAAGTTGGTGGAAATTACGCTGCCAGTCTTACTATTGGCGAAATAGCCCACAAAGAAGGATATGCATCAGTTTTATTTCTTGATGCACGTGAGAAAAAATATATTGATGAAGCTGGCCCGGCCAATTTCTTCGCAATAAAAGGAAATACCTACATTACTCCCTTGTCTGAATCAATACTTCCTTCGATCACCAATAAGAGCCTGATGGTTTTGGCAGAAGATATGGGGATGAAAGTGGAAAGAAGGAAAGTAGCTCTCGAGGAATTGTCAGAATTCGACGAGGTTGGTGCCTGTGGAACTGCAGCAGTTATTTCACCTATACGCAGGATTGTTGATCCTGAAATGGGAACCGAATGGAATTATTGCCTTGATGGCAAAGCTGGGGCAAAATCATCACAGCTTTATCAGCGTTTGCTTGATATTCAATACGGTGATGCTGAAGATAAATTTGGCTGGACGACAGTGGTTGATTTATAATCACCTTACATAAAAAATAAAGGCGCCGGAAATTATTCCGGCGTTTTTTTTTGGAAGATTATCACCCCGCTTTTCTATTGAGAAGAAGATCGATAAATTAATCCGGAACAGTGATTTATAGCAACAGAAAAGTACTTATGTGAAATTATGGTTATTCAGATTTGCCTTACTTACCTCCAACCATAGTAAACGCCACATCCAGATACATAAAAATATCTTTAGGTAAGTCGTTTACTCTTTCTTCGCTGCGGGCGGTACCAAGACGAACTACCACTGAGTTTAATGAAGGAATAATAAAAATATACTGACCCAGAATTCCTCTTGCATAAACAACCTGATGTCCTTTATGTTTCAACATCCAGAACTGGTATCCATAGTAATCAAGAGGATTACCATCTTCACCTTTAAGCCATGATGCAGGAGTTGTGGCTTCTTTCAGGTAAGCTTTGGAAACAATTTGTTGGTTATTAAACTGTCCGCTGTCGAGAACCATTTGTCCGATGCGTGCAAAATCTGTTGCGGTGCTGTTAAAGCAGCAATATGCTTTTTCGACTCCATCGGTGCGATCGAGGCTCCATAATGCCGGATGTTCAGCTCCCAGAGGTTTCCATAATTTTTCGGAAGCATAATCCGAGAGCGTTTTACCTGTAGCTTTTTCAATTACAAGTGCCAGTAATTGTGTATCACAACTCTGGTATTCGAATATTTTACCAGGTTCTTTTTTTACGTTCAGATCAAGCATCTGCTCAGAAAGTTGTCCTCCATAATAGGCTTTTGTGGTTGGAGAAAACAAGCTCGAATATCCTTCATCCCAATCAATTCCCGAACTCATTGTCAGCAGGTCTTTGATCCGGAGCCTATATCCATTGATATTTTTAAAATCCGGAAGGAAATCGGTAATTGGCTGATCCAGACTTTTTATTTTACCTTCATCCACAAGGCAGCCAATCAAAAGCGAGACAATGCTTTTTGCTACCGAAAACGAGTTGCTGCGCGTGGTATCGCTTGCGCCATCCCAATACTCTTCGTGAATGAGTTTTTTATTACGGATTACCACAAATGCGGTAGTACCAAAAGTGTCAAATACTAAGAGTTGAGCCGGTTCAATTATTTGTACATTGTAAAGTGAATCGTGCTGCCAGGGAATAGTTTGAGCATTCGATACAATTCTGTTTTCAAATATTTCGAAATCGTCAATATTTGCATGACCATGTACTATAGCCTGTTTATAATGGCCAGGGATAGAAATAATAACCAGCAGCAGAAAAACTGCCAGGTATAGCAGAATGTGTTTGGTTTTATTTTTCATAATGCCTTAGATTAACTCTTTGCTAAGCAAAATTGTTTCCATATCTTTTTGCATAGAATGCGCTTCCAGTGCCGCTTTTTCGGCAAAATCGGTTCCGTCAGATGCAAAAAGAATACTTCTTGAAGCATTTATCAACAGCCCGCAATGATCGTTCAAACCATATTTTGCAACCGTTTGCAGATCGCCGCCTTGTGCTCCGACACCTGGAACCAAAAGAAAATGATCAGGAACAATTTTGCGGATATCTTCAAGCATTTCTGCTTTCGTTGCTCCAACCACATACATCATATTATCCGATGTTCCCCATTTGGAAGTGCGTTCGAGAACGCGTTCGAAAAGACGGGTTTCATTTATATCCGCAAACAACTGAAAATCATCAGAACCTTTATTGGATGTAAGAGCCAGCACAATAGCCCATTTCCCTGGGAAAGCAAGAAACGGCTTTACTGAATCTTCACCCATATAAGGGGCCACAGTTATAGCATCGAAATTGAATCCTGATGCTGCCTTATCGAAAACTGAAACTGCATACTGGGTTGAAGTATTACCAATATCACCACGTTTTGCGTCGGCAATGGTGAAAACTTCATTGCTGAAATTTTCGAGATAATTCATTGTCTTTTCAAGGCTTAGCATGCCTTTGATGCCGCGACTTTCGTAAAATGCAAGGTTTGGTTTGTATGCTACAGCATATTACAACGTAGCATCAATAATCTGCTTGTTGAATTCAAAAACCGGATCTTCTGAACTTAAAAGATGTTTGGGGATTTTATTAAAATCGCTGTCGAGGCCAACGCAAAGGAAGGATTTCTTCTTTTGGATTAGTTTGAAAAGGTTGGAACGGTTCATCTTCGGAAATTTGAAAATTTGAAAATTTGAAAATGTATCCGGAGAAAAGAATTACATTTTTTACCAATGTTTTATTCAGTAACTTCTTTCAACCTCTCAGCATTTTCAGCCAGTTGCAGTGCATCAATAAAATCCTGAACTTCACCATCTAAAAATACAGGTAAGTTGTACATAGTGAGGTTAATACGATGATCTGTTACACGGCTTTGAGGATAGTTATACGTCCGGATTTTAGCTGAGCGGTCGCCAGAAGAAACCATAGTTTTACGCTTTTTGGAAATTTCATCCAGGTATTTCTGATACTCCCTTTCGAAAATCCGGGCACGAAGTACCGTCATTGCTTTCTCGAAATTCTTCATCTGCGATTTTTCATCCTGGATGGCAACAACAATTCCTGTGGGAGCATGGGTAAGACGAACCGCAGAATACGTTGTATTTACACTTTGTCCGCCGGGACCGGATGAACAATAGGTATCTTTACGGATATCGCTTGGTTTAATATCAACATCAAACTCATCGGCTTCAGGAAGTACTGCAACTGATGCTGCCGAAGTATGAATGCGGCCTTGTGTTTCAGTATCCGGTACACGTTGAACGCGGTGAACGCCTGACTCGTATTTCAGCAAACCATATACTCCGTCGCCTTTTACCTCGAAAATAACTTCCTTAAAGCCACCCATAGTGCCTTCGGTCATACTTACAGGTTCAATTTTCCAATTTTTACGTTCAATGTAGCGGGTATACATCCGATAGAGGTCGCCGGCGAAAATACTGGCTTCGTCGCCACCGCTTCCGGCCCTGATTTCAACCACTGCATTTTTAACATCCTGAGGATCGGAAGGAATGAGTAAAATTCTGATTTCTTCTTCCAGTTTGTCTTTCTGATCGTTAAGCGAATCCATTTCTTCACGTGCAAAAGCACGCATGTCCTCGTCTTTCTCTTCATCGAGAATGGAATGGCAGGCTTCGATACCTTCAACAAGTACCTTATATTTTTTATAGCCTTCAATAATAGGCTGAAGTTCTTTGTAGTCTTTGCTGAGCTTAATGTAAGCTTTCATATCCGACATTACGTCAGGATCATTGATTTGTTTCTCAATGCTAAGGTAACGTTCGTGTATGGCTGCAAGCTTGTCTAACATATATTTATCTGATTTTTGCGGGTGCAAAGGTACAAGAAATGACGGAAGTTTTGGTGGTTAAATTGATTTTCAGTAATACATGTTCAGAATGCGATTTGAATATGCATTTAACTTGATGAACTTACAAGCTATCTGTCAAGAAAGACTGTATTTAAAGGAAGCTGAAATTGTTTCTGGCAATCATAGGAATTCCTACTGATTGTTTGTACTTTTCGCCTTTAAATATTAATAGGCCTGATACAAGTTGCACGCAAATCCTGAAAATCCATTTTTCAAACTTTGGTTAAATTATATGAAACATTTTAATGCTATCCTGATCGCAATTGTCCTTCTAACTGCAGAAACTTCGATTAAAGCTCAAACCAGGAACTTCACTTTTTTCGGAAGTTATAACCGTAGTTTTGGCCATCTCACCGGGAAAGTGAGCTCAGATTTACAATACCCGGTTTACGATGAAGTGGAGAAACTGACATCCGGGGATGTCAATCAGTTTGAAGCAGGATCATTTTACAAATCATTCGGTTTAGGATTTATTTATAACACCTATACCGCTGACGCTACCACATCCTACGACAGTGCTGACGTAAATTCAGATAGTTACCTGGAAAATGGAATATTGAATGATAATTTAAAACTTAGGTTTATCGGTTTGGAATTACTTTATAAACGTCCTTTGTTCAGTTCCAGATTTGATATCTGTTGGAAAATTGGTTTAGGAATGCAATCCTACAACCTGGAAAACTACACCCAGATAATGGGAACTTATCCTTATGATTACTCGCGTACTGCCAGCGGAAATATTTTTACAACTTTGCTGGGAATGGAAACGAATTACCTGGTATGGAAAATGATAAGTATTGGTGCGGAAATATCTTATTTACCTGGAAATTATAAAGAATTAAAAATAGAAAATTCTGATTTTACAACATCCGACAATGTCTCCAGATTTAATGCGGGATTAAAAATTACAGTAAAACTGTAGTTGTGAATCCCATAAAAATCTTTATCATTATCATGTGAATAAGCTTAATTATTTCCAATCGGATTGAAATACATCTCTTTCGAGAATGGCCGGATATCCCGGGAGTCAAACACTTTTTTCAAGCCTAATTCTTCTGCTTTTAACGACTTCTTGCTATCAAGAGGAACTCCTTTGATTTTGTTGAGCACAACCCTCAATAATGTCTCGTTTTGTTCGCCGAAAGGCAAAAGATTTGCAATATCTTCCTCCGCCAGGTAATCAGGAGTGAGGCCATTAACATAATCTGTAACGCCGTTTGCATTGGCAATTTTGACAACAGTCGGCTGCATGGCCCATTTGTGATTTGGATTTACATTTCCTTTATCGTCCCAATCTTTAATTGTAATCGATCCTACGTACTTTCCGGCAGTATTAATTCCGACGTTGAAAATCTGCATATACGGTTTAAGTCCGTTTATGAGTAATTCACTGGCTGAAGCTGTATTATCAGAAGTTAAAACATACAATGTACTCAGATTTAGTGTGTTTATGGGAGTTGCTGGTGTAGTTGAGGTTTTCTCAATTTTGTCGGTAAAGTTTTCAATGAGTGCCGATGCTCCATCTGTTTTTATAATATAATCCTGCAAACCTGAGTTATACTGGCCTTTAAGAAAAACTCCGGAGGTTGATGTTCCGTAAATCATGCTTGCCAGGTATTTTGCAGTTTGAACAGATCCGCCGCCGTTATAGCGTAAATCGATGATAAGATTTTCAATGCCGGCATCTTTAAATCTTTTAAAAACGTCATTCAACTGGATGTCGAAAAGTGCATTGAAACCATTATAAACCAGGTAGCCGATTTTGTAGTTGCCGATATTCAAAACTGTATCCAGTTGAATTGGATTCTCCTGCATCTTAACGGCAGTGATGGATACTGTTTTTCCGTTCAGGGAAATATAATTTCCGGATATGGAAGCCATCGATAAAGTATAACTCAGGTTAGTAAATAGCAACGTTTGATAATTGTTTACTGTAAGCTGCTGATCATTTACTTTCATAAACAAATCGCCTCTTTTTATTCCTGCTTTTTCAGCTGGCGAACCTTTATAAACGTACCTTACAAAACCAAATACATCGCCTTATGTTCCGATCCGGGCCAGCATAAAGTCATATCCCATTGTTTCGGAAATCCCTTGTATCCAGTTGTCGATAACTTTTGAGTCATCAACAATAAATGACCATTTATCAATCACCTTGTATTGGTAAAGCAAATCGGTGAACAGGTTGTTTGGATCTGAATACCTGTTTAGAAGTGCATTAAGTGAGTCTTTACCATTATATTTCTGTTCCGAAAGATATGGAACCTGATCGGACCACAGATAATAGTTGCGCATTCCGGAATAGATGAATTTATTGACTTCTGTTGCTTCCGGAATTACAATTGGCTCAGGGTCAATATCCTTTTACAATTTGTTAGAAAAATGATAAGTAGTAATACTGAAGTGAGCCTGATAGAATATGTATTATTAATCATTGTGATTCATTTTTTTACTTCGAAGATAGCAATAATGCTATCTCTTAATAACGAAAAATAAACATAAAAGTATCAATTTGGTTTTAGAGAGCTTAAATTTTTCAAATGCTCTTTACGTAAAAATCGAATAATTGATAATCAGATTATTGCTAATTTATTTTTTCATAGTGCAACAGTTGGTCAAGGGCAACACTTTGTTGATAGGTCTTGCCTCCTTTTAATACTTTTCCATCAGCCGCTTTCCAATTTCCGATAGGTAGTTTAACATTTCTGTATTCTTTCCCTTTTTCAAGCATGGGAGCAACCAAAAGTTTATCGCCAAGCATAAACTGATCCGTAACAACTTCAAATCCCTGGTTGGGGAAAACATATTCCATGCTTTTTAATATTGGTTCCCCTGTTTCTGCCGCCTGTTTTGCCAATTGCATGATCAGCGGTGTGAATTTTGTACGCAGTTTAACAGCGGTTTTTACAGCGTTTAAATGAACCGAATCCAATACCCTCCACGGTGCTACTGAAAATTGCATCATAGGCATTAAGGCGTGTAATTGTGCAGATCGTACAATCAGATCCTGGTCCAGGATTGATTCGTCCAGAAAGGACGTCCACTCACCTCCGCCAATCATATCGGGGCATGAAAACGCATAGCCGCAGAGGCTTTCCAGTATCATATTAGGTATAAGTTTATTCAGGTCAACCCAGGTATGTGATTTATCCTGAAGCCTTTGTACAAGTGGTTGTCCACCCATTTTCCAGCACGCCCTGTATTCGTTTAAAGGGAAACGTAAACCGAACCGGGCAAACAATTCACATTGCTCATTAGGTGTAACAGACTTCATGCTCAGACCATCAGCAGGATAAAAGTACATATCACCCGCGTCGAATTTAAAACCATCGACTCCAAAATCCTTCACCAAACCATCCAGTTGTTGGTCGAACCATTTCACCGCTGCAGGATTTGAAAAATCAAGTACCGCCGACTGACCATTCCACCATTCCACCATCAGAGGCCTGGATTGGGATTGCCATGTATCTTTTTCGGAAGATTTCTGCAATAGAAATGCCTTGGATTCTTTTAGTGTATTGTAAATCATTGCCTGGTCAGCACTCACAAACGGGCATATCCACAACATTACCTTGAAGCCCATTTTGTGTAATTTATCTACCATTTCCGCCGGATTGGGAAAGCGACCTGGATGGAATTTCCACAAACCATAATCTTCCTGCCAGGTATCATCAATCATCAGTACTCCCGGAGGAAAACCATTATCGATAATACCCTGTGCATATTTCAGGACGTCGGCCTGGTTTTGATTGTATGTAAGTTCAATCCAGGTATTGTACTGAGGGCTTGAAAACAATAAAGTGTCAGGTAGTTTACCGGTTGACGGAAAATACTTCTGTCGTACAAACCGCTGAACTTCTGCCAGTGAACTACCGGAACGTCCGGTTACAACTTGTTTGTACGGATCAGAAATAAGTATTTCATTACCTCTGATCTCAAATTTAAAAGGTTGCTCGCTCCAAACAAACTGTCCTTTGTTAGTGAGTAACAACGGCTGCGACTGGTTTGATTTATTGTTGCCATAAAAATCCATGGAGTAATCAGCACTGAAAGGCATCAGATGCCCGTCGTTGATTACGCCGGCCCAGACTTTTTCGCCATCGGAAAGACTTATTCTGCTTACTGTTTTATTCTCCTGCGCATTTCCGGATATCGATGAAATAATAATGCAAATGAATAGTGCTATTTGAGTTCTCATATCCGTATTATGGAATTAATTAAAAAGTATTTACTTGAGTTAATCATGCTGTTTTTGGAGAAACCGGATCAATGTTCATTTTGTTTTAAACATCAAATTTCGAAAAATTTATTTAGGCCAAAAATTTAATGCACCTCCAATAAGCGTCTCTTTTCGGGAGTTGTATTCATATGTCAATTTTAGCCTTAATTCCGGACGCAACTCCCCCCACATCGAAAATGTCATGTCTTTTCTGCTGAATATCTTAAATATCACTTCTTTGTCAATATTATTTTTCAATGTGTCAGAAAGAGGTTCTGCAAAATAATAATTACCTGTGTTATCAGCCAGTTCAACTTTGAATGGAATCAATTCGTTTGTACCGGAATGAAGTTTCAGTTTGTATTCAATCGGGACTGAATATAGTGGGACGGAAGAAATACTTTGTGAAATGGTTGAATTGAACATGGTAAGCAGGTCAAGCATTTCCTGCGGAATAATCTTGTCAGCATATTCTTTATTAATGCCGTTCTTGTTTTTGATTATTAAGAGTTTATCCAAGGTGCTCCCATCCATCCTGGTAGTTATTAACTTAAGTGTATCACCAGCAATCTGAACTTTTATGAAATGATTTACCGATTCAGAACATGCAAGTGCTGTTTCGTTTTTTACGACCTCATATAATTCGGCACCGGCTCCACCAGAAGTTATATAAGTTATAGGAAGAGCATCGGAGTTGTCCGAATGCTTAACAGGATAAAATCTTTCATACAAATGAGAATGACCGGCGAAGACGATATCAATTTTGTACTTGGAAAATAATTCGGGCCATGTTTCACGTCCCCATGTAGATCCATGTCCGCCCAGATTGTAACAGGGGCGGTGCATGTAAACAAAATTCCATTTTTTTGAGGAGGAAGTAATATCCTTGATAAACCAGTCTATCATCTCCTTGCTATCAGGATGCCTGTAATCAAGAGAAATAAAATGTGCCGAACCATAATCAAAGGAAAACCATTGTTTATCAACAGGTTGATCATCACGTAAGAAGTACCGGAACAATTCGCCATCGTCCCCTTCTCCTTCATGATCGCCCAACGTACTTACTATCGGTGTCGACTCACCTATACCGTGGATCACAGAGAAATAAAAATCATTCCATTGTTTGTATTTACCACCGTTTTCTACAAGATCTCCCATACTGATAATGAGATCAGGATTTGCTCCACCTGAAGCACTCATAATGTTTGCAAATATTTCAGGATTACTCCGGCTATCACCCATGGCAACAAAAGTCAGGTTTTCCTGATTATCCGCATAGGTGCTGGTTCTAAACCATGTTTTATTTCCAGGTGAAACCAGGCGATAAGAGTAAACTGAATTTGGACGCAGATCCGTTAATTTAGCTTCATAAAGGTGTGCATTGTTTTTAGTGCCTCTATAAATTAGATTTACCTGTTTTGTTTTTTTAGATGTTAAACCATATTCAATTACATATTCGGATTTTTTATCAATTTCCCAACGGATCAGCAATGTGGTTTTACCGGGTTCGATCAGGTATGGACCTTTCAGAACATTTTGTGAATAAGCCCCTTGAAAAGGCAGGGAGAACAAAAGAATTAAGGCAAATAGTAAAAGTCGGAAAATGAATCTGTAATCCAACATATTAATTTTATTATCCATCATTTGAATGTGTCTAAATTTTTAGAACCATTGATCTTTTTTAATTCAGTTGAACGATGCATCCTCTCGAAATTTCCGGCAGCATTATCCTAAGTTTACCTTGTGACCATTTCCCTTTTACTTTCGCTGGTTTGCCCAAAAATGGTATTACAAAGGCTTGCGAATTGCGCTTCGCATTATTAAAAGTTACAATTATGTGTTTTTGAGGAATGGGATTAGCATTTTTACTGCCTTTTAATCCTGAGAAATTAGCCAGGAAAACAGTTGGTTTATTTTCTACTGAAGCAATCTGGGTAACACAAATATCAGCATTTTCGACTGTAATTGCCCGTGAATAGCTTTTTGAGTTAAGAATCTGACCTATCAGACTATTGAATTCATTGTCATTGTAAGCCGGATTTTCACCTTTTTGTGCTGACTGATTATAATTTTCTTTCAAAAAATGATAAAAATTACTTTCGGGATTCCTGCTAATTCGTATGGCATTCGGATACGTGTTTGACAATTCCTGCATTCTTCCGGGGTTTGCCGAAATTTCCCGATTATCAGCATATTTCCCTGTTTCGTTGGTATAGATTAAAGTTTTTCCGTTTTTCAGCCACAACTTAAGTTCCTCATATTCAGTATCACTCAGGCATTTTACATCCGGCATTATCAGTATGCTGCTTGTTGCAGAGCTTAAAGTGCGGGGAGTAATGATTTCAAATTCAATATGTTCCCTGAGTAATAAATTCATCATACCCTGATAAGCGGGTGTAAAATCGTCTGCAAAGTAATTTCTTGTTTTAGGAGAAAAATAAATCCCAACCGGTAACATTGTTTCTCGGGGAGCATAGATCAACTTTTCATTTTCACTGATCCATTTATAAACCTTGATCCTGGCTTCATAATCATTTGAACCTGACATCACAAACCGGCGGGCATCCCAGCTGTTGGTACCGGCCATTACCTGGCTCATTGCGAGGTTTTCAATTGCATCTGCAGGCTTTATACTATCCTCACCGTCCCAGCTATAACTAAGCATCCACGAAGGTTTTCCTTCTGCAAAAGCTCTGAAGGTGTACATTCCTGTCATATATTCCATCCAATCCAAAGGCTCCCGTCTTGCACTGTTGTCGCCCACATTATATTCATGAGCAATTACATCAACTACCGGATACATATCATAAACATCGGCGCCAACCCGGGCCACTTCCTCGCCAATTCCAGGATATATTTCGGCAATGGTTTTGCAAGCGGGATTTACGGCTTTAACATTTTTATCAATTTCAGCCATGAACTCCGTCATACTGCTGATCCGGAAATCGACCCAGGCGATAAATTCAGGATCAGTCCAGTCGCCCGGAGTAAAATCTGTTAAAGCATCAAAACTTGTTCTTCTCTTAAATTCAGCAACAGTATATGTGTCAAAACTCGCCCAGGTATCTTCCCATTTATCGAAATGTGTCATCCAATACGGAATATCAATATACACACCATCAATACCGGTTGCGGCAATCTGCCGGATTCGTTCCATGTAAAGTTTCCTCCATTCGGGGGCATAGGGTGAAATCCAAACATCCTCCGAATTTTCACTGATCCAGAAAGCGTCGCCAAAGCCAAAAACAGCCGGATCTCCTTTTTTATTCCGCTGGGCCCAATCGGGATGATCGCGCAGGAATGTTCTGGAGTTTGGCATAACACTGTCAGTAATACACTCAAGGCCTGCAGTGTAAACAAAAGCAAAGTTTTTGGCAGCATGGGCGCTGTCGGCCATAGCTTTTATAGCCCGTAGCTTCTCTTCAGGGAAAAGAAAACTGGTGTATCTCCCGGTGATATCATTATCCACTTCAATTCCAAACAAATGCGTATTACGGGCATCATTCATGATGGAATGAATCTGATTCAGTTCACATCCATGCCCTGAAGTCCGCACATAATGAGTCCAATCCTGTGAAAAACCATTGCTACTACAACCAAGGGCTAACAATGCAAAAATATAGAATCTGAATTTTTTCATTTTAACATTTGAATTACCAAAGTCCGTTGGGCAGGAATACTCAGTTTTAATTTGTTATTCTCAATTTTTACCGGCTGGTTGCTCACTAGTTCAGTGGCTGAAATTTTTCCGGTGAGGTTGAGTTCCGTAAGGTCAGGAGTTACAATACAATTTGCGTCCTTAGTTCCGTTATTACGCACAGTGAAAAACAGGTTGGCAGCGTTGCCAAAACGTTCAATCCGGACTGATTCAACATTGCTTGTGGCTGCTGTTACAGGTTCCCAGCCTGCTGCTGAAATCTGTTTTATGATTGGAATATATTTTTTGAAAAACGGACGGCCATTCTCTATCTTTTTATGGTCCTGCCAATACGGATCGTTTGAAGCATCAACACTGAAAAAGGAAGGGAAGAAGCCATAAGCCAAGAGCTTTTCAAAATAAATCTCATATCCCTTGTAAGGAGCTTCGGTGAATGCTTTGTCATTCAAGCCTTCATTTAAAAGGAATACAATAGGCTTTTGAAATGAAATTGCACGTTTGAAGTCCAATGCATCTGTATTATGGTCACCGGTATAGTACCAATTCAATTCGGCTCCAAACAAATCGAGATTAGCGGCAGCAAAAGGATTCCAGCCATGACCATTTCCCATTGAGAGCTTGCCCTGTGAATGCATTTCGTCCGAAATTTTCTTCATAAACTCAAACTCCGAAGCGAAATTCCAGATTGCCGGTTTTGCTATACCTGCCGAAAAGGTTAACGGATAATCAGTGTATTTAAAATGCTCAAAACGGTAATTTAAATCATGATGCCAGTTCCATTCCATCGAATCGAAATATATTCCATCAACATTCATTTTAATTGCAGGTCTTATCTCATCCTGTAAAACATATTGATACCGGTTAAATCCCGGAAGATCAGGATCACAGTTAGTTGTTATACTAACAGCCCACCCTGAACTAAACCAGGGGGTTTCCAACCGACGGGACTGTAACAGGCCGTTTTTATCTTCGGTTGCACTGTTGTTGATATATTCCCGATGTTCCTGTGGAATCATTTTATCCGAAACCAGCGTATCGTATGGAATATTCTTACTGAGAATGGGCAATTGAATGTCCCATGGTTCGGTATACTGGAAACTTAATACGTCTGTTCCTTTGTCAGACAGTATGTTAGGTAATTCTTTGCCATCTTTTTTGTCGTTGTTATTCCAGGCGGTTTCGTGAAAAGCAAATCCGAAATCTTCCCATTGAGGTATAGAGCGGAGTGGAGTAAATGGAAGCCAGATGCCTTCGTTGACAACTCTTTTTTTGAAGGCTTCGGGAAATATTGAATAATACTCCTCTAACGCTGATCTCATTCCCCATTTGGCATCGAAGGAAAAAGTACAAAGCTTAAAGAATGCCCGGTTCGGGAATTTTTCAGTCATTGGACTCGTAGCTACATCAAATTCAGCTATTAATCCTTTATTTATCTCCGCACCCAGCCTGTAAACCAAAGGAATTGAGAGATCAATACCCATTCCCATGCCTTCGTTGTCCACATTTACAGCGCTCAAAGGATAAAATGACATGGTCCCTCTGCCAACAGGATCCCCATATCCTCCATCAGCTAAAGTTTTACCGTTAAATGCACCATCCGGAGGAATGGTTGTATGGACAGGAATAGTATCGTAATACATGTTGCCGGTTTTCATATCCTTAGATTTATCAAGGCCATGAAACCATTTCCATTTTTGACCGCTTAAAGGAACAGAAATACGCAAAGTAACACACGAAGTTCCTTTGACGAGGTATTCAATTTCTCCATTGAGCTCGGTATAATTCCCCCTGTTTATTTCATGCAGCACCACCTGATACTCTGTATTCCGGTAAGTAGTAACCCTGGTGTTTGATGAATTAATGACGTTAAAAACAGGTATCTGAACTCCTTGTGAAATAGAGCTTCCAGGCAAAATGCATTCAACCTGAACAGGTGAAGAAGGCCATTTTTTTACATTAGTACTGGCAGACAACCCATTAACGATCATGGCAAAACTTAGGATTACCATGATGGTGATTATGACATGTTTGTAATTGCTCATAGCTGTGATTAAATAACTCAATTATAGTGTTTTAGCTAATTATAATTTGAAAGGAATTCCGTTTTAGAAATGTGACATTTTAGCTTAGTGAAAGGAAAAAGGATATAAACAATAAGTGTTATATACCCTTTTTCACAATCAATTACTAACTTCAGGAATGAACTATCAGAACTATTTTAGTAAGCAAATTTATTTACAAACTAAAAAAGGATTAAATCTTTAGATTTAATCCGGAGATCATTTACAATGCAATTTTAGCAAATTTTGATTCAGGAGTCTGGCTTACTGGCAAAGTTCCTACTTCGCTCCATCCTTCGTTACTTTCGACAATTGCAAAATTGACAAATTTGCTCATGGATCCAAGTACACTTCTTTTAATCGAGAATTCAATTGCATGTTTTCCATCAACAGTTTTGAAAGCAGAGAATTGGAACGTCTCACCAAAAGTAGATATTGCATTCCAGCTCCAATCGTTACCCGGACCAACGTGAGCGAATACATCACCCCATCCACCCGGAACAGAACCTTCGCAAAGGAAATCTGCACCTGACCCTGCAGGGTACATCCAGCTTATGAGGCCGGTAGTTGACATATTATCTGAATCTAGGTACAAATCCATAACAGTCAGGCTGCAATCAGTTGTTCCTTCCAGATAAAAGTTGAGGTAACCTGATGATGCAAAAGTTTTTACTCCCAGCAGTGTTCCGCCTGTACCGGGTTCATTCTGATGTGTGTATCCAACATACGCCCAGTCAGTAAAATCACCGTCTATTTTAATGTTTGGCCCGATAATGAGAACAGTATCCGTGAATGTACTGATTAGTTCACCTGCTTTGGCAGTAAGTGTAACAAGGAACTGACCTTTCGCCGGGAAAACGTGGGTAGGATTTTTTAGAGTCGATGCTTCAGTTTGATCACCAAATTCCCAATGATATTCAGTCGCATTGGTTGAAAAGTTAGTGAAATTGACTTTGTAACCATCGGCTATATAGCTGAAAACAGCTTTAGTTTCGCTTGAAGAATCATCTTTTTCGCACGAAACGGTTACTAGCAGCGATAAGGCAACGCCCAATAGATATAATTTATTTTTTTTCATGTCGTTCAATGTTTTATGATTAATAATTCAGTAGTTTAAAATTAAGGTTTGTTTATTTAGCAGTAATCTTTACCTGGTGTTTCAGGTTATTCATGCCACTAACCTCATCCCATGTGGTTGTATTTGCCAGTTGTACTGAATATTCGGTTCGGTTTTTCAAACTCTCCGCACGGTCAGTGATGGCAAGATACAGATCATATTCTCCCTGAGGGATTTCAGTTAATTTTACACTTTTACTGATTGTAAACAGCCCATTTGGTTTACAGCTACGCATATCTACTTGTAATTCAAAGGGGTATGTGTTCCCTGTTGCTTTATCCTTAAAAACCAGGCTTGTGATTTTATAATTATACAATGGAGCGTAGCCTTTATTTGTTATTTCAATTTCGAAGGTGTAATCCTGATTTGCAGCTACTTGTTTTGGTAGTTTTGCACTAACAAGCGCCAGGCGATACCCAAGATTTTTCTGAAATTCATTAAAGCATCCGGATTTTCTCCATGCATCAATCACAGGTTGGTACCAGTCGAGGTTTAAATAGGTCCATTTGAGCAGTTTCATTTCGGTTTGTGCTGTTGTGCAGTCAGGGAATGGCCCTTCAGGGGGACATGTTTCGCCACCGGTTGGAACATACAATGCATCTTTGCTAATGTATTCCTTGTCAACTTTGATGTTTTCGTAAGTTCCATAATCGGTGCCCCCGGCCAGGAAGCAATCGTTATGATGTCCGATACGTGCCCGTTTTTCAGAAGTATAGGCTATGGATGCTTCAATAGGAGCTATAGAACCAACTATATTCTTTTTTGCACCGGGTGTTCGTACCTGCACCATAATTTCGACAGGAAGAGCATCTAGCAAATAATACAGAACTTCTCTTTGGTTTGCAACAGTTGCCAATCCATTACTTGAACTGTGCCATTCGCCCCATGCCCCAATAAAACCAGCCTGTACAAATGCAATTACATCTTTGTTTTGTTCAAATATCGGTTTAAGCTGGTCGATATGCTGTTTTACAATTGACAAAGGAGCATCGGTGTCATTCATATCATCTGTATATGCAAAACGCAACACACATTTAAGTCCGGCATTTCGTAGTGTTTGCATATCGGTTTTAATCAGGGTAAGTTCTGCTTCACTCAGAGGTTTATCCTTGAAATTCTCAAGATAATACAACCTCAGAATCAGTGTTACATTAGCAGCCCTGTATCCTTCAAGCCATACCTGATTCAGTTGGGAACCTTCTGACCTGGTATCCATGTTATGAATAAAACCACGCTCAGGATTCGAAATAATATCCAGGGATTGTTCATATTTAATGGATGTGATATTTTGATCGCCTTCGTCCTTGGGCTTTTTGCACCCGCTGAAAATTGAAGCTGCAACGAACATCAGCATGATTGCGGTCAGATATTTAGCCAGTTTTAGGTACTTTGTCATTTTTACAGTTCTGAATCTTGTTATGTAAAACCTGTTTGATAAAATGAATTTATTCCGGATATGTAAGATCAACGAAATCGGAGTTCCAGCAAGTATTCCTTTCGGAAAAGGAAGCAGGAAGGAAACACTCAATGGTTTAAATCCTGCTTCCTGATTTCTATCAATTATATCCGGGATTTTGAATAAACAATCCTTTGCCTTCACTAACCGTTTTTAAGGAGAAAGGGAAAAGTACCTTGTTATCGTCGGCATAAGGGGATTGTGTTAACTCTATACAGCGGGATACGAATTTACCATGCCGGATAAGGTCGGACCTGTACTGACCGTTTTCACACCAATATTCATGGCTTCTTTCGGTAAGGATCAAGTCATTGAAAGCGGATAATGATCCGTAATCTGCAATGTTTTTATCTTCTAAACCTGCCCTGCGGCGAACAACATTTACAAGTTCCATTGCTTCAGCATTTGGCCCTGATGAATTGGCAATAGCTTCTGCTTTTGAAAGCAATACATCTGCATACCTGTAAAGAATGATATCAACGGTAGAAAGAGAAGTTGTCCTTTGATCGTCAGGATCAATTTTTAAAGGTATAGGTCCAAGATCCATTACATCACCAGGGTTACTGCGATTATATACATTGCCATCGGTTCCGGTATACTCAGTGATCAACATGGTTTTTCTTACGTCAGCTTCTTCGAAAGAATCATAAAAATCCCAGGTGCTTTGCACAGTTGCCCAACCTCCGAGTGGTGGATAATTAGATGGAAGAGCCATCAGTTGCCACTGGTTTTCACTTGTTCCTTCGTAGTCGCATTCCACTGCGAATATAACTTCATTGCTGGTTTTGGCACCATTCAATCCCCACATTCCTACATAATCATCATCGAGGGAGAAATGGTTGTACCCAATTATAGTATTGCTTGCTGCAAGTACTTTGTCCCATTGCTTTTCATGCAAATATAAACGGATAAGCATCATTTGTGCAACAGCTTTATTAAAGCGGCCGAATTCATTGGCACCTGGTTCAGGCAATTCTTTAGTTGATTCAATTAAATCATCTTCAATAAATTTAACCATATCGGCATAAGGCATACGTGCCAGAGGTTGCTCAACAGTAGGCTGAAGTAATACCTCGAGAGGCGCAACAACAATAGGTCCGTACATGTCGAACAGATTGTATGCCAGCATACCTCTTGCACATCGAACTTCAGCAATTGCCTTAGTTTTAATCTCATCACTAACATTCGATTTGTTAATCTGATCGATTGTAAGTGTCATGCGGCTGATTTTGTTATAATACCAATCATAGAAAAAAACAGCCAGTTCATCAGTTGGATGAAAATTGAGTAAATGACCATAATATTGGATATCGTATTTTCCAGAAAGGATCTCGGTTGTGGCATCTAAACAGAACATAAGTCCTCTTTCAGATGTCGTATTAATACCATCCCACCATGATCCTCTGAGTGGATAGTAGCAGGCCATTACCATTGCCTGTACATCAGCTTCTGATTGTGGAAATATACTGGGATTGATTTCGGAGTAGTCGACAGTTACCAGGTCTTTGGTACAACTGTTTAACAAAAAGACTACTATCAGAAAAGTTAATATTTTTTTCATTTTCATGATTTTTCGTTTTTAGAGATTAGAAAATAACATTCAGTCCCACAGTAAATGTTCTTACATTTGGATAAGCAGCTGTATAAGAGTCTGTTTCCGGATCTACACCAGTGTATGGAGTGATCACAAACAAATTCTGTGCATCAGCATGAATACGCACATCCGTGAAAACTTTACCCAACCATTTTTTTGGTAGGTTATAACCCAGAGTAATATTCTGTAGTCTTATATACCACGCATCCTGCAGGAAGAAATCGCCACTGCCATAAGGTGACCAGCCATAATAGGATCCGGGATGTGTAGTGGACGGATTTTCAGGTGTCCAGCGATCTTTTACAGTTCTAAGTCCATTGTATCCGTAAGTATAAATTCCTTCAGCACTTACGCCGTAAGCTGTATAATTTGGATCAGCAAATTCACGGCCAAACATACCATTGAAATCAAAACTCAATGAGAAATTTTTGTATGACAGCATATTTGACATACCAGCTACCAGTTTTGGGTCAGTTGATCCAATAAGTCTGGTATCTGCATCATCAATCATACCATCAGGTGCTCCGGTTCTAAGGAACCTGCCATTTTCGTCAACTGTCGGATTTCCATCATCATCGCGTACATACCCATTTATATCAGCAATTTTTATAGCACCTGGTTTTAATTCAGGCTGCTCCGGAACTACATCACCTATTTGCATAATTCCATTCGACACCCTTGAATACAAAGCTCTGATGGGGTCAGTTTCACTTTCATACACTGCAGGTTTCCAGTCATCAGCTCTTTTTCTCCAATTGTCGCGGAATGTAGAGACAGTAAACATTGTTTTCCATTCAAAATCTGATTTAACCACATTATACGTTGTCAGTGTCAGCTCAAATCCTTTGCTTTGCGTTTCACCTACATTTGCCATTATTGAGTTTATCTCATTATACGAGTTAAGTGGTTTCATTGCCAGGAGGTCAGAAATAACCCTGTTATAAAACTCAGCTGAACCACTGATCCTGTCTTTAAAGAGGCTAAAGTCGAGGCCAAGGTTGAATTCAGTTGTTGTTTCCCATTTGAGATCAGGATTTTCGAGACGTGATAAAGAAACTCCAATGTTTTTAATTTCATCACCTGTCAGGTAAGCAGGGTATGCGGAGTAAGCAGCAAAGGCATTACTGCCTATCGATGCATTTCCGGTTTGTCCGTAACTGAATCTCAGTTTCAACTGGGAAACAACATCTTTAGCACCAGTGAAAAATGATTCTTCGGCTATATTCCAACCAACAGCAACTGAAGGGAAAGTTGCCCATTTATTATTGGCAGCAAAAACACTTGCACCGTCAGTACGGAGTGTAAATGTCAATAGGTATCTATCTTTTAAAATGTAATTCAATCGTCCGAAATAGGAAGCCATAACATTATCCTGACCTGAGGAACTTACAGATTTAGTTCCGGTTCCGGCGTTAAGGTTATTCCAAAGGAATGCATCGGTTATAAAACTGGTATTACCTTCTTCTGTATACCTGTCGATAAACTTTTCTTCCGATACACCGGCTAAAAGCGTAAACTGATGATCTGCACCAAATTTCTTACTATAATTTGCTGTAGCTTCTAATAAATAATTATTCTGATCAGTTTCTGCAATTGTTGCTTTTCCATTTTCGAGTTCTCCATGCAGAGTCGTTTTTGGAAGATAAGTCCATCTGTTTGTTAAGCCACGATCCATTCCGGCTTTGAGTTTAACAACCAGGCCTTTTACCGGCATGATATCAAGGTATGAATTTACCATTGTGCGTTCAACTCGTCCCTGGTCAGTGATGGTGAGCAATGAATATGGATTTGGTTGTAAGGAAAGCTGCGGATTTAACGGATAGTTACCGTTTTCGTCAATAGCCGGGATGTGAGGGCCTTGTTGAATTGAGGCACGAATAATTCCTGAGTTTTCATACATATCGCCGCCTAAACTACTGTTTTGATTGTTAATACGACTGTACGAAAAGTTCATACCTAATTTAAAGTACTTACTTAAATCCTGGTCAATATTTGCCCTGACAGTATATCGTTGAAAACCAGCATTTTTTATAACGCCGTCCTGGTTAAAATAATTGCCCGACAATAAATACTTCGTGGATTTATTCCCTCCGGTGATGGATACATTATGCTGCTGGATTGCGCCGTTTTGGGTTGTTAATCCAAGCCAGTCTGTTCCTGCGCCAACATTATCGATTGCATTTTGAGTATATAACTTGTAAAAATCACCACTAACCGGATTTGCCTGGGCCTCTTCCAAAGTCTTATTTCCATATGGTGTAACATTGTTTTCAAAGTTCCACTGTTCCCAGGCTGCTTCGTTTCGTACTTGCATCCATTCGTTCAAGGGTAATACATCGAAGGAGTCGTTATATTTCTGAATAGCATAGGACGTTGAATATGATATAACAGGTGTTCCTTCTTTGCCTCTTTTGGTAGTAATCAGAATTACTCCATGAGCAGCCCTTGCTCCATAGATAGCTGTTGCACTTGCATCCTTCAATACTTCAACTGATTCAATATCGTTAGGGTTAAATGTGTTAAGTATGCTTTGAGTTCCTGCATCATACCTTCCTCCGCTTTCAGGCTGCTGAAGATCAGCAATCGGAAATCCATCAACAACAATAAGAGGAGCATTGCTTGCATTAATAGAACCCGCTCCCCTGACCAGGATATCTAGTCCACCGCCAGGTTGTGCACTGTTTTCACGGATAGTAAGACCAGCAGCTTTTCCCTTCAATGAATGTCCTATGTCAGTACTCGACGAAAGTATAATATCCGCAGATTTTACTGACGAAATAGCACCGGTGAGATCCCTTTTTTTCTGGGTACCGTATCCTACAACAACTACTTCATCAAGTGAAGTAATTTCGGGTTCCATTGTTACATTAATTTCATTGTTTGCGCCGATTGCTACCTCAATGGTTTTCATTCCTAAAAAGGAAAACTGAAGCGTTGTAGCATTAGCAGGCACTGCCAGGGTGTATTTGCCGGAAATATCGGTAGTAGTTCCGGTGGTGGTACCGGTAACAACTATTGTTGCGCCCGGAATACCTTCGCCATCCTCCTTACTGGTGACAGTCCCCTTGATTGTTTTTTGTGCAAGCACGACCTGCATTCCTCCTAACAGGAGTAACACAAGCAGAATTGTTAGTTTTCTCATAGCAAGTGATTTTGGTTTGTTGGTTTATTTAATTGTAGATTGTTGGTAGTGTGGTTTTTATTAAGCAAATTCATTATTTTAAAGGATAAGCCATTACTAAAAGATATTTCTCAAATTTTGCCTCGAGTTCAGGTTTTTCTTTATTTAGAACTCCCAGATCACGGTTGTTTACATAATCTACTATTTTATATGATTTCTCTGAAAGTCCTTTAATTTGCAGTGGCCCTGACCAGTTTTTGGCATAAAATGCATAAAACAGCGTGTCGGATTTACGGATAACATGCGTTTCGGGAATATCGTACCCGATATCGTACAATCCGCCCAGGTATTCACCTTTTGAAAGCATGTGTGCTTTATAAATCTGAATCCATTTTTTCCATTCTTTTTCCTTTTCCGGAGTTAGAACAAAATGGCCTTCGGTTACAAACGGATTATCTTTAGGCCATGTGAATTTTGTACCGGGAACGGCACCAATGCCTATTGTGCTGGCAAAATCATTCTGTTCGTCACTCAGCTCTACATGATCGCCAAAATATGCTGTATTTGGCGCCAATGCTTTGTAGGCCCATCCTTTCGATCGTACCTGCACACTTCCAACCGGGTCGGATGCCACAAACTGGTTGGTATAAGGCATATTGTAAAACGACATGGCATCGCCGCACGGACAAAGCTGAATAAGGGCTCCCGGTTTTATCTGATGTGCAGTTTCGTAAATCAGTTTAAAGAAATCGGGAATACTTTCAGGAGCATCGTTAGGATTGGCAAGTTTATGAGCCGGATTATAATCCGGTGGACAAGCATTTAGGTGCTGGCCGTCAAGTTTGAGTCCGTCGTACCCCCATTTGCCTATAAACATATCAACCATAGCTTTGGTATGGTCAAGCGCGGACTTGGAAACCGGCGACATATAATAACTGTCCCACCAGCTGATAATTTGAGGGCTTCCGTCAGCATTTTTCAGGATAATATCAGGCTGTTCGGCTAAAAGTTTTGTGCCCGGATCAACAGCCAGAGGAGCCCACCATAATTGCGCTTTAAAACCCATGGCATGTATGGTATCAACCAGTTTTTTCATCTGTGCTTCACCACCGGGAAATGTAACCGGGTTCGGAAACCAATCACCTTCCGCATTCTGGAAACCATCATCAAGGGTAACCCAGGTAAATCCAAGTTCTTTTACTTTAGGGAGCGTACCAATTACTTCATCAACAGTAAACTTCCGCATATACCCCCAGGCACACCAGACAGGTTCAAATGCCAGCGGCTCGGAGTCAGGCATAACAATGCCTTTTTTTGCCATAAATGCAGCATATTGTTTCAGTGTTGAAAAACAATCACTTGTATGAACAGTAACAAAGGTTTCGAGAGTTTTCATGGTATCACCGGGATGCAGGGTGTCGTTTACTGCATATTCAATCCCAATTGTGGAATAATTGTCATCTTTTCCCATGCTGACCGGAAGCGAAGCTAATTCAGGCTTCAGCGAAGTATGGCCAATTGCAATACCTGCATCCTTACGCCAGATATCCAGAACAGGGATTCCTCCGCCGTAATCCGGATCATTCATACCCATGTAATTTCTCTGATAAAAACCAGTATCAACCGGCAATATCCAGCTTTTACGTGCTCCGGTTGAACTTGCCTGGAACGACCAGAAATGAGGAACATCCTTTTTGCTTTCAATTTTATATGAATGGTTAACCCATTTCTTAACTACAATATCCTTATTTCCTGTATTGACAAACTCAACGGTATAAAATGCCCATCCTTCAAAGTCTTTGTATGTATTAATTGTAAGGATTTTAGTGATTTTCTTATCGGTATTTTCTGAAGTGCCATTGTAAACATAGGATTTGCCTTCGCCGGCAAAATCGCTGATCTTCTGAAGATCAGATGATCGTAATTTGAATTTGCCGATCGTATCCGAATCCGTAACCAGGTATTCCGATTGCCGGAATTCGTTGTTATAAGGAATTGTAGTGAGGTTGGTACTTACGCGCGTGAGCATCTGTTCATTGACTTCAACCTGTAACGGACCACTACTGATAGTTCCTGTGTTTTTTGAACAGGAGGACATCATCAACAATCCCATTGTTGCGCCGGAAATCAGGAGATAATATTTAGCGTTTATTTTCATAGTTCTGAATTTTTAACGCGTTTTTCATATATAGTTTTTCAAGAATTGTATCACTGAGTCCGAATCCATTCATAGCCCAATGGTATCCGAATAGCTGAGTTTCATAAAAATGTTCGTCCAGTGTTTCGAGCACTCTGAAAGTAACCTGGTACATGCTCTTGGCCATTCCCATATCTGTTCCATAGAGTAACCGGTTCTGATACTGAGTGTAAAATTTCTCCATATATCTAGGGATGGTTGCAGTTTCGGCATACCTGGCTGAGATATCGAGATAAAGGTTGCTGTATTTATCCAGTAACCGGCCAACGATTGAAAGATCGTATTCACAGTTTGCAAAATGGCAGGCAATAAAAAGCGTTTTTGGATTTTCCCTGACTGCATTTTCTAAGGATTTAATAAGTCCTGCATGATCAAGCATACCTGGTTTTACATTCACTTTCCAGGTAGCTGCATTAATAAGTCCATCGTTGGTGCTATCGGCCGGAAGGTACATCCAGTAAGGTTCTGCAACATGAATATTGATTGGCATTTTAAGTTCGGCACATTTCTCCAGCAATGGCTTCATCCTGGCATCATCCATATGCATTCCGTAGCCTGGCACTGGTTTTGAATAGATTTCGCCTTCCCCTTTATCGCCAAGTTCACCAACTCCTTTTGCTCCTTTTTTATAACATCTTTCTAATTCTTTTACAGCAGCGGGACCAAAACCGGGTTTGTCGTAACCGGAATAATCGAAACCGCACCACAGTTCAAAGCGCCCAGGATATTTGCCGTAAGCATCAACCAGCGAATCGAATGTCGCCCCAATTGCCATGGTATGAACAATAGTTTTTGTGATACCCATCTGGTCCATCGTTTTTACCCATGCATCCAAATCAGCCGTACTTTGCGCGTATGGGTGCGAGTGCATATCAATTACCGGGAACTTTGCTTTGGCAGGAATTGTAACCGGAATAGCATAAATGGAAACCGGTCTGAAGTCTTTAAGAAGCAACTGATCGACTTCTTTCTGCGAAAAAGCAGAAAAACTTATTATAAAAAGGAATAAAAATATAGCAACAGGAGTTTTCATTTTCATAAATATTTATTTCATGCTTACAAGTTGCATTTTATTGATAATCAGTTTTTTTACCGCATCAATGGCTGGTGGGAATGTTTTACGTAAATCAATTTCGTCACTATTGAAAAGAACATTTTTAAGTTCTTTCATAAAGGCATTTTTCGAATCGGTTGCCAGGTTTACTTTCACAATTCCTCTTTTAATTGCATTCCGGAGCATTTCGTCCGGAATTCCGGAGCCGCCGTGCAATACTAAAGGAACCGGAGTAATCGCATTGATCTGGCTAAGTCTTTCGAGATCGAGTTTGGGTTCCTGTTTGTAAAAGCCATGTGCTGTTCCAATTGCAACAGCCAGAGCGTTTATGCCTGTTTGAGCTACAAAATCGCGGGCTTGTTCAGGTTTTGTGAAACCATCTATATCCTCATCCTGGCCAAGTTTGGCAATAAATCCAAGTTCTGCCTCTACATTCGCACCAAAGGATCTGGCCATTTCAACCACTTTTCGTGTAATCCGGATGTTTTCTTCAAAAGGTTTTTCGCTTCCGTCGATCATCACACTGTCAAATCCGGCATCGAGGCATCGCAAAGCCAGTTCAGGACTTGCGCCGTGATCGAGGTGAAGCCATCCTTCAACTCCAAATTGCGAAAGACCGGCACGTGCCAGTTTTGCGGCAACTTCGAGTCCCAGGTAATTTATTGAGCTTTCCGACAGCTGAAGGATTACAGGCTCATCCAATTCCTTAGCAGCTTTCAGTATCCCTGCAAGAGTCTCATAGTTGTAGAAATTGGCAGCCAGAATTGCCCTGCCTTCGGTTTTATATTGGGATAGTTTATCCTGTAAAGTCATAGTTAGTTTAGTTACCAGATTTGTTTAGCGAAACACGCAGTTCCAGTTCATTCAACAATTTTCGGTTGGCAAATGCTCCTGTTCCTCCAGCCATAGTGGTTGAAACTGCTCCTGTAATTGCACCATATCTGAGGCATTCTTTCAGCGTAGCTCCCTGAGTAAATTTATGTATAAATCCTGCGTTAAAGCTGTCGCCTGCGCCAATGCAGTCCACAGGATTTTCGTTTAGCAAAGCAGGCTGATGAATCCATTCAGTGCCATCCCATCCGAATGCGCCATTTGATCCATCTTTCACAACGACAGTTAGATCAGGTGCAATCTGTTTTATTTTTTTAATCCCGTTTTCAAGGGAGTCGGTTGAAGTAAGCATTTTGAATTCAGCCATGTTTGGCATGAAAATAGTTAGGTAAGGCAGTAATTCAGGCAAATCGATTTGCCATTTCTCAGCCGGATCCCATTGCGGATCAAGAGAGGTTGTGAGACCAAATGATTTAGCTTTTTTAAAAAGTACCGGAAGATCGTATCTTATTCCCGGTTGAAGAAAGATTGAAGAAAAGTGAAGATGTTGGGCTGTAGCAATGTGTTCGAAATTAATATCTTCCAGTTTCAGATCTTCCATAGCACCAGGGTAAGTAACCATGGCCCGGTCCTGGTTGAAGTTAAGCACAACTGTGGCGCCTGTATTTAATGTATCTGATTGTATAATTGTTGATGTATCTACGCCTTTTGATTTAAGGCTGTTTAAAACAGTTGATGCAAATCCGTCTTTTCCTATCTTTCCCAGGAACGAAACTTTTGAGCCAAGTGAACTCAGGTTACTGGCAAAAATAGCAGAGGAACTGCCCAACGTCAGATCAATACTACCTGCAAGGATTTCCTTGCCCATTTCCGGGAAACGGTCGATCCGGTTCAGGATAATGTCCACATTAAGTTCGCCAACAACAATTACATCAAAAGTTTTCATTTTATTTTA
>JAIFMH010000359.1 GCA_020048595.1 Bacteroidota bacterium | reverse complement strand
TTGCATACTGGTGGAATTGCCGGAAGAACGAGTAAATCAGCTATAATAGAATGTGTGGTCATGATGACCTGTATTGCCAATAATGTAACTAACAGAATTGGTGCTGTTGTGGGAACAATGGGGGATTCCACTATTATAAAAAACAGCTATTCTGTTTCTACCCTTTCTGCAAAGGAAAAGGTTGGACAAGTTGTTGGATATTTTGAAGGTACTGATGGGTTTTCAGTCATCGAAAACTGTTATGCAGCCGGAGTAGTAACTGGAATAATTCCGCGTGATACGGAAATTGGTAGTTTTGCCGGTAATTTAGCAGCCCTTGCCCCAGTGTCCAGCTATTGGGATACAAGCCTGGATGCAATTGGTGTCGGTGTAGGCACAAATATAACAGGTGTTGTTGGCCTGGCAACAAATCAATTCAGTACCGAGGCAAACTTTGTCGGATGGGATTTTACAAACACCTGGAAGATGGGCACGGTAAAAGGTGTTATTCGCCCATACCTGCGGTGGCAGGATTTGCAAGGTGGACCTACAGTTTCAGCAAAGAACATTGAAAACAGGCAACTGATAAAGGTTTACCCGAATCCGGTTTCCACAAATCTGACCATTGAGAATGCTCCCGTTAATGCAGAATATAGCTTGATTAATTTAGTAGGGCAGACTCAGAAATCAGGGATTGTTACAAGCAAAAGGATGATGCTAAACCTTGAAGAGTTTCAGCAAGGGATCTATTTGTTAAAAGTTGGGAATAATGTCAGCAAAATAATTATTAAATAATTGAAAATTTGTTCGATTAGCTGAATGAACTGCATTCTTATATGGGCCGGGATATCATCAGATTATCCCGGCTTTTTTGCTGGGCTACATTTTATCGTCCTCACCAACCCTATACGCCTCTGAAAAAATACATGGATATGTACGATGTGTCTGCTTGTGGAAATGGCCGGAATGCCAAAAAAATAATTTAAAACAATGAAAATGACGTCATATCATAAAAATAGAAGCTATTCGCGATTTTTAAAATCCAGTTTTATCCTGTTATTTTGGATTGGGACATATTCCTATACCGAGGCTCAGAAATTAACTCAGTTTGTGGATCCATTGATTGGCTCTGGTGGTCATGGTCATGTATTTGTTGGTGCAAGCGTACCTTTTGGCGCTGTACAAATCGGACCCAACAATATTTACAAAGGCTGGGACTGGTGCTCGGGCTATCATTATTCCGATAGCCTTTTTATTGGCTTCTCGCATTTACACCTGAGCGGAACGGGTATTGGCGATCTGGCAGATGTACTGATTATGCCTGTCACTGGTGAAGTTAAACTCGACAAAGGACGGCAGGAGTTTCCTCACAATGGATATTTAACCACTTTTAGCCATGAAAACGAAGTTGCCAAACCAGGATATTACTCTGTGAAAATGGATAATGGAGTGGCAGTTGAGCTGACTGCATCTGAACGGGTAGGTTTTCATCAATATAGCTTTCCAAAAGGCAAAGACGCACACGTGATTATAAACCTCAAAGATGGTATAAATGACAAATGTACCGATACTTATCTGGAACAAACCGATGAATTTACTTTGAAAGGACATCGCTTTTCATCGGGTTGGGCAAAAGAGCAGCAAGTTTTTTTTGCTATCCGATCTTCGAAACCAATAAAAAATCTGACTATTTATAACGACGATAAACCGCTTTCAGGTAAAAAAGGCCAGGGAGTTTCGGTAAAAGGTGTAATAGGATTTGATCAGGGTGATATAGTGCAACTGAAAGTAGGCATTTCGCCGGTTAGTGCAGAAAATGCACTGGCTAACATTAATGCTGAAATTCCTGCCTGGAACTTCAATGAAATAGTTAAAGAAGCCGATGCAAAATGGAATAAAGAACTTTCGCGAATTGAAATTGAAACCAAAAACGAAGCTGATAAACGGATTTTTTATACTTCTCTGTTTCATTCCCTCATTCATCCATCGCTTTTCAACGATCACAATGGTGATTATCAGGGAGCTGACAATAAAATCTATACAAATCCAGCTTTTAAAAACTATTCTATATTTTCGACCTGGGATACCTATCGGGCCGAACATTCGCTGCTTACACTCATTGCTCCCGACCGGGTTAATGATTTTGTCAACAGCATATTAGCTATAAACGACGAGCAGGGCTATATGCCCATCTGGCATTTGAATGGTTACGAAACTGGAACGATGCCCGGAATTAGCAGTTTACAGATTATTGCAGAAGCATATCTGAAAGGTTTTCGGGGATTTGATGCGGAACGTGCCTACCAGGCACTCAAAAAAACAGCCATGTCCGATATACGCGGGCTCAATTATCTGCGAGATTTTAAAGCCATTCCATCAGATGTCAGCATTATAAACTCGATTCCATCAGATGCTAAAACAACAAGAACAGTAGCCCAGGCCATGGAACTCTCCATTTCGGATGGTAGTATCGCGTTGATGGCAAAGGCTTTAGGCAAAAATGAGGATTATAACTATTTCAGCAAACGGGCTAAAAATTATCAGCTTTTTTACGATCCAGCTGTTAGTTTTTTCAGAGGCATTAAGAGCGATGGTACCCGTAACCCTGTGTTCGATCCTATAAAATCCACAAAGCCCTGGGGGGCTGATTATGCCGAAGGTAATGCCTGGCAATATTTGTGGCTGGCTCCGCAGGATGTTCCGGGATTAATAAGCTTTTTGGGCGGAAAAGATATATTCAATGCACGACTGGATAGTTTCTTTACCATTCCTACGCCAGCCAGTTCGGAAGTTTTGTCCGATCTTACAGGTCTTATCGGGCAATACGCACACGGTAACGAACCAAGCCATCATATTGCATATTTATATGCGTTTTCAGGTCAGCAATGGAAAACCGCCGAGAAAGTCCGCTACATCTTGAAAGAGTTTTACCATGATGACCCCGATGGATTAATTGGAAATGAAGATTGCGGGCAGATGTCGGCATGGTATATTCTTTCATCACTCGGGTTTTATCCGGTTTTCCCGGCCTCAGGAAATTTCGTGTTAGGAAGCCCTTTGTTTGATAAAGTCACAATCCATTTACAGGATGGGAAAAAATTCACGGTTGAAGTTGCTAATAATAGTATCGAAAATATTTATATCCAGAAAGTTGAGATGAACGGGCAACAACAATCAAATGGAACTATCAAGCATCAGGATATAATCAATGGTGGAGTCCTGAAAATAATTATGGGAAAACAACCAAACATGAACTTTGGTAAAGTAAATCAGGATCATTAAGTACAAATAGAAATGAAAAAAGCTTTTGTAAATTCTGTGTCCTTTTTTATTTGCCTTTTGTGCAAAACCAATCTTCAGTCACAATACATTAATTCCTTTACCTGCTTAAATAATGCTGAAACAGCAAATAATGTGGTTTCGGCAAAAACTTAGTAAATGTTTTGATTTAATGCCTTACCGAATGAAATTTATTTACTTAGTTATTTACTATGCTATTATCAGTCTTTTTATAGCTGTGCCAATTATTCACGCGCAGGAATTAGGTGCTACCTTCTGCTGGCATTATAAAGAAATTTATGGCGGACACGACTACCCTTTCAACCAATCGATTGCAAAAAAAGGCCTTCCTGATGACAATACCCACTGGTCGGCTAATACCGAATGGTGGGAAAACATGGTTGAAGAAATAGAATATTCAGGAATAGATTTTGTTGCTCTTCTGAGCAGAGGTAATCAACCTAATGCGCCGGATAGAGGAAACGGTAATCCAATACATATTTCAAAATTAATTAATGCCATGGATGCAAGGGGTGTGAACTCATTCAAACTGGCAATTTTCGACGATTGCCCGAATTCATGGACAGGAAGCATGAATTGGGACAATTCCAACGGTACATTGTATTCAACGGATAATCCAAAATTTGACTGTGGCAATACCGCTAACTATGTATATATCTGGGATTACAACCTTAAACAAGCCATTGCAAACATACCGGTTGAAAGACGTTACAAAATTAATGGACGGATGGTTATTATTTTTTGGTCGGTAAAGTCCTCCTGGATGACAAACATGGGAAATGGAAACCTGAAAAAAATAATAGAGTATATCCGTACTCAGTGCATTGCTACCTATGGGTTTAATCCCTATCTTATTCTTAACCGGAATTGGTTTGATGTTGACAGCCAGTGCAATAGCACAGGGGTAGCTGATGCCGTTCACAACTGGTTCTCTGCAGCAGGTGGAACTTCATATACCAACTATTTGTGGAATGGCATTACAACTGGCGTTGTTACTCCCGGCTTTGGGCATCCAGCCGATCCCCCTTTTATTGATCCATCGGGAGGGCAAACTCTTGTGAAGGGGCTTGAAGGAACTGTAAAATCGGGTGCAAGCCTTACCTTGTGCGAAGGATTTACAGATGCCGCAGAGTCCGCAGCATATTGGCGAAGCGAAGATGCAACATATTATAACTATCCAAATCAACGCCTTAATATTTTGAGACAATACTCCAAAGATCCATACCCAAACAGTTTGAAAGTTGAGGCGGAAACATGCGATTATTACGCTGACTTAACCACAGGTAATAGTGGTGGCGCATTTCGGGATGGTAATTTGGATATCGTTAAATCTACCGACCTTAACGGTGGCTGGCACGTAACAGGCACACAACCTGGCGAATATATGGAGTGGAAAGAATTACCGCTTTTAACAAACACAAAATTTCTGTTGCGATACAAATCTTCAGATGCAGCTTCTATAAATATTTCTGTTGATGGAACTGCCTTGTCACCGATAAATCTTCATCAAGCAAATAACATGTGGACAACCATTGAAGCCGGAAGTTATACCAATTTGGCCAATGGACTGCACTCGGTTCGTTTAACCATTTTAACGGGTACACCCGATATAAATTATTTTACAAGAAATAGAGTAAATGACACATTAGGCATAGAAAATCAAAAGAATTTTGAAAAATCCGTTCTTATTTACCCTAATCCTCTGACTACATCTAAATTGTTTGTTGATTTAGCTGGGTTTGAAAATGCTGAACATGTGCAGGTTAAAATAATTAATATTCAGGGGAAAACAGTTTATCAGGATTGTTTAAACAAACCAACTCATTTAGAGATAAATACATCAGAAATATTGAAAAAATCATTATATTTTGTTCGGATTGAATCGGGACAAACAATAATGGTAAAAAAATTGATTGTAATAAAAAACTAAACTGATCTTTATGAAAACAATGGCCATTGGAGTTGATGTAGGAGGAAGCCATGTAAGCTGCGCTGCCTGCCAGATTGAAGAAAAAAAATACCTGCCCGAAACCCGGTCGGAAAATGACCTGGATAATCAGGGAACTGTTGAGGAAATCATTAGCGTTTGGGCCCGCACTATTCAGAAAACGATTGATATAGTAGGGTTGGAAAACGTAAAAGGTATTGGCTTTGCCATGCCCGGTCCGTTTGACTATACCAACGGTATCGCCTTGTTCAAAGGGAATAACAAAAAATACGAATCTATTTACGGACTAAATGTTCCGGATGCACTTCGTGAAAAGATGAATCTTCCGGCTGGTTTTCCGATACGTTTTATCAACGACGCCACCGCCTTTGCCATTGGCGAGGACTGGATAGGGAAAGCCAGCGGAACTCGCAATTCGCTGTCCATAACCCTTGGAACCGGATTTGGATCAGCTTTCCTGAGCCAACATATGCCAGTTACCAGTGGTGAAAATGTTCCCGAAATCGGAGCTGTCTGGCACCTCCCTTTTGAAAACGGAAGTGCCGACGACTACTTTTCAACCCGTGGCTTATTAAACCGCTATCAGAAATTGACAGGGAGACAACTTTCAGGCGTGAAAGAACTGGCCCAACTGGCTCCGGATGATGAAATCGCGAATGAACTTTTTATCGATTTCGGTCATAAAATGGGTGTTTTCCTGAAACCCTGGATTGAAAAATCGAAGATCGAAGTCCTGGTTATCGGAGGAAATATCTCCAATGCCTTCAGCCTTTTCGGGAAACCTCTTCAGGATTATTTTTCCGAAAACGGAGTTGAAATTCGTATCGAGATTTCCGAACTGAAAGAAACAGCCGCTATGATCGGTAGTTCAATTTTAGCCAACGACAATTATTACGAGCAGCTAAAACCACTTTTGGCAAACATGTAAACCCAATCTAAAAACTATAATTATGCCTAAATCAAACATTTCAATGAAATATGTCGCCCCGGTACTTATGTCGTTTTTTGTCATGAGTTTTTGCGATCTTGTTGGTATTGGGGTCGATCGTGTAAAAATAGATTTCACCCTGAGCAATACACTGGCTCAGCTTATTCCCTCGGCTGTTTTTCTCTGGTTTTTTATCTTGTCGGTGCCGGTTGGCATCCTTCAGGACCGAATTGGTAAACGTACCGTACTAAATATAGGAATGACTATAACCGCAACAGGCCTTTTCTTTCCTTATTTCTTCTATTCCTTTGAAATGGCCCTGTTAGGTTTTGCCATGCTTGGTATTGGAAACACCATTGTGCAGGTCTCCGCCAATCCTTTGCTGGTTGATGTGGTACCTGCAAACCGCAAGTCCAGCTTCCTGAGTTTTTCCCAGTTTGTTAAAGCCATTGGCTCCATGATTGCAGCCCCATTTGCTGGATGGCTGGCGCTTCAGTTTGGCGACTGGAAACTCCTTTTTCTTGTATTCGGCGTCGTTTCAGTGCTTTCAGTTATTTGGTTGTACTT
>JAIFMH010000272.1 GCA_020048595.1 Bacteroidota bacterium | reverse complement strand
TTTTCATTGTTTTGAGTTTGTTTAAGTTTGTTTATGAGTTGGATTTAAATCGTCTGAGCGATGTAAGATATAATTCAGAAACCGTGCCACGGGGAAATGAAGAAAATAGAAAATAGTTTAAAAAAATAGAAAATGGTTAGTTAATGATATAGTAATCAGTGTAATGAAAATATCAGATTTGTTTGAGAGAAGAGATTCTATGGTTAAATTAATTAAAGACTTGAAGTGAGATAGTATCAAATTGAGACAATGATTATCACAAATTGAGATAAAAATGTACGAACGAAGTTATAAGCAGCTCTGTCTATTAGTACAATAAAGGTCGGAGTATGGGAATTTGATTCTAAAAAAAAACAACTGACCCAAACAGGAAGAGGGTTGGAGCCTCACACCTGGTTTTTTAATCAAATTTTGAAAGTCAGTTGCTAATGTTTTTGTTTGTGTTGTTTTGATCTCAATGATAACGGAAAGCTCCGTGTAGATTTCGTTGTTTGAGTTGGATCGGAATGTTTCTTAAAAATCTGTAAAAGAAGAAGTGAATATGGAAAAAATGAATTTGGATTGCTTCGTAAGATTTTTGAGGAATTAGTTATAAGCTAAAACAATATTAATATCCCCTTCGTATTGCGAAGCAGTCAGGTTGGACCCGGATTCATTCGGGAAGCATTGAAGGCTGATAGACTGAGCTCCGTTTATTGCGTTGCCTAACATGCTTTGCGTACTGAATGCTGAAGTTTGCATGGCAATTTGCTGATTTGAATTGCTTCTCAGGTTTGCCCGGCCTAATATTAGGGAGCAGGAAGCGGATTCTGCGCTTTTAATATCTATTTGTCCGAAATCAACTACTCCGGTTTGATTTCTCTGAATGGTAATTGAAGACTGTGAATATGAACTCGCACTTACCGATTCAACTACTTCAGCAAATACATGGCCGGTAACAGTTGTTTGAGCAAATCCTGTAGCAGTTAAAATGGTCAGGATGGAGAGGGTTATTAAGGACACGAGTTGTTTCATGGCGTAAAATATATGTACTGGTTGCTTAAATCGTTCTGCTAAGTTAATGGTGTAGAGAGAGTTTAGCAAATAGTCAGTGTAATATATTTTAATTAATAATTAAATATTATTAATATTTATATTATAAATGCCTTATTAGCAGTATTTTGTCTGCTAACAAGGCATGTAAAAAAATATTGTGTGTATGTAAAATTACATTACAGTTTTATTTAATTCTGCTACTGGAAATTATAGTTTTTTAAAAATTAAATCTGCCATACTGTAAGTGTAGGTTGTTAAAGGTAGAAACTCCGGGTATGATTAGTTTGCTTTAATAATGTATTTTTCAATTTTTGCATTTAAAGTCGGCCTGGATATGCCAAGGACTCGTGATGCTTCAACTTTGTTCCATTTAACCTGTGTGAGGACTTGCTTTATATAAACCTTCTCAACTTCATCCAATGTTGTGAGTTCTGTTATGGATAGTCCTTCCATTGACTGGGCATTCTGAGGAATAGTGATATTCTCCTTGTCCAGTACATTTCCCCGGCCTACTATCATGGCTTGCAGGATTAAATTTTCTAGCTCCCTTATATTTCCAGGCCAATCATAGTTTTTTAGTTTTTCGAAAACTCCTTCACTCACCTGGTTAATATTTTTTTGAAGTTTACGGTTGTATCTTTGAATAAAGAAATAAGTTAATTCATTGATATCATCCTTACGTTTACGCAATGGTGGAAGGTCAATTGTAAATACTTTAAGCCTGTAATAGAGTTCCTCTCGAAAACGGCCATCGGCAATAAGTTGTTCCAGATTTTTGTTGGTAGAAGCTATAATCCTTGCTTTCAAAGGCAGCAATTCACTTAATCCTGGTTTTTCAAATTCCATATCCTGAAGTATTCTGAATAGCTTTACTTGAAAATTATCCGAAAGATTGGATATTTCATCAAGGAAAATTGTGCCTTCGCCGGCTGTTTCAAATTTTCCTCTTCTGCTCTCTTTTGCGCCTGGAAATGCATCTTTCTCATATCCAAATAGTTCTCTCTGAAGAGCGTCGTCATTTAAGGATGAGCAGTCGATGGTAACAAATGGGAAATCACGGGTAATACCACTGTGATGTATAAGTTTAGCTATCAGTTCTTTTCCGGTTCCGGTTTCGCCTGTTATAAGGACACTTATCCTGTTTAAAGAAATACGTCCGATATTTTTGAAAATTTCACGCATTACCGGAACTTTCCCTATCAATGTGTTTTCTTCAATCACTTTACGGGTATCCCGTGTAAATGGTTGCGAAACACTCAGATTCTGCTCGCTTATTTCCAGTGTTCGCTTTATAACTTCTATTAATTCTTTCGAATGGATTGGCTTTTCAATAAAATCAACGGCTCCAAGTTGAATTGCTTTAATCGTAAGTGCTACATCACCATGACCGGTTAAAATGATAATTGGTAGTAAAGGCTGGTTCTGTTTAATAATATTAAGCACTTCAATCCCCGACATTCCCGGCATCATGTAATCGGTAAGAACCAGGTCAACCTGGGATGTTGCAAGTAAAGTAATACCTTCCTCGCCGCTGGTGACTGTAAAAACACGATATCCTGCTTTGGTAAGTGTCTGCTTCAGAATCATCAGAATCATATTGTCATCATCAATGACCAATATTGTTTTCATAGGTATAATATGAGTAAATAGTTATGTTTATGAAAAAACTTCCACTTGAGTTTCGGTGATAAATTTACAAAATGTTCCTTATCATTGTAAAAAAAGTTACCTGTATTTTTTTTACACCTGACCGGAGTTCTTTTTATATGTTTATACAGTTGAATATCAGTTGTTTTGGAAATGTTCCGGATCAGAATACCTTATTTGATATGATACATTTTTATAATTATAAAGTTGTTGCTGCAACACTTGTTAAAATTACCAGTCCAATAATAAATCCTGAACCAATGGCAAATCCTCTCCAAACCTTATTTTTTTTTATTTCATGTGCTTTCCGGGTATATCCATCAGAGTAGCTGGTGTTTTCCATTAATTGCTGATCTCTGTATCCCAGGTGTTCCTTAGCAGGAGGTTTGGACGAACACGCAATGGCCGGGATCAATCCAAAAGGGAAGTAAATACTCGTTATCATTGTTCCTATTGCAGCTGGTCTGTAACCTTTATAATACAGGGTAGCATCAGCCTGACCCTGAACAAAAAGACTGTCATCTACTGGACCTCCAATAATCGCGGGCTTCTCATTTTCTGCTAAAACTATAATTATTCCGCTCTTGTATGTTAGCCTCGAAACATCATCACGATAAAGAAATACAGTATCCGTGCTGTTTTCTTCAATAAAAGTAACATCCTTTGGATTAAGACGAATAATTCTGGCTCTTACTTCTTCACCTGATTTAAGTGAAATAATGTCCTGGGCAGTAACTACAGTAATGCCGGTTGTCATTAAAAGGATAAACCCTATTAATCTCTTCATAATAAAATCTTTTATTGCCATCAAAATTAGCTAAAAATAGGTACAGATTCCGACTGGTATTATTTTCTGATATTTTATTCCAATACTGCCATGTTTTAGTGTACTTTTGCAGTTGATATCTATCCATGCGAAATGTTTGAACACATTCCATAATTCATGCGATCAGGTTGATCTTCATTTAAATAACTTAAAACGAAATTATGGCAAGAGCACGTGAGACTTTTGGAAAAAGGGAAAATCGCACAAAACAAGAGAAAAAAAGAAAAGAAAAAGAAGCAAAGAGGCTTGACAAAAAAGATGGCAGAGATGGCAATAACCTTGATGAAATGATTGCCTACGTTGATGAATATGGAAGAATATCCTCTACACCTCCCGATTTAACCAAAAGAGTAGCGATCAAAGCCGAAGACATTCAGATTGGCGTTCCTAAATATGTTGAACCTGGTGCCGGTGAAGTGATCCGGACAGGAATAGTAGCTTTTTTTAACGATTCAAAAGGTTACGGTTTTATAAATGATTCATTATCAGGTAAAAGTGTATTTGTTCATATTAATGGACTTGAAGAGCCCATTAAAGAAAACAATAAAGTGACATTTGAAGTTGTTGACGGACCTAAAGGCCCTAATGCTGTAAATGTTAAACTGGTTAAATAGTATTTTAAAACAATATCAAATAAACTGTCAGCCGCAAATCGGATTGACAGTTTTTTTATTCCATAAAGTGAATGTTTTTTTTTAGATAAATATACCTGAGTATGTAAAAATCACTCAATCGTTAGTATTTGTTACAAGTAATACCTGCTTTTTATTAATATAGTCTTTGGATTCAACTGAACCGGAAGTTGTAACTCTTTTCAGGAACGGAAATCATATAATTCTTTTAATAATAATGGTTCCGAATTCAAATTCAGGGACACATAATAGTGGTATTGACTACATTAACCAAAATCGCTTTATAATATTGTTTAACTTTGCTTTTAAGTTTCATTTGGTTTTATGTTTTTGATAATCAGATGATTAATTGATTTATTGTTTTCAGAATAGTTGTTTATTCTGGTAATACATGATGTACGAATTGATAACATATATTTAAATGGAAGCAACAAAAACCAAAATACACATTATCGGAGGCGGAAATTTAGGCGTTGCACTGGCAATAGGGATTTCAAAATTTTCATCAAACTCCCTGGTTACTATTACCAGACGTAATGTTCAGCATATCAAGTATCTGGAAAGCCCTGCAATTCGCGTTTCTTCTGATAATACCTTTGAAATAAGCCAGGCCGATATTATTCTGCTTACAATAAAACCGTACCAGGTTGATACTGTTTTACAAGAAATCCTTCCACATGTCACCAATAAAATTATTGCCTCGGCTGTTAGCGGATTGAGCAATGATATGTTGGAGCAGAAAACAAATTATGCACATTCTACAGTAAGAATTATGCCAAATATTGCAGCTCAGTTTGGTGAATCGGCGACTTGTATTTCTTTTTCAGAAAAAAGCAGAGTTGGCGGACAAAAAATCCTTGAATTATTCAGTCAATTAGGAACAGCTTTTATTATTGAAGAAAAACTGATGGATGCTTCTACGATTCTAGGAGCTTGTGGCACCGCTTATGCCTTGCGCTATATTCGTGCAGCTATGCAAGCAGGTATCGAAATCGGATTTGATGCCCCAACAGCATTGGCTATTGCTTCTCAAACCGTTAAAGGAGCTGCACAGATGACACTTGATGAGAAAATTCACCCTGAACAGTTGATTGACAGAGTAACCACTCCACTGGGATGTACAATTGTAGGATTAAACGAAATGGAGCACCAGGGATTTAGTTCCTCATTAATTAAAGGAATCCGAACATCCTTTGATAAAATTAAGGAATTGTAGGTACACGTGATTACAGTAACATATTTATATTTTTTGTATTAGTTCGCTTAAAATCTGCTTCGGAGTTGGCGTAAGTTTTGGTTTTATCTATGTCAGCATTGTTCAGGGAAAAGCATTGAAAAGATTCATTTTGAGGAATGTCAAAATGTCATTTAAGTGTGAAAATACATTGACAAAACGGCATACATTTCTATTATTTTACTTATGGCTTATTTATTGAGTCATAAGTTAGTGATATAATTCCAATCAAAATGAACTTCAATAATTATACGATTAAAGCACAGGAAGCTGTTCAACAGGCTCAGCAGCTGGCATCTGCAAATCAGAATCAGGCCATCGAAACTGCTCACCTGGTAAAAGGTATAATGGCAGCTGATGATAATGTACTTCTTTTCCTTACCAACAAACTCGGAATCGATTTTGCGACTTTTGAAAAAGGAATTGACTCCATTATCGGATCATTTCCTAAAGTGCAGGGTGGCGAGCAATTTCTGTCGAACGATGCATCGAAAGCGTTACAGAAAGCTGAGTCCATGATGAAAGACTTTGGTGATCAATTTATAACCATTGAGCTTATCATTCTTGGCATTTTAGTATCGAACGATAGTGTTTCGAAACTGATGAAACAACTTGGCGCCAACGAAAAAGACATGAAAGTGGCTATTACCGAACTACGTAAAGGTTCATCAGCCACCAGCGCAACTGCCGAAGATACATACAATGCCTTAACGAAATATGCCCGTAACCTGAACGACCTCGCCCGGAAAGGTAAACTTGATCCGGTAATTGGCCGCGATGAAGAAATCAGGCGAGTACTTACCATTCTCACCCGACGTACCAAAAATAATCCTATTCTGATTGGAGAACCGGGTGTGGGTAAAACTGCTATTGCCGAAGGAATTGCGCACCGCATTGTTAGTGGGGATGTTCCTGAAAATCTAAAGAGTAAACTTATTTTCTCCCTGGATATGGGTTCCCTTATAGCCGGCGCCAAATACAAAGGCGAATTTGAGGAAAGGCTAAAAAGTGTTGTCAAAGATGTTATTGCTTCTGATGGTGATGTTGTTCTGTTTATTGATGAAATACATACGCTTGTTGGTGCCGGAGCTTCCGAAGGTGCAATGGACGCCGCAAATATTCTGAAACCTGCTTTAAGCCGGGGTGAACTTCGTGCCATTGGTGCAACAACTCTGAGTGAATACCAGAAATATTTTGAAAAAGATAAAGCGCTCGAACGTCGTTTCCAGGTTGTAATGGTTAATGAACCGGATACACTGGATGCCATTTCCATTCTGCGTGGACTTAAGGAACGTTATGAAACCCATCACCAGGTCAGGATTAAAGATGAAGCTATTATTGCAGCTGTAGAACTTTCGCAGCGATATATCACTGACAGGT
>JAIFMH010000244.1 GCA_020048595.1 Bacteroidota bacterium | reverse complement strand
GAGCCTGTTCTCTCCCCCCTTCTGTATAACTCAAACCTCCTTAGAGTGAAAGGAATATTTGAAGGCGCAAAGATAAGAAAGTATGGATATTTTAGCGCATGGCTTCGGATGGATTTTATTTTGGGTTGTTATGCTATTTAGTTCGTTGTTAGCCAGATGAATAGACTTGTTTAAAAAAAGAATAGAGAATTTTGAAAATAAGTAATAGTAATTCGATCTGATAAAATTATTTGTAACAATCAATCTGTTACTCAGCGATTTTTTGCCACAGATTTCACAGATTTAAAACTGCTTTTGGCAGTTTAATAGAGGATATATGGGCTTAGTTTAAGTGATATTTTATCTGTGAAATCCGTGTGATCTGTGGCTGTAACTTGTTTTTCAGCGCTTTGTCAGAAATAACTGGTCTATTTATTTTTTCGGTGTAATGGTAACTTCAACATTCCAGTTATTCCCACTTTCAATCTTATAGAGTTTGGCAAAGCTTCCCTGGTTTAACGCTAAGGATAATTGCATCAGGCTATTCAAATAGGATAATGGCTTTCCTTTTGCAACAGCGCCAAAAGTCTGGCTGTAAGGCGCGTTGCCTTCATACACCCTAATTTTATCATGATAAATAACTACATGCATGAGATCGCCATATTGCGGATTAAGTTGTTTAACCAGTTCGGCAGGGATATTGGTCCACACATTTCCGTATTGGATATCGAGAATGGAAATGTTACCTTTGAGCTTTTTACCTTCCAGTACGGCTTTCTGATAAGGGATGCTCACCACTTCCTTGGGCAATTCTTTACCAACCTGTTCGAAGGTAATTGCACCCGCTGCCAACCTTGCAGCTGTATATGCATAAACATCACGGCCATGGAAGGTGTACGATTTTTCGGAATTTTGTCTCCGGTTAACGGCTTCATCAATTTCCCTGATTTCGGCAATACCTAAACTTTCGGCAACCAAAGTAAGCGTGCCGTTATCAGGAGTAACGAAAAAATGACCGCTGTTTGTTTTTAATACAACCGATTTCCGGTCGGTGCCTACTCCCGGATCAACCACCGAAACAAAAACTGTTCCTGCCGGCCAGTATGTCGCGGTTTGTACGAGGCGGTAAGCAGCTTCCCACACATTATATGCAGGAATTTCGTGTGTAAGATCGAATAATTTTAAATCGGGCGAAACGCTGCAAGCGACACCCTTCATCGCTGATACGGCTCCATCTTTTAATCCGAAATCAGTTTGGAAAACAACAATTTTATTTTGTGCTGAAAGTTGAAATACAACTAACAAAATTAACAGTGAAGTGACAATTTGTTTCATAAAAAGTGTATTTGAGTATTGATTTACAAAAGTTTCCCGCCAGGTAAAAAGTTCAATTCCAATCCCTGGCTATAAAATAATATCAGATTTATTGGAAAGTTTCGTGTCGAACGAATAAGCTATCAATCCTAGTACTATGGTTGATAATCCGATGATACTTTCCTTCGGGTGCGCTACAAAAGTAAAATAGCAGATGTATACACCAAAAGCTAAAAACACCGTTGGGAAAATCCAGAAATACTTCCCTTTGAATATATGCCTTTTAAGGGATGGAATCGTAAACACAGTTGCTACTGCAATGGTACTTAAAATCTGGAGCAGAAAGGAGGCATAAATAAAAATCTGTTCAAATTCGCCGGTCAGAATGATCACGATTGCAATGCCTGCATGCATCCATAAAGCCAGGTATGGAATATCATTTTTTGATTTGTTCATAAAACTCCACAGCTTATTTTCCTTTGAAGTAGCAAAGCTCACCCTTGAGCCAATCCATAAATAACCGCTGATAGTGGCAGTTAATTGTAAGGCAATAAAGAAACTCACCCATTTGGCGCCATTCAATCCTAAAAAGCCTCTTGCGGCAATGGATGCTACATCTTCCTGGTTAATCAACGAAAGGATTGAGGCATGTTTCAGAAAAACATAGTTGATGAAAACATAAACCAATGTTACAAATAAGGTACCGATAATAAGTGATTTTGGGAGATTCTTAATTGGGTTTTTAATTTCACCAACAATATACGAAGCCGAATTCCATCCGGTATAGGCAAAAGCAACAAATACAAGTGAACTGGCAAATTCCGGCATCTGAATTTCTTTTTTCCAACTTGAACTATAATTTAATGCATTAACAGCATCAGGAGCAATGTATAAACCAAGACCGATCAATGCCAACACAAAAACAACTTTCAGCATCGTAAACAGGTTGTGGAAATCACTGCTTGTTTTTAAATTGAAAGATTGTGAAAGTGCGATCAGAATAATAACTCCTATAGCGAAGCCTTTGCCTAATCCCAATCCGAAAATCTGCAGGTATTTGCTCATAGCCAGAGCTGCCAGGGAAACAGGTGCCGAAAAGCCTACAATCAGTGAAACCCAGCTGCTCAGGTATCCGAATACCGGGTGAAAACCCCGTGATAAATAGATGTAGTCACCACCGGTTTCTTTATAATAATTCCCTAACTCGGAATAGCAGAAGGCTCCAAACAAGGCTAAAACACCCCCGATAGACCAAAGTAAAATGATGGTGTAGGTATTTGTCAAACTTGCAACCTGGTAGCCTAACGAAGTAAAAACTCCGGTTCCGATCATGTTTGAAACCACTAAAGCTGTGGCGGTGATCCAGGTGATCTTTTTCAATTTTTCACGTTCGTATTAAAAATAAAAAACTTTGTCAGGGCTTTTTGCCCTGACAAAGTAATAGATTAAAATTCATTTGCGGATTATAAACTGACACTTATCCTTCCGAAAAAGTAAGAACCTGTAGTTCCCATCTGGACCGGGGCATATTTAAATACGCCGAAATAGCTGTTTTCATAAACCTGTAAATCAGGAAATACGTCGAACAAGTTATTGGCACCCACTATGAACAGAACTTTTGGCGTTATTTTATAGGATACACTCAAATCGGTAACTACTTTCCCTGCATGTTTCTGAGTCACCCCAAAAGGGAATCCATCCCTGGTAACTTCACCAAAATAGGTGTTTCGTAGCAAAAAGGTGAATTTCTTGATATCGTAATTCAATGCCAGGGTTCCTTTGCTTCTCGGGGTGTTTGTTTCTATCAGACTTCTTTCCTGTGGCCCAAAATACACTTCTTCCTGGCCAACAAATGCATCAGGAATATAATTTAACTGGTCATCAACCGTATTCTTGTTGAAATTATACAACAACGAGGCATTCAGGTTTCCACCGGCTAAAGCAAAAGTATAGTCAATTACTAAATCCAGACCTTGTGTTTTTGTATTGATAGCATTGGTAAAAAAACGTCCGGTTTGCGCTCCATACTGAGCGAATAAAGCCTGTAATTCAGGAACCGGATCGCCATAAACGTCATTTCCTAAATTACCTGTAAGGATAATCCGGTTGTTGATGTTAATCTGGTAAGCATCGATGGTGATATTCAATTTTTTGATAGGCGTAAACACAAAGCCAAGGCTGTAGTTGTTGGATGTTTCCTCTTTCAGATCAGGTATTCCAAGCTGCTTCGCAAGATCACTATCAGTTCTGAAAATACCTGAATTCAACAATTCTCCATCTACAACATCGGTTGCAATATTATTGAAATAAGCTTGCTGTAACGAAGGAGCTCTGAATCCTGAACTCAATGAGCCACGGACAAAAAAGTTATCGGTTATTTTATACCTGGAAGATAGTTTGCCGTTTACGGTATTTCCAAAATCTGAATAGTTCTCATAGCGTGCTGCAATTCCAACTAAAAATTTCTTTGTAATATCAGCCTCAACATCTGTATAAAGCCCGATACTATGTCTTTGCTCGTCCACTGCATTCAATGGCGAGAATCCCGGGAATGATTGTGCTCCGCCATCAATATAGGAGGCTTCTTCACCGGCTTTGATCTGATATTTCTCTAAACGGTATTCAGCACCAAAGGCCACATTTAGTCCGCTTAAAAAAGATGCATACGAACGGGATGCATCGGCATTCAATGTGTTTTGTAAAAACGAATGACTTCCTGCGTCAAAATCAGTTGGGCTGCCTGCACCCATGGAAGCATTATTTGTGTTGGAAACTTCGTATTTGAAGTTATTATTTCCAATGGTATTGCTGATATCAAATTTCCATTCGGAAAGGTTAAACCGTATTCCTGAAATTAATGAAGCATCAGCAATGTCGGATTTCAATTCGGGCTGAAATCCATTTGGAAATAATGAGGAAACAACATTATCAGTTTCACTTGGTAAGCGTCTGAATCCAAAACCCATACCATTTCGTTTGCTGTAACCACCTGAAAAATACAATTCAGCGTTTTTGTTTAACGGGATTGTAGAATTCAGGAATCCCTGGATGTTTTGTATTTTGGCATCACCTACCTGGAAGTCAAAATCGTCGCGGGTAAGGCCGGCAGCAGCAATTGCATCGTCATCAATCTGGCGGGCAGCAGCCGGATCTTCACAAAAATCATAAGCAAAATAGTTGCCAAATTCTGATTGATCAAAAATGATCAGATCATGGTTCTGTGAACGGTTGGTTTTCTGACGGTTGTTATATTCTGCAGTCAGGTTGATAAAGCCACCTTTTTTCCCAAGTTTGGCTCCGTAATTCAGGTTCAAATCTGTTGTCTGACCATCGTTGCGTGAAGTCTGACCATAAGTAGCTTCGGCCTGAAATCCTATATTGTCATTCAGAATCAAATTGATAACGCCGGCAATAGCATCAGAACCGTATTGTGCTGCTGCGCCGTCGCGTAACACTTCAATACGTTTTATTGCTGAAGCAGGGATAGCGCTTAAGTCGGTTCCAACTGAGCCATTTCCAACCGTATTCTGATAGTTAACCAACGACGTTGTGTGTCTTCTTTTACCATTGATCAAAACCAATACCTGGTCAGGACCAAGACCTCTCAAAGATGCAGGGTCAATGTGTTCGGTTCCGTCGGATGCAGATTGGCGGTTGGAGTTAAAAGATGGAATCAGGTATGTTAAGATGTCATTTGCTGAGTTCTGAGGTGTAAGCGTTCGCGATTTTATCATATTCACAACATCAACAGGAACAGGGGTTTCCAACTTGCTTAATTTAGGATTCCGGCTGCCAACAACCACAAATTCGCTGAGGCTGGTATTTTGTAAACTAAGCTGAACTTCGATGAAGTTGCTGTTTGCCACAACTTCCTTGGTTACATAGCCGATGGAGGAAATCAGCAAAGTTGGCGTGCTTATATCTGTTGTCAGCGAAAATTTCCCGTCAGTATCGCTTATGGCACCGCTATTGGTGCCTTTAATGGCGATTGACGCAAATTCCAGTGGTTCTCCTTTTTCATTTTTTACTACTCCCTTTACCGAGTGACTTTGGGAATAAAGCAAACTGCCCGAAAAAATTAAAATTGCTGTGATAAAAAGTTTTAGAGTTTTTTTCATACGTGATTTTACTTTGTATAAGTTTAAAATGTTGCTTTGGTAAGAACTGTTATTAATTGGTTTTCAATAAAATATTTAATGATAAGTTGATTTAAGGCAGTGGATTTCAGCAATCAGGAAAATCTGCATGGAAGTATCAGAAACTTATCTCAATGGATAGTTGAAACTCTCATAATGTCAATCCATTAAAAAAAAATCGGGCTTTATGAAACCCGAAAAAAGTTTAAGCCAGCGTTTTTACCCTGATTTTGATTACAAAGGTAAAATTATTTCTACGAGTTTTAACACTTTGGTTCTGCTGGGAACAAACGTCCTTATTTTTAAGTGAATCACTGATTTAGATTTTGCTTTTAATAAAATCCTGTTTGTCAGACATTTAATGTGAAAACAGTTTTTTTTAACAGCTCGAATTTTGCCGGGAACAATTTATAGCTTTATGCATGGGCGGATATGATGGTTATATTTTATATAATGAAAGTCCAAGTATAATAATGAATATGCCGAACAATCAGTTTCATTTTGAGTTAAATATGGGTCGATTTAGAAATAAATTGTACCTTTGCACCCCTAAAAATAACAATATAATGGAACACCAAACTGTTAACACTACTATGAATTATAAGGTACGGGATATCTCGCTGGCCGAATGGGGCCGTAAGGAAATCGAAATTGCCGAGAAAGAAATGCCCGGCCTGATGAGTATCCGTAATAAATATGCTGCTGAAAAACCACTGAAAGGTGCCAGGATTACCGGCTCTTTGCATATGACTATTCAAACTGCTGTATTGATTGAAACATTAGCTGAACTTGGCGCCGAAGTGCGTTGGGCAAGCTGTAATATTTTCTCTACCCAGGATCATGCCGCTGCTGCTATAGCTGCTGCCGGAATTCCTGTATTTGCATGGAAAGGCGAAAGCCTCGACGAATACTGGTGGTGTACCAACCAGGCTCTTACTTTCGAAGGCGGAAAAGGCCCGAACCTTATTGTGGATGATGGTGGCGATGCTACTTTGTTAATTCACAAAGGATTTGCTGCCGAAAAAAATCCTAAATTGCTCGAAGAAGTCGGCGCAAATGCTGAAGAACAAGTAATTATGAATCTTCTTCGCGAGACTTTTGTTGAAAATCCAACAAAATGGCATGGCGTAGTTGCTGAATGGAAAGGTGTTTCGGAAGAAACTACAACCGGCGTTCATCGTTTGTACCAGATGATGGAAAAAGGCGAATTGCTTATTCCTGCTATCAACGTAAATGATTCAGTAACCAAGTCCAAATTCGATAACCTTTACGGTTGCCGCGAATCACTGGCTGATGGCATAAAACGTGCTACCGATGTAATGCTTGCCGGTAAAGTAGTTGTTGTTTGCGGATA
>JAIFMH010000293.1 GCA_020048595.1 Bacteroidota bacterium | reverse complement strand
GGAAAATGCATAGTCACCCCGCAAATAAAATTATAAACTTTATATTTCAGCAAAGCGGAATTAGCAATTTCCAAAAAACTGGTTTTTCGAAAATGAGGTCGGAAATAGTTAATTAATTTTTGATCTGAAAAAAGTTTTAGCTAATTAACAAATAATTTACTTATTTGAGTCAGTTGATTAAACAAAAAGACTTTATATCAGTTTATTGACACATATATAAATATGTACATAACATTTTAACACAAACAATTATAAATTCCTGTACCATGACGAAAACAATTAAAATTTTATTTATTGCCTTGTTTGGTTTTTCGGTTGTATTCACTTCGTGTAAAAAAGATGAAGAAGCGGCTCCACAACTGAGCCAGGATATTAAAAACATTGTTCCGGATTCGACGCTCAATAAAATTATCTCTCTGGGAATGCCGGTAAATAAGGGCACAAATCCACCTGATTTAATAAATATTTTTAAAGTAATCCCATTCACACTAAAATCAACAAATGTAGATAACGATTTTGCAATCGGATATGTTTTTTCTGATTATAAATTTCGCTTATACGATCAGGATAATGAGAAGCTTACCATCAAACTCGATTATATCAATGGACCTGAATCAGGTACAGGATATGGTGGTTTTATATCAGGTGACGGAAACAATTTTTCAGTATTTGTTAAAGTACATGCCTTAAACGGAAACAATGAGGCTGATATTATTCAGATTATTTCAGGCACTATAACTACAGAGGGTATAAAAGATTTCTACTTATCAAATTTCATGATCAATGATTACGGTGACCCGAATAGTGTTTGGATTGAAGAAGAAACAGGCCGGGTGTTTTATGATTCTGATGGAATATCGCCCATTGCAGGCAGCCTGCAGGAAAAATCGGCATCCGTTTTACCTGGGATTTCACCAAGTTCCGGAGGGCAAAGTAAAAAGACCGAATAAAGAGATAAGTTCATGAAGTTCGAAAAATCCTGAATGGGGTCAAATAATAATGCCGACATGGTAAAATTTGTTCCTTAAAAGGAAATTGGTTGCTAAACCCAGTAACTATCAATAATGCTAAGCAGTGAAATCCTATTTGCAAGGAATTTTATAATTATAAAAATGAAACTATTGAACAAAAGAATTATTTTCGGAAAAAGGGTACATATCTCTAATCTCATATTAATTGTTTTCTTACAGCTGTTTATTATTCCGGCATATGCTCAATCATCCTCATGCAACTGGGCTTATGGATTTGGAAATACTAATAACGATGAAGGAAAAAAAATTAAACTGGATGGGCAAAACAACCTGGTGACGTTTGGAAGTTTTAATGGATCGGTTGATTTTGATCCTACAGCAGGAAGTAAAATATTCAGTTCGAATTCCGGAGGAACTTTTCTTCAGAAATTAGATAGGAATGGCAATTTTTTGTGGGCGAAACAATTAGGTAGTAATTCTAATTTAACATTTCCGTTGAGCCTGGAGACTGACTTACAGAATAATATTTATGTTGCCGGATATTTTACCGGAAACTTTGATGCTGACCCGGGTAGTAATACATTTATACTAAATGGTGGAGGTTCAGGTGGTGTTTATATCATTAAACTTAATGTAAATGGGGAGTTTATCTGGGCTAAAAGTATTCTGGCTGACTCGCAGTCAATATATGGTTATATTACAGTAGATGTGAATAATAATGTTTTGTTAACCGGGAATTTTAGAAATACAGTTGATTTTGACCCTGGAACTAATGAATATAATCTGACGTCGTCTGGCGGTTATGATGCATATATAATGAAGTTAAATAAGTCAGGGAACTTTAGATGGGCAAAAAAAATTGGTGGCGCCCTGATTGACAATGGTATGGGAATTGTTACAGACCTTACCGGCAATGTTTATTCAAGCGGGTCTTTTCAAGGTACAGTTTCAAAACTTGATAGCAGTGGAAATTATGTATGGGCAAAATCCTGGACCAATTCATCTGCTCAGGCAACTAAAATGATAATCAGCAATAATTATTTAACTATTGCCGGCTCAATTGTTGGAGGAACTACCACCTTTAGTGATGGCCAATCCGTAAGTGCTGATGGTCAGGATATATTTATATTTTCACTCAATCTGAATGGCAGTTTAGTATGGGCTAAGCCCATTGGAGGTGCAGGATATCAGGCAGCGTATGATATGGCAGTTGACACTAAAGGCAATTACTTTTTAACTGGTTTTTTTTCACTGACTACAGATTTCGATCCTTCAAGTGTTTTCCAAAATGTAACTTCTAAGGGATCCTACGATGTTTTTATATTAAAACTCACTAACCAGGGTGACTTTATCTATGTCGAAACGTTTGGAGGGACTCAGGCAGATAATGGGAATTCCATAGCCGTTGATGGTGATAATTCAGTCTTTTTAACCGGGAACTTTACAGATAAGGTTGATTTTGATCCTGAAAGTGCAGTGGATATCGTAAGTTCAAATGGAGCAACAGATGGTTTTATTATGAAGTTTCATTATTTTCCTTTAATCATGAATAAAAAGGACGTTTCATGTTTTGGCGGAAAAAATGGCGAAGTAACGGTTGGAGTAGATGGGAATTCAGATATGTATACGTATAAATGGAACAATGGGCAAACAACCCAAACAATTAAAAATCTTATTGCTGGTTCGTATATAGTGAGTGTAACTGATCAGAAACTATGTTCAGCTATCGATACCGTATTAATAACTCAGCCAGGTCTCCTGACTTTTAGTTCAGCTACAGTTCCGACAAATTGTAGTGGCCCTTGTACTGGTTCTATTTCTGTAACAGCTGCCGGAGGCACGCCTCCGTACAAATATTTATGGGATCAGAATGCCGGTAACCAAATAACGTCCACAGCAACAGGTATTTGCCAGGGGGAGTATTTAGCAATTGTAACTGACGCAAAAGGCTGTACTGCTTCGGGCAATATCGCAGCAACAGTCAGTTCGAATGTTAGCGCCGAAGTATATCTTGCCAACCTTGCTGCTGTTGATTTGACTAATGTGTCTCCATCCTTTGCAGCCTATTATACATTCAACTTGCCACCATCAATAAATGCGAATCCAACAAATCCGCGAAATTTTGTCGATCCGGGGAAAAAATCAAGGTTTAAAGTGGAATGCACCAATACAAAATCAAACGGACAATCCATTGTAAGCGGAATTTGCAAGGTCAGAAGTAACAGCAGATATATCACTATAACTGATACCACATCTGCATTAAATAATATTGGGTGGAATAATAAAGCATGGTCTGCTGACGAATTTGAAATAAGTATTGATCCAAATACTCCTCCAGGAACCAATGCGTATATTGATTTTATAGTTCAGGAAAGCGGAAAAAGTTTTTCAACTACGTGTATTGCTATTCCAATTTCACCGCTTATTTATTCGCCAACAACCTTATCAACTATTGATGATGACAATAATCCGGATAGCAAGGGCAATGACAATGACATTTGTGAGCCAAATGAAATCATAGAGTTTTATCCATGGTTAGACAATGTTTCAACTTTAAATGCCGAATATGTCAGAGGACGGTTCGAGAATCTGGACAAACTCAGCTATATAAATGTCTGGAACGGAGTTCCCGGAATAGGCACCACTGTTTATGATGCGACATGGTGGAATTATGCTTTTGCAGTACCTCAAAAAGTTAATGCAGGCGATGTCAATACTACTCCGGAATACGATTTCGTTTTTGATTATAAAAATCCAAACATCGTAAATGACTTCAAATTATACATGGTAATGGCTGGTGGATTTAAACTTTTTCCGGGAACTGCACTTTCATTGGTGCAGTGGTCACTTCCTTATAGTTTCAATAAAAGTTCTATAACAACCGCAATAAATCCAGAATCGGAAAACAAAGATTACATAAATGTTTATCCTAATCCATTTAATGATTTTATAAATGTTGACTTGAAATTGAACAGTAAGCCTGCAAGAATTGAATTATTTGATGTGCATGGCCGCAAACTTGTGACTAAAGAAATCAGAAGCAAAGAAAAGATAAGCCTGTATGGATTTAATAAGGGTGTGTATTTGTATAAACTGAATATTGATGGGAAAATACAGAGTGGGAAATTGATTAAGGAATGATTTGCGTTCAAATGAAAAAATCCGGCAAAGACTAAACTTCAGCCGGATTTTTTTATTTTAAATTGATTATTTGGATTACAAACTCTTGATCTCCGCAACCAATTTCTGTAACGTCGCTTTTGCATCCCCAAACAACATCCTGTTTTTCTGGTGGTAGAACAGGTTATTCGGAATTGCTGCGTAACCTGCAGCCATACTGCGTTTCATCACAATCACATTTTTTGCATCCAATGCTTTGATAATCGGCATCCCATAAATCGGGCTCGATGGATCGTCCTCGGCAGCAGGATTTACAACGTCGTTGGCACCAATTACTATCACCACATCAGTATTCGACATTTCGTTGTTGGCATCTTCCATTTCAACAAGTTTCTCGTAAGGAACATCAGCTTCAGCCAGTAATACGTTCATATGGCCCGGCATACGACCGGCAACAGGATGAATAGCGTATTTTACCTCAACGCCTTTGCTTGCCAGCAGGTTATCGAGTTCGTGGCAGAGGTGCTGGGCTTGTGCAACAGCAAGTCCGTATCCAGGAACGATAAATATTTTCTGCGAATAGCTGAGTAAAACGGCTGCATCGCTGAGCGAAATTTCCTTCACTGTTTTATCACCGTCTTCTGTTCCTGCTGCTCCGGCAACGCCAAAGGCACCGATAATTACATTCAGCAGCGAACGGTTCATAGCACGGCACATCAGAATAGTAAGGATTGTGCCTGATGAGCCAACAAGGATACCTCCGGTTAACATTGCCTGGTTACCATAAAGGAAACCACCCATAGCCGCTGCAACTCCTGTAAATGAGTTCAGTAACGAGATTACAACCGGCATATCTGCACCGCCGATTGGCATTACAAAGGTTACACCATAAATTAAAGCTGCAACAGCAAAAAGGTAAATAGGAAGATTGTTGCCTGCTTCAGGTTTCATAAACAGAATCAGCACCAATGCTACAAATAAGCCTACCAGGAAAGTGAGGTTTATAATCCGCAGTATAGGATGTTTGAAATCACCGATACGTCCGTCGAGTTTGCCAAAAGCGATCATACTTCCTGCAAACGAAACGCCTCCTATCATTAATCCCAGCAAAATTGCAATGCCTTCGCCTCCCAGCATATGAGCAGCTCCGGTTTGAGCAAGATGATCCTGCATTTTGGGGAATTCCATCATCGAAATCAAGGCCGCACAGGCACCACCCATACCGTTAAAGATGGAAACCATCTGTGGCATGGCAGTCATTTTTACTTTTATAGAGGCATACCAGCCCATGAAACTGCCGATAGCAAGAGCCACTACAATCCAGATCACATTACCTATCGGTTGTCCGTCTTTCTGATGAAAAAGGATGGTGAACAGGATGGCAGCACCCATTCCTGCGGCTGCCCAAAGGTTACCTGAACGTGCTGTTGCAGGATGACTTAGTTTCTTTAAACCAAGGATAAAAAGTACCGAAGCTACCAGGTATGAAATCTCAAGTATAGAGAGCTCGGAGGTAAAAGTTTGAATTGTTTCCATATTTTATCTCCTTATTTTTTCTTTTTCTTAAACATTTCGAGCATACGATCGGTAACCACAAATCCGCCGACAACATTCAGCGTACCAAGTATTACGGCTATAAAACCGAGGATAAGCGAAAGCGTACTTTCGGCATGGCCCATCACGATGATGGCTCCGATAATAACAACGCCATGTATGGCATTACTTCCCGACATCAGCGGTGTGTGAAGCACTGCAGGTACATGCGATATAACTTCAATTCCCAGAAATACCGAAAGAACAATGATAAAGATCATGTCCTTGTATTCGAGGAAAAATTTTAAAACTTCGTCCATAGATTGGTTGTTTTTATGAGTTTGTTTGGATTATGAATTTTAGTGCTCTGTGCTCAGTGCTTTGTGCTCAGTGCTATGTGCTGTGTGCTCAGTGCTGTGTGTTTAGTGTGCTGCGATCGGTCTTTTGTGTTTGCCCTATACTGAACACTAAGCACAGTGCACTATGCACCAACTGAAGCCTTCACCCTTTCGTGAACAATTTCCTTCCCATGTGTTACGGCCGTACCTTTCACAATATCATCCTCCCAGTTAAGGTTCAGAGCTCCTTCTTTAGTTATGATAAGTTTCAGGAAATTAATCATGTTTTTGCCATACATACGACTGGCGTCGGTAGGCATATCGGTTGGAAATTGTGAGTTACCTATGATTTTAATGCCATTATGCACGATAGTTTCATTGTCTTTAGTCAGTTCGCAGTTTCCTCCGGTTGAAGCAGCAAGGTCGATAATTACCGAGCCTGGTTTCATGGCTTCAACAGTTTCTTTTTTGAGCAGGAGCGGAGCCTTTCTGCCAGGAATCTGGGCGGTACAAATCACAACATCCGATTTAACTGCCTGGTCGTGGATTGCTTGTGCCTGGCGTGCTTTAAATTCATCGGTTTGTTCTACGGCGTAACCTCCGGCGGCTTTATCATCAACCGCGCCTTCCACTTCAACGAATTTTCCACCAAGGCCTACAACTTCTTCTTTTACAGCAGCACGAACATCGAACACATAAACAACAGCACCAAGCTTACGCGAAGTGGCAATAGCCTGCAATCCGGCTACCCCGGCACCCAAAATCAGCATATTGGCTGGTTTAATGGTTCCCGCAGCGGTCATAAACATCGGGAAAAATTTAGGCAGTGTGTTGGCAGCAGTAAGAACCGCTTTGTAGCCGGCAACCGTGGCCATCGACGAAAGTATGTCCATTGCCTGGGCACGGCTGGTACGGGGTACTACATCCATGCTGAACCCGGTAATGTTTTTTGCAGCTAGTTCTTTGACCAGGTCGGTGTTGAAATACGGATTCAACACGGCCATAATTACTTGGCCGTCTTTCATCAGGGCAATTTCTTCAGCGGTTGGCGGCTGTATTTTAATCAGCAAGTCTGCACCGGCAATCACTTTTGCTTTGGTTTCGATGTATGCTCCAGCCAACTCGTATTCGGCATCCGATGAAAAGGCATTCAGCCCTGCTCCGGCTTCAACAAGCATAGTTACATTCATTTTAACCAATGTGGCCACACTTTCGGGAAGCATGGCAACCCGGTTTTCGCCGGCAATTTCTTTAAGTATTCCTATTGTCATAACAGTAGGTTGTTTTAATGATTTGTTTGAGGCAAATGTAAAGGAATTTTATCCATTTCAAGAATGATTTCTCTCGACTTTTTTGCAACTTTCAGTAATATACCGAATTATATATGTAATAAATTTTGAAATCTACTGGAATGGAAAACTTTAACTATGTGTTGCTCATTCTGGCAGTTTTGTAAATGATTATTGACAACCGGGATCGGAATTCCGTTTTTTGTTCCGATATAAAATCTGTTCACTGAGACACAGCTTTTTCCCAGGTATAATCGTCGTAATTTCATTCGCCGGAATTGTAATAGCTTTGTTTGTAAAATTAAATGTGGTAATTGCTATAAAACTAGATTAACTATTTGTAAATTTGACATAATGTTAATCCGGAGGTTATTATTAGCAGTTTAACTTTTTCGGATGTAGTATCCTGATATATAGTTGAATAGCGGTTTGTAACACTATTAAATCCATTCACATGAAAAAAATAATTTACTATTTGTACTGATTTCGGGTATCGCCTACGGACAAAATCCAGTGGTCATTGCGCACAGGGGCGGAGCTTCCATGGCGCCTGAAAATACGCTGGCAGCATTTAAAACAGCCGATTCAATACATGCTGATTATTATGAATTAGATGTGCAGATATCACTGGATGATTCACTGATGATTATGCATGATGCCAGTGTGGACCGCACTACCGACGGAACCGGTAATATTGCCGCTTTAACATATGTCCAGCTTCGTTTGCTTGATGCGTGATCATGGTTCGGAGCAAAATTTACCGGTGAAAAAATACCGACATTCAGAGAAGCGCTCATGGTAGCTAAAAACAGTACCGGCAATATTGGTATTGTTGTTGAGTTAAAATCCGGTGAATCGGCACTGGCTGCCAAAGCTGTTGCTGTAATTTAAAGTATGGGATTACAGGACAGGGTGATTGTATCCAGTTTTAATCAATCTCAAATTACTCAGGTAAAAACTATCGACCCAACAATTTGCAGTACAGCGATTTGAAACTGTTACAAATGCAATAATTGACCAGGTGGCGGCAATTAATGGCGAATGGGTTGGAAGCGGAGGTAACTTTACCCAAACAATAATTGATTATGCTCATTCAAAAGGAATTAAGTTTAATGCCTGGACAATTAACAGCGCAAGTCAGATGCTTCCTTTAATAGCTTTGGGAGTGGATGGTATTACAACAGATAGCCCGCTGGTAATGATGTCGCTTTTGGATGCATCAGCTCCGACTGATGTTGTATTAACTTCAGCAACAGCTGTCGAAAGTGATATTACTTTAACGTGGGAACCTGCAGAAGATCCGGAAAGTGGTATTGCTGGCTATGAAATATACAGGGATTTAACTTCTCCAGCTATAACATTGCTTACAACCACAGGTAATGTTACACAATTTGTTGATAAAACTTTTACCGAAGGATAATTGTATTATTACCGGATTAAAGCCAGGAATATGGCTTGGCTC
>JAIFMH010000167.1 GCA_020048595.1 Bacteroidota bacterium | reverse complement strand
CCATATTGCCAGCAAGCATCACGCTAACCCCTTGCTCTCTTAGCACTGAAGCAATATTGCTTTTGCAACCACAACCCTGTGGCGAAGGCAATATTTCAGAGCTAATAATCTTCTTATTTTCATCTGTATGAAATATTGTGTAAAATTCGCAATGGCCAAAATGGCTATCAATTTCGTTTCCTTTTGTTGGTAATGCTATTTTCAACATAACTTTTTTAGTTTTTAAGTTCTAGGTTTCACGCAACAAGCGCAAGGTATTCTCAAAGGTCGCAAATTAAAATCTCTTTGCATTTCATTTCTTTGCGATCTTGGCTTGAAATTTTTATTTCTTCAATTGTGCACTCAACTCCTGAACTTTTGCAAAATACATTGCAAAAGAACGATATAGAAAGTGGGTCCATTTCCCAAAAGGAACAATTATAATAGCCCATTGAACAAGTACCGTAAGATGTAAAAGGTAGATCCACGAATTAGTTTCAAGTATATTAAGATCAATAAAAACTCGTACAATAAACGCGGTTAAACCCATTAGGAAAAGCCAGATTACAAAGAACCAGTCCGAAGGTTGTGAAAATTTGTTTATTTCTTTTTTCTTTTTAATCCTGCTGCTCATAAAATCGAACGTGACCACAAATACCACAACACTTTCAACATATCCAAGGATGATGATAAAAAGGTTTTGCGACGAAAACCAATCAAGGAATACCGTAGTGAAAAGAAGTGCCAAGTAACCAAGTACCAAAATAAGATGTTCGAACCATCGAACCTGATTATCATCGCAGCCTAAAGACCTCTTTTGCGTAAACATGTGTACAATTAATTCCCCGATGCTTTTTACATAGGTGGAAAATGAAACCTGAATTTTAGGTTTTAAAATCACAAACCACCACATACGGATAATATTGGGTAGCAGGATAAATGTAAAAACAGCACCGATGGCAATCATTTCAAAATAATGACCAAAGTGAATAATGGTTTCCAGATTAAAGGACTCGTAGAAGGCAAAGGCTATTACACCAAAGGCTGTAAGCACGAAAGCTATGATGCTTAAAGGCAACGATTTATATAACAAACCGGATAATCCTGTCCAATCGTACTTTGCAGTAAGCCAACGGCGTAACGACATCATCAATTCTCCCGGATTTGCTGTTTGCGGGCAATGCGTGGTACATTCGCCACAGTAATAGCATAACCAGGGTTTTAGCGACGATTTCAAATCATCTTCCAATCCTAAAACGCTTAACCGCACCATTTCGCGGGGGAATGAATCTTCGGGAGTGGATAATGAGCAAACAGCTGTACAATTACCGCAATTATAACATGCATTAAAATTTATTCCACCGTATTCTTTTAACGCTTCTCCGAATTTTGGATTAATATTTGCCATTACTTTTTCAATTTATAAGTGTAATATTCATCCATATCGTCAACATCGCCGGATTGTACAAAGCCATATTTTATAAGCGACATCAAATTGTAAACAACTTCGGGTTTTGGCATATTGAGCTTTTGAGTTAATTGGTCAATAGTTAAATCACTCTCTTTCAAAGCATCCAACATTGCTTTTTTTATCCTATTAAATTCCTTCAATTGATCTTTCACCTTCTGGGGAACGTCCCTTTTTTCGCGGAGGTATTTGAACGTCTTTCCTTTTTCGATTTCCATAATCTGTCTTGTTTTTTCCAAGTTCAACCATTAATCGTGAGCTAATGCATCAATCATACTTTCGATTTCATTGTTCGAAAAAGCAATCAAATCAATAGCATCCTTAGGACATACCGGCAAGCACATTCCACATCCTTTACATACCGAATTATTGATCAGCGCTATAGCTTTTGTTCCGTCTTTAGTCATGCTTATCGCATCAAAGGGGCATGCTTTAGCGCAGGCACCGCACCAGGTACAAAGCACTGGATCAACCACAGCAACAATAGGTTCGGTTTCCAGTTCGCCTTTGCTTACATAGGAATATGATTTTGTAGCAGCTGAGAGCGCTGAATTGGCTGATTCCATTATATTCTTAGGCCCCTGACATGCACCGGCGATGGTTACCCCGTCAATAAAAGTTTCAACCGGACGAAGTTTCATATGAATTTCATTGAAAAACTTATCGCGGCCTTTGGGCAGTTTAAAGAGTGTTCCTACCGAATTATCGGCACGAGGAACCATGCCGGTTACCAGTACAACCAGGTCGGCCTCCACTTTCATCTCACGCCCGCCGGTTAAAATATCGTTAATTTTAACAATGGATTTTTTGCCATTCCATGATACTTCTGGTAATGCGTCTTCATAAGCTTGCAGGTAGATATCACCTTGCGCAGAGGAATCATAGTAAAGGGATTCCTGTTTCCCATAAGTACGTATACCACGGGTGAAATGATAGTTGTAAACGCTGGGATATTTTTTCTTCACCAACAGAGAAGCGTGTATAGCTGAAGTACAGCAATAACGAGAGCAATAAGTATTTCCACCTTCAGGCTGCCGGCTTCCAACGCAATAGATATAAGCAATATTTTTAACTTTCGTACCTTTGAACATCAGGTCTTTATCGTTCAACTCAATAATTCTTTTAAATTGAGGAAGAGTTACCACATTCCCAATCTCATTGTAGCCAAATTCGCCGTCATGAGGTGTGTAGGGGTCAAACCCTGTTGCCATAAGCACCGAGCCTACTTGGATGTCGAGTATTTCTTCTTTTAGAGAGAAATCAATGTTATCGCATAGCGTTTCGCATTTGCCACAGCGGGTACAGTTTTTCATATCTATAACAGCCGCCTGCGGATATTCGCTTGGGAAATTATGGTAAATGGCTTTGCGGTTGGTAATATTGAAATTGAATTCATCAGGCACCACAACCGGGCAGGCATCCATGGCTAGTTGCAATTTTCCCTGATCACATTTTTCCTTAACATAGCGGGGCGTAATTTTAACTTTTAGCTTAAAATCACCTATACTTCCGACGTTTGACACTACTTCGGCACCTGTAAAAATAGTTACATTAGAACGCTTTACAAGGTCATTATATAATCTGGTTACCACTTCTTTTCCGGTTTCGTTGGTCGTAAACATAGCCCCCCATTGTGAAACTCTGCCACCAATAAAAAATTCACGTTCAATTAAAAACACAGGGCAATCCTTGTCGGACAGGGCAATAGCTGCTTTCATGCCAGCAACTCCGCTGCCGATAACAGCAACAGCTTTTTCAGCCATAATCTTATTAGGAACGAGGGATTCAGATAGGCGTGCTTTGGCAATAGCTGCTTTTACAATATGAATGGCCTTTTCGGTTGCTCCTGTTTTATCGTCGGAGTGAGCCCACGATACCTGTTCACGGATATTGGCATGAACATAATTGTATTTATTCAGGTCGGCCCGTTCGCTTACATTCCTGAACGTAGTGAGGTGAAGTTTTGGAGAACATGAAGCAACAACAATTCCATTCAGATTATTATTTTTTATATCCTCAACCATGTCTTTCTGGTTTGAATCAGAGCAGGCGAACATGGTGGTTTTGGCTAACATAACTCCGCCTTCATCCTCAATAGCCTGCCTTACTTTTTCAACATCCACATAATCGGAAATGTTGCCGCCGCAATGGCATACGTATACTCCTATTTTCTTCTTTTCCATTATTTCTGAATTAAATAACTTATTGCTTCGGAGGATGCCGAACCGGCAGAAAGGATTGAATCGGGTATGTCCATGGGCCCAGAAGCCGTTCCTGCAACAAATACGCCATCAATGCTTGTCCGGGCAGGGCTTATGAGTGAATCAGCCTGATAAATAAATTTATAAGAGTCGAGTTTTAATTCTTCCTTTTTAAAAAAGTTTGAAGCATCCTGGTTAGGGAGAACTCCCACCGAGAGAATTACCATATCATGTTCAGCTTCTTTCACAATACCTTCATTGATATTCTCGTAGCGCAAAATAAGGTTTCCGTTACCGTTTTCTGTTTCACGGATTTTACCAATTTTTCCTTTTACAAAATTCACGCCCATACCTTTTGCCTGCTGATAAAACTCTTCGAAACCTTTACCGAACGAACGAATGTTAAGGTAATAGATGGTTACATCGGCCATAGGTAAAGCACCCATCAGCAATTGTGATTGTTTAATGGAATACATGCAGCAAATTTGCGAGCAGATTGGATTTCCAATAGATGCATCCCTTGATCCGGTGCAAAGCACATACGCGATTTTATCGGGAACTTTCCCGTCGCCAGGACGCAAAACAGTATTAAAGGGGCGTGTTGGTGCCAGTTCACGTTCCATTTGCATGGAGGTAATTACATTTTTAAAAAGGCCGTAACCATAGCGTGGCATTAAGAGCGGGTCGAATAATTTAAACCCTGTTGCTAGGATAACGGTTTTAACACTGATCTGAATTTCCTCGGTTTCCTGGGTGAAATCGATGCAATTGGTCGGACAAACCTTTTCGCAGGCACCGCACAAAATACAATTATCAATGTCAATCGCAGCCGCCTTTGGGCTTGCAATACTGAATGGAATAAACGCAGCTTTACGTCCAACCAGGTTATACTGATACTGGTCGGGAACACTAACGGGACAGGCCTGTTCGCAAAGTTGGCAGGCGGTGCAATCTTCAATTACCACATAACGCGGTTTTCGGATAATGGTAGCTTCGAAATTATTTTCAGCAATCTTATCGATATTACTGACTTCACTACTGGTATAAATTGTAATATTCGGATGCCTTGAAATTTCGGATACTTTTGGGGTAGTTATACATGCGGCACAATCCAGGGTTGGAAAAACCTTGCTTAGCATGATCATTTTTCCGCCAATCGATAATTCCTTTTCGACCAGTAAAACCTTAAAGCCGGTAGTAGCAAGATTTAATGCAGCCTCACCACCGGCTATGCCACCTCCTACTACAAGAGCATCAAACGAAATATTTTTTTGTAGTATACTCATTATTCAGTAATTGAAGTTTTAAGTAAGTATTCATTGAAGCTTTTGATCTGCTTTACAAATGATTCGCTGCACACCGAGCATATGGCAGCCATTTTTAAACGTGCAGGTTCAATTCCTTTTTGTTTCATTAATTCCATTGTCTGGCCTACCAATTCTCCAGTTTTTTCGGTACACGATTCGCCAAACACGCAATCGCTGCCATCGGCAGCTATAAATACGCCGTCGAAGCCTTTTTCATAAGCGTGTAAAATCCATCTCGATTTTATTCCGCTAGAACAAGGCACAGTGATGGTGTAAACGGTTGGAGGATAATGTAATTTAAGCAATCCCGCCATATCGATAGCAGGATCACTTATCTTTTCTGTTGAAAACACTAATATTTTAGCGCTTTTTCTGAGTTTTTCAGCCATGAGGATTGTTTATTTCTTCTTCATATACACCTTGAAGTATCCGTTTTCGTCAACAGATCCAAGGTATTCATGACCTTGTTTGCCACACCATTTTGGTATATCGCTTTTTGTTCCTTCATCGGCTGATAAAATTTCCATAATATCGCCTACTTTTATAGTGCCAATTGCTTTTTTTGCTTCCAACAGTGGGCCTGGACAAGCGGTTCCACGGGCATCAACTGATTTTGCTACGACTACATTTTTTAATTCTTCGGTTGTCATAATCATTTATTATTAGGTTTATTATTTATAATTGTTTTAAAAGTACTTGATGCTGATTGCATTGGGCTGAGTTTTCCATGGAATTTGGTTCTTGGTTCTTGGTTCTTTCCCTAACCCCTAAACCTCAATCCCTTAAATAAACAGCTGCATACTGCTTTCATTCGCATCAGCCACAAAGGTTGCAGCACCAGCATAGCTGAAAAATGGGTAATCAATTAGCTCTTCCTTCTTAAATCCCATTAGGTTCATGGACATTTCACAAACGGTAATTTCAATTCCTAGTTCTCCTGCGGTTTTAAACATCTTATCGAGTGAAAGAACATTCTGCTTCCTCATTAAGTACTTAATCATAGCAGGTCCTATACCAACCATATTCATATTTGAGAGTTTAAGTTTATTCCTTCCTCTTGGAAGCATGATTCCAAACATTTTAGAGATGAAATCTTTCCCTTTTGCTGATTTCTTAGGGTCGCGCAGAGCTGATAGTGCCCAGAATGAGAAAAATAATTTAACCTTTGTGTCGGAGGCAGCAGCAGCAATCGAAATAACCATTGCCGCCAAAATTTTGTCCATATCACCTGAAACAATGGCAATGGACATCTGGTCTTTGCGATTGTTTTCCAGTTTATTTACTCTCTTTTTGAGCTCATCGAGCTGTTTTTCGAATTCAATATCCATATATTTATTTGATAAGGTTAATAATTCTGCTTCTGTTAATAAAATAACACTATGCAAATATAGCTGGTTGTAATAGTAATATTGGTTACTTATATCATGATATTGCTTAACAGCAAGTGTGAACTTTATCACATTTTTATATCTTTGCCCATAGATTTAAACAAAATGGATAATCAACAATGTAGGTTTTGTGAATACAAGTCATCTGCAGCCAAGTTACTTTCAACATCTGAGTTAGAAACCCTTGAGCATAACTGTGCACAAATTAATTTCAAGAAGGGAGATATAGTTTTTCGCGAAGGAACTCTTGCAACTAATATTGCATACCTTAAATCAGGGTTAGTGAAAATTCACATGAAGGGTCCAACTAGCGATAAAATATTACGTTTGATGAGGGCTCCAGCCTATTTGGGTCTACCCACTACCTTTGGTGACAAGGTAAACAATTACTCCGCAACAGCCCTAATTGAGTCTCAAATCTGCTTTATCTCATTGGATACATTCAGGGAGTTTATTT
>JAIFMH010000208.1 GCA_020048595.1 Bacteroidota bacterium | reverse complement strand
TGATGCACGTAGCGAAGACCGGCCACGAATAACAATGCTAGAAGAAGCTCCCGGCGTTCCCGATGAGCTGATAACCTCCACACCAGCTACTTTTGAACTTAAAGCGTTTACTACATTGCCTGTTTTGGAGTTGCTTAGCTCCCCTCCTTCCACTTGCTGGGCAGCATAACCGATGGATTTTTTTTCGGCTTTAATCCCCATTGCTGTTACCATCACTCCTTCCAATATCTGCATGTTTTGTACCAGGGATACGTTAATCACTATCTGATTACCGACTTTGATATTTTGAGTGGCATATCCAATATAACTGATTTCGAGTACATCATCAGCAGATAAAACCCTGATTGAGTATTTACCGTCAATATCAGTAAGGGTTCCGGTTGTAGTTCCGGAAATTTTAACAGTGGCTGAAGGCAAGGTTTCGCCTGTGCCTGCCGTAGTAACCTGGCCTGTTATAGTATGCTGTGCATAGGCCCCGGCTCCAAAAAGCAGTAAAAGCATCAAAATTGTAAAGATCTTTCTCATACGCATATATTCAGTGGTTGAGTGAAAAGTTTTTATTTGCATCTAAATACACCTGATGGTACGGATTCACTTAACCGGTTTTGTAAAAATATTTTCCCTCAAACTACAAAATGCATGATAAGAACCAGTTATATCACCTGGGAGCTTTAAGAGAATACCACAAAACTTTTAAGAACCAAATTTTAAATCTCAATCTCCAGGAATCAAGCTCCGGGAATCAAATCACAATTCCCAAGGCTCAGATTCCAGGCTCCAAAATAATCTCTGTAATCCATTTTGAAATTTGGAACTTGAGATTTGGAATTTGGGTCATTAAAAAAAATCAGGTTGATTAAGTGGTATGATCAGGTTATGTGTATAGCAAGCAAGAAAAAACCTTTTTATTAACCTAAAACCAATGCATATGAAATCTAGATTTTTACTTATGGTTATCCTGGCAGCTATGGGCTTTGGCCTCAGCGCTCAACCTCTTCACTGGACAGAATCGTTGTATGATCCATTGTTGACTTCGACAATTGTAAAAGAAGCTACACTAAAAACGGAGGGAATGTATTCGATGAAATATACGTATACAGATCCCGGTGTTGTACTATATAAATCGGAGCTTTTTGCTGTAACCCCCGGGCTGGAATGGAACTTCTCCGTTGATTATTTAGATAACGATCCTTCGGGAGTTATAACCGCCCGTGTATATTTTATGATTGATGAAAACACACAGGTTACCCCGAATAGTGTTGGCAGATTTACGACTGCGAATACAGTGGATGGAGTAGACTGGCAAACACTGACATTGACCGGAGGTGCAACTTTTGTTCCGGCAAATGCCACACTGGCGTATGTTGCAGTGCGCATGTCGGCAGCCACCGCACCTGCCTGGACAGGAACAGCTACTTTTTATGCCGATAATCTTAAATTTACTCAAGGCACCGGAAGTACTACAAACCTGATTGTAAATCCCGGTTTTGAAGATTGGGCAGCTCCGGTTATTGTCCCGGGTTCAACTCTTCCTAACTGGACTGAATCGTTGTATGATCCGTTATTAACATCGGTACTTGTAAATGAACCTACACTGAAAACAGAAGGTTTTAACTCACTGAAATATACTTATACTGATCCTGGTGTAGTTTATTTATACAGTGATACAATTGATGTTACCGCAGGCGAACCTTACAATTTCTCATGCGATTTTTACGACAACGATCCTTCCGGATTAGCCAGTACCCGCTTGTGGTTTTATACCGGTGTTCCGGGATCAGCCTACCTGAGCAGAACAGAAACAACGCGTACAACCGATATGGCTTCGTGGCAAACCGGCACCTTATCGGGAACTACGCCAACAGGTGCCACCATCGCTTATGTTGGAATAAGGCTGGCGGCAGCTACTGCACCTGCCTGGACAGGAACGGCAACAATTTATGCCGACAATTTTATATACACACAAGGAGCAGGAAGTTCAACAAACCTGATTAAAAATCCTGGTTTCGAAGAGTGGCTTGCCCCTACTGGTGCACCGGAATTTTTAACCTATAAATTTGAGGGTATTACTCCAGTAGTGGTTGGAAATATTGATAAAAATGCTCACACTGTTTTACTGACTGTTCCTTATGAAACTGATGTAACCGGTTTAGTCTCAACATTTACTTTAACTGAAGGTACTTCTGCAAAAGTGGGTGCAACTGAGCAGGTAAGTGGAACAACTCCAAATAACTTTACAAGCCCGGTTACCTACGCATTAACAAGAGATGCCAAAAACCAGGATTGGGTTGTTACTGTTACCAAACCTGCACCTACTACAAGCAAAGAAATTATTACTTTTAAGTTTGAAGGATTAACACCGGCTGTTACCGGAATAGTTGATGCTGCTAATAAAACTGTTAGCCTTGAGGTACCTAACGCAACGAATCTTGCGGCTTTGATTCCTACTATTACTTTGTCGGCTAATGCTACTGTTTCACCATTAAGCGGCGTTGCAACGGATTTCACTTCACCGGTTACTTTTACAGTAACGGCTCAGGATGGTTCAACGCAGGCCTGGGTGGTTACAGTAACCAAAGCAACCGCGGGCCAAACTACTATTTTCTTCGAAGATTTTGAAAAATCAACTTTACTAACACCAGGTATTACTTTAATTAATAATGATAATTTCCCCATGGCAGTAGGTGAAGAGCGTTGGGCTGATAGCTGCTGGGTAGTTTCTACTACATTACGTTCGGAACTGGCGGGTACACAGGTGGCAATGGCTTCTTCGTTTGTAACCATGGGACTTTCGGATAAAGTTGATCGTTGGATGATATTGCCATCTATAGCATTAGGCTCCAATTCTACCCTTAGCTGGCAAGCTATGTCGACAACCACTTCCGGCAATTATCCCGATGATTATACAGTTTATATTGCGCCTGTTACACCAGGAATTGATCCTACCGTTGCCTATTTTGAAGAAAATGGAAATATTCTTATGAACGTTGCTCCTGAAAACTGGTCAGCATTTGTCGGCAGACCGGGTACCGGTTTGGCAAACCGCTCCATGAATCTCAAAAATAAAATAACACCGGATGCACCTGCAGGCTGGTTCAACCGCAACGTTTATATCGCATTTGTTCTTAACACGGACCTCTATACAAATCCTACAACCGGAATACCTAATTCTACTTCCGGTGGCTCAGCTCTTGCTATTGATAACATCAAAGTTGTAGATGTTGTAAATACAGGATTACAGGAAAGCAAGCCGAATTCCCTTGGAGCTTCAGTTTATCCGAATCCAGCCAGGAATGAGGTTAACGTAAACTTTAACTTGCAAAGCAGTGGAGTTGCACAAATCAGTATCAGGGATTTAACGGGACGTGAAGTGCTGAATTTCAGCAAAAAAGCCGGTTTAGGTGCAAATGAACTTAAATTAGATATATCGGATCTCAATAAAGGCGTTTATATGGTCCGTACCCAGGTGAACAATAAACTGAATGTAACAAAACTTATTATTCGCTAATGACTTTGGTTAGGTAGTAATTGATAGTTGCAGAGGCTGTTCGAAAAACTGCCGGCAAGTTAGTTCTGTTGATCTTTGTTCTTAAATATTCCTAACCCGGATTGAAAAGGAATATAAAGCAACAATGGAACCCGAAATGCCGGAAGTTTCAGGACAGCCTCATTTTTAATTAAAATTGAAGAAATGATAGCTTTCTCATATAAATATCTTCTCCTTCTGATTATTTCACTTTCAGGATTCAGTTCATCCGCACAGGGCTTCCTGATGCTTGCAGGTGGTGCCGGAGAGAGCGCCGGTGGCTGGAGCGATGCACCTTACCGGTGGGTAGTGGAACATGCTCATAATAAGCGCATAGCAGTAATTAGTTATGATGCTGCTTCAACTGAATGGATCCCTAATTATTTCAAGAGTTTTGGAGCGAAGGCAGCAAAGAATATCCTTATTGCCAGCAAAGCCACTGCTGATATGCAATCTGTTTACGACACACTGATAACCTACGATGGAGTTTTTATTAAAGGTGGTGACCAGGCAAAGTATTATGCTTATTACAAAGGCACCAAAACACAGGCTGCTCTTCAATATATTTATAATAAAGGAGGTGTGCTTTCCGGAACTTCAGCCGGGACGGCAATCCTTTCGCCAATCGTTTACACAGCTGAAATTTCCTCTGTTGACCCGGCTTATGCATTACAAAACGCCTATTCGCCGCAAATAACACTGGCAAACGATTTCCTGAATACAATAGAAAAGAAATACATTTTCGATACCCATTTTGCAGAACGTGGCCGATTTGGACGACTGTCCTCTTTTATGGCTTCATGGTATAAAAAAACAAAGGAAAATGTCATCGGAATTGGCGTTGACGACCATACAGCACTTTGTATTGATTCACTTGGAAAAGCAGTTGTATACGGTACGGGGTCGGTAGGTTTTTACCATAACCTTGCTTTATCGGTGTCTTATGATACCACAATTACCATGCTCAGAGCAGGGAATATGAAATTCTCACAATTAACTCACGGATGTACAATGGATCTGAATTCCGGGATTATTGTCGGCCTGACTAATTTTATCCAGTCTCCGATTGCAGAGGAAAACGGAAGGCTAAAGATATTTTTAAGCGGAACCGATTACCCCTCGGATGATGCCTACACTTATTTTGTCAATAAAACCGGAACTAAGGATGATGCCATTGTTATAGTAACCGGAACTGACTTAAACAGGGCAAACGATGCCAAAACGAAGATGTTTGCCAAAGGAGCAACGGAAGTTTATATTATTCAGGCTATAGCCGCTAATCAAAATGATGTTGCTACCCAGGAAAGCATTTCCAAAGCAAACAAATTTTTTATCCTTGCAAATGATTACACTACGTTTATAACTTTCGTGAATGGATCAGGAAATGGCATTCTGTTAAATGAAAAACTGAAGCAGCCAGGAATGATTTCATTCTTTGCCGGAGATAATGCCAGGTTTGCCGGGAAAACGGTTATAGATAAATATACCGGTTCAGGATATACATCATACCATGGAACACTGGAATTTAAACCTGGACTTGGATTGCTGAAAACCACCGCCATTATGCCAAATGCTTTTATCAGTTCCGATACTTACGAAAATACAGTTACCGGTTTGCCTTATGCCATGATTTCGGATTCATTGCAAAATGGGTTGTACCTAACCGGAAACACATTTGCAGGATACAGTTTTACCGCTGACAATCAATCCTATTTCAAAAATATTGCTGGCAGTTCGCCCCTGATTTTTTTAGAAAATGAAGGCACTTTCGCCGCTTTTGCAAACCAGGGACCTTATACTGCTTCACGAAATATAGCTGGATTCGAATCCATAAACCTGAAATTTCTGGGTGTTTCTGATTCAGTTGTTGTTGGAAATAATGTTCCTTTGTCAATCAGTAAGCCAACCGGATCTAAAATCAATATCTATCCAAACCCGGCAAGAGATTCTTTTCAAATTCAGGGATTAGAGAGTCATTATTCGGTTCAGATTACCGATATAACCGGCAGGAATATTTCCTCACATCAGTTTTTGAACAATACCGAAATTACACTGGAATCGTGCTCCGAAGGATTATACCTGGTTAACGTCTTTGATTTACAGTCGAACAAACGGTTTTCAACTAAATTATGTGTGATTAAGTAATGGACAGAGCCTCCTGTATAATATCTTGAGACTCTCTTTAATTCTACTTTACCAAAATGAAAAATCAACATGTCTTTACCCCTGACCATTAAAGGGGAACTCATTGAACATCATTATACTTAAAACCAGGAAAAAGCAGCTTTCCAATAACTTAAAGGGCTGCCTGATATAATATACTCATTAAAAGCAACATCATGAAATTCAAAGCCTTCCCGCATACCATCACAATCATTATGTTTATAATGGTTGTTTTCTTAATTCTTACATGGGTAATCCAGGCCGGGGAGTATGAGCGGACCGAGTTCAACGGGCGAATGATTGTTGTTCCAGGAACGTTTAAAGAAATTCCGAACCAGCCCCAGGGTTTATGGGCTATGCTTACAGCCCCGATCAAAGGATTTGTTTCAGCTGCCCAGATCATTGGTTTTTGCCTGCTGGTTGGTGGTGCTTTCGGAATGATAAATAAAACCGGGGCAATCAGTTCCGGTTTGTCGAGCGTACTGAGTTTTAGTATCAGGAAGCCAAAGTATAAGAACCTGGTTATTCCCATGATAATGATCCTTTTCTCATTGGCAGGAGCAACATTTGGAATGAGTGAATCAACCATCGTTTTTATTATGATCACCATACCTCTGGCTATTGCAATGGGATATGATTCAATAGTAGGCATCTGTATGTCGTTTATGGCTGCCGGTGTGGGTTTTGCCGCGGCAATCACCAATCCTTTTAATATAGGCGTTGCACAGGGAATTGCCGAAGTTCCGATGTTCAGCGGCTGGGATTTCAGGATTATTGTATGGGTTATAATGACTTCGATTGCCATTTTGTATGTAATGCTATATGCCCGTAAGCTTGAAAAAAATCCGGCCTTAAGCCCCGTTTATGAACTTGATAAAAAGCGTGATTTACAGGATTTGCAGAATGTTGAACAGATGGAATTCAACTGGAAGCGCAAACTGATCCTGGTTTTCCTGTTTATTTCACTGGCCTTTCTGGTTATTGGTGCCAATAAATGGAAATGGTATATAAACGAAATTTCGGCTTTATTCCTGGCTTTGGGAATAGTTTCAGCCTTTATTTACCGCCTTTCGATGAAAGATACCATTGATTCGTTTATCAGCGGGGCAAAGGATATGATCACTGCCGGGCTCATCATTGGTTTGTCGCGCGGACTGCTTGTAATTGCTACCGATGGTAAAATTATCGACAGTATTCTGTATGCGGTTTCAAACTGGGGCAAGGATTTGCCTGCCTATGTATCTATTCAGTTCATTTTTCTGTTTCAATCGTGCTTTACATTTTTTGTTCCTTCCGGGTCAGGGCAGGCAGCTTTAACAGTTCCGATAGTTGCCCCTTTAAGCGATTTGCTTGGGATAGGCAGGCAAACGGCAATTCTTGCTTTTCAACTTGGCGATGGCATTATGAGTATGATTGTTCCTACCAGCGGCGTGACAATGGGTGTACTTGCTATCGCTAATATACCTTACCAGGTTTGGCTGAAATGGTTTGTTAAACTTTTGCTTATTTTCTTTGTCACCGCAATGATATTGCTGGTTTTCTCGCTGTATTATTTCAGGGTGGTATAAAACAAAGAGAAAGTTCTGTTTGCCTTACGCAGAAGAAAATTGCTGATTTGGTTAGTGTAGAAAGTAGTGTGGCAACAAAACAACTGAAAAATAGGGGCACAAGATCCATCCTTGCAACCCATGAAGCAGCAATTTCACAAAATCCTTTTTAGTATTCCCGGAAAAAGTAACTTTGTCGCATAATAGTAACCGGGAACAGTTTATGCTGGATGACAATAGCGACAGGCAACTGGTAAGCAGGTTGAAGGTTGGGGATAAAAAAGCCTTTGAGGAAATTTTCCGGAAATACAGGGAGAAGATCTACTATTTTGCCATCAGGTACTACAACTCAACCGAAGATGCCGAAAATGTGGTACAGGACGTTTTTATCAAATTATGGGACGAACGCGAAGGTGTAAAAGAGGAACTTTCACTCAATAACTACATTTATACCATCGCAAAAAACCATCTCTTCAATATCCAACGCAAGAAAATCAACGAAAAGGCATATCGCAGCTATATTGTTGATCATCTGGTGCAAATTCCCAACCTCGAAAACGAATTGATTTATGCCGACCTGAAGGCAAAAATTGATGAAATAATTGAGGAATTACCCGCGCAGCGGAAGAAAGTCTTTATCATGAGCAATATGGAAGGCTTTTCAAACAAAGAACTGGCTTCACAACTTAATCTCTCGGTCCGTACCATTGAAGTACATAAAAGCCTGGCTTTACAAACCATCCGCAAAGCATTAACAAAATTATCAACCTGATCACTTACGTGTATTAAGTACATTAAGTGTATAATAGAACGGAAGCATAAAACAAAATGGCACAGAATAAGTATAACGAAATTTTTAAACGTTTTTATACAGGCTTGCAAAGTAAGCGTGATGAGAAGGAATTACTGAAATCGGAACCTGTAAACAGTATGATGGAAGAGCAGTGGGAGCATCCCGAAGAAATCAAAGGCCAGGTAACGGCACCCGATTTCGATGCTATTTTCAGCCGGATTGAGCAAAAAGCTTACCAGGAAACAAAAGTGCGTCGCTTTCCGGTTTACAGGCTGGTGGCAGGCATAGCTTTGCTGGCAGGACTCACAGCAGCTTTGTATTTCTTTTTCCAAAAGGATACTGTTGTTAAACAACTTCAGTTTGCCACGGCTTCGGGCGAAATAAAATCTTTTTCATTACCTGATGGATCAACACTCTGGCTGGGAGAAAACAGTCAGTTCAGCTATCCCGCCAACTTTAATGAGAACAGGGTAATAGATATGGAAGGGCTTGCTTTTTTCAAAGTAATTAAAAACAACAGTCCGTTTAAAGTAAATGCCGGAATGCTGACTGTTGAAGTAACCGGAACTTCGTTCAGTGTTTCAAACTATAAAACCGATGCCACAGTTGAAGCAACATTGGTTGAAGGCACTATCAATATCACCGACAATAAAGGTCAGTTTATCAAACAGCTGAAGCCCAACGAAAAAATCACGTTTAACAAAGCTTCAGGTACTTTCGAGGTTAAAAATGTAAATGCAAAGGAAGTTACACTTTGGAAAGAGTCGAAACTTACGTTTAACAACACCTCACTTACTGATATTGCCGGTGAACTAAGCAAACGCTACGGAATTAAAGTCAATGTTGATGCAACTGTGGCAGCTTATAACTTTACCTTTTCTTTAACTGATGAAACGCTGGACGAAACGCTTTCGTTGATCCGTTCAATGGCTCCTGTTACGGCCAGGCAATCAAATGATACAGTTGTATTCAGTTTGCAGAAATAGGTCTTTTCTTTTTCTTCTTTCTGCCACTTTTAGGGCAGTACAAAAAAAATATGCCATATCTTTAGGCTCTGAATGGGGCGTAAATTATCTGTATGGCGTTTAAACACAGCACTGTTATTCCATTTACCGTTGTCTTAAAATTGAAGGCTGTTTTTCTGTTGCTTTTGTTTTGCTGTATTTCACCATGCCTTCTTGCTCAGCACCAGGAGAAATTCAACATTCAGTATGAATCCCTTACGCTGAAGTATATTCTCAGTGAACTTACCGTTTTAACAGGCTACGAATTTGCCTATAGCGACACCGAAATAAACAGCAACAGGCTTTTAACGGTTTCAGCCCGTCAGAAAAGTGCTGAAGAAATAATTCAGTCTGTTGCTCAGAAGGCAAGCCTGGAAGCCCGTTTTACCGGCAAAAAGGTTATTCTTAAACCGCTGAAAGAGAAGCTTTCGTTCCATATTTCCGGAGTTATACTTGATTCGCTTGATTCGCAACCTCTTCCCGGAGTGAGTATATCTCTGGCGGATGCTTCGGGCGGAACAATAAGCGATGCCAACGGAAAGTTTGATTTTGATGTGCCCATAACAAAAAGTTCAATCCGGATTTCCAGCATAGGATACACTCAGTGGGAAGGAGTTGTCAGAAACGACACAGTTCTGAATATCAGGCTTCAGGCCGTGGCTCAAACACTTAGCGAAACGATAGTTGTTGCTTTCGGCAAGGAACCGGAAGATCTGATAACCGGCTCCGTTTCACATTTGAAGATGGATATAAATGACCAGATGTATCCGGCTTCAATTAACGCCACCCTGCAATCGGAATTAAACGGATTGCAGATTCAGGCCAATGGCGGGACCCCCGGCTCGAGTTATAATGTAACAATACGGGGAGTAAGTTCCATAACAGCCGGGAATAAGCCACTTTATGTTGTTGATGGAGTGCCGGTAATAGCCGGAAACTTTTCGCAACTCGATTTCAGCGGACAGGTGATTGATGCTATAAGTGACATAAGCACCAACGATATTGAGTCAGTCACAGTTCTGAAAGATGCTGCAGCGAGTTCACTTTATGGTTCCAATTCATCAAACGGAGTAATCCTGATCAATACCAAACGGGGATTGCCCAACCAAAACCGGATAGATTTTTATACCCAATATGGATTTCAGCAACCTACCGGAAGGCTGGATATGCTGAATGCCAGCCAGTGGATGACACTGATGAATGAACAGTCCATTTCAAAAGGAAATCCCCCTGTTTACTCCGAAGAAGATATTACTGCCAACACCATCGACACGGATTGGCAAAAGGAGGTATTCAGAAAAGCTCCGACTTTCGACCTGGGATTGTCGATACGCGGAGGCACTCAAAAATCACGTTATTATATCAGCGGCAATTATTTTAACCAGGAAGGCATACTTATCGGCTCCGATTTCAGGCGGTATAACCTTATGATGAACTATGATTACCGCATAAACGAACGGTTTAGCATCGAAACAGGAAACACTTTTGCGTATTCCATAAATAACCGGGTGGAAGGCGATCAGACACTCAATGGTCCTCTTCCCAATGCCATTTCCATGCCGCCGGTTTATCCGGTGTTCAATGATGATGGTACATACAACAACGATGGTCCGTATGCCAATCCTGTTTCAATTGCCATGCTCGAGAAAAATCTGGCATATACCTATCGTAATACCTTTCACTTCAAAGTCAATTACGAGCTTTTTAAAAATTTTATACTCCGGAGTCTTACCGGCCTTGATTATTACAACCTTCGTGAGGAAACATTTGCACCCAAAACCACCCGGCAAGGAGCAAAATACAATGGCCTGGGCATCGAGGCTACCAGCAATGCACTTCGCTTTTATCAAACCTTTTATGCTGACTATACCCTAAAAAGATCACTGCAGCAACTGGATTTAACAGCAGGTTTCAGCATCGAAAGCAACAAGCAGCATGATATTTTCCTGAGGGCGCAGAATTTTGCAGGTACCAGCTTCGAGTTTCTGCAGGATGCGGCAACACCCATCACCACGCAATCCTACGAAACCAATTCAGCTGCCAATTCGCTGTTTACACGGATTAAATACAGTTACGATCAACGCTATGTTCTTACTTTTAATATGCGTTACGATGGCTCTTCAAAATTCGGGGAGAATAACAGGTTCGGATTTTTTCCCTCCGTTTCTGGGCTTTGGTATGTGTCGAAAGAAGCCTTTTTCAAGAACCGCACACTAACAAAACTGATACTTTCAACCAGTTATGGCATTACCGGTAACGACCAGATTGGTAATTTTATGTCGCTTGATCTTTTTTCGGCTGGCAGTAATTATGACGGTGAAGGCGGTATAAGCCCCACACAGCTTGCAAATCCCGATCTGAAATGGGAATCAACCAACCAGTTTAACCTGGCGGCACAGTTCGAATTGTTTAGTCGGGTTAGTGTTCGTGCTGATTATTATTATAAAAAAACAAAAGACCTGCTTCTGCAAAAACCTATGCCCACTTCCTCAGGATATGCATATATCATGTCAAATATTGGAAAACTCCAGAACCAGGGATTCGAAGCATTAGTTTCTGCCCCTATTATTAAAGGGATTTTTAGCTGGGATGCCACTTTAAATTTTACTGCCAACCGCAACGAAGTTCTCGAACTTTACCAGGATCAGCCTATCAATAATATTGGCAGAGCAGGCAGCAGCATTGCAGTGGGCGAGCCTGTTTCATTTTTTTACGGGTTTAATGTACTGGGTGTAAACCCTGATGATGGTAACCTGATTTATGAAGACGTTTACAAGGATGGAAAGATCAATGACCTCGACCGGAAGAAAATCGGTAGTCCTCATCCTGATTTTTACGGTGGTATTGGCAGTACTCTCTCATACAAAGGCTTCAGCCTGAATTTCCTGTTTTCATATTCTTACGGAAACGAGATTTTTAACTCAACCCGAATTTATACAGAGACCATTTCGCAAAGCAACCAAACAACCGCTATTTTGAGGAGGTGGCAAAATCCGGGCGATAATACCGATATTCCCAAAGCATCTGTTTATAACCAGTTTACCTCTTCCCGATTTGTTGAAGACGGATCGTTTATACGACTCAAAAATATACGTTTCAGTTACGGACTGCCTGTTTCGCTCATCAGCAAAGCCGGCATTAAGCGCATGGAGCTGTTTATTGCAGGGAAAAACCTGCTCACCTTCACCCGTTATTCGGGGATTGATCCCGAAGTGAATTACAATGGACTGAATGCAATTGCCCTGGGAACTGATTTTTTCACCTGTCCACAATCTAAAAGTTTATTAATAGGCCTATGCGCAAGATTCTAGCTATTCTATTAATGTTTGCGTCGGCTTGTGAATCAAATCTTGATCTCAGGCCGAAAATGCAGATTTCGGCCGAAGAAGCCTTCAGCAACAAGGAAAATGTGTATGCCGCCTTGTTAGGTTGTTATGATGGCCTTCAGTTGCAGCACTATTATGGCCGGAACCTGGTAATAGTCGGTGATATTGCTTCCGATAATACCTTGGCTGACGGAACCAAGCTGGAATATTATGCCATGGACAGAAACAGCCTTCTGGCCAATAATATCCTGGTCGAAGGCATATGGGCAGACATATATTTAGCCATAAACCGGGTAAATTACATGCTTTACAAACTCGAAGAAGTCACTTTCCTGTCAGATTCCGAAAAGAAAGACTACCAGGGTCAGCTCCGTTTTTTGAGGGCACTCCACTATTATAACCTGGTCCGCCTTTATGGAGGCGTTCCCCTGAAGTTGCTTCCCACCCTGGCTGATCTGCCTGAATATTTTTTACCACGAAGTTCTGTTGACGAAGTATATAATCAAATAATAGCCGACCTGGAATTTGCCCGGCTCAATATCAGCAACTCCAAGCCTGAAAAGGCAAGTGTGTTAGCCGCAATAGCATTACTGGCCAGCGTTGAACTAACAACCGGAGATGCTTCTGCTGCCCGGCAGTATGCCAGCCAGGTGCTGCAGGCTGTTCCTGTTCTTGAACCTACGTACAAAGATTTATTTTCAGCCGGTTCGGAACCCGGGGCTGAGATTCTATTCTATTGTCCTTTCAGCGCATCAGATAAAAACCGCCTGGCCGAATACAACTACCCTAAGACTTTAGGAGGAAGGCATGAAAATGCACCTGCAGATGTTCTTACATCCATTCCCGACAATGATGAACGAAAATCACTTATTGCAACAAATTATTCCGGCAAATATTATTCAACCAAATACTCCGACCTCTCAACCGGAAGCGACAGGGTGATAATCCTGCGTACCGCCGAGATGTTTTTAATCCGTGCAGAAGCCAATTACCAGATCGACTCTTTAGCAAATCAGCCTGAAATACTTACAGATATCAATATCATACGCAGCCGTGCCGGCCTTCAACCTATTGTTAACGAAACTATTACATCGCTAAGGAACGTTATTGAGCGGGAAAAACAAATTGAATTCGCCTTCGAAGGCAAACGCTGGTTCGACCTGATCCGCACAAAGCGGGCTATTGATCTTGTTCCTACTGTTACCCAGCCTTACCAGATGCTTTTCCCGATTCCATTGAGCGAAATACTGGTTAATCCGAATATAGATTTGGAAGATCAGAATGAAGGATATTAAACTAGAAAATACCATTTATCCTTAATTTCTTTGATTCGTTTCTGTTTTTCTATCCCGCAAAATCTACCTACATTAGCAATCAGATTAGTAATCTTCTTTCTTTGAGTTTTCCCGATAAAACACTGTAAATTTTAATGACTAACCTTCTGTTTATGAACAAAATAACAAGCACCTTTATACTCAGTCTTGCACTCATAACGCATGCTTTTGCACAGCAAACCTCCACCCCTCTCGAAAAAAACAACTACCAGAAAGTTACATCTTACGATGAATTAACAGCTTATATCCATCAACTGGACGAAAAATCGGACTTGCTAAAAGTTGAAACCATTGGCCAATCAGTTCAGGGAAGAAACCTGTATGCCTTGAAATTTTCCTCATCTGAATTCGGGAAAGACAAATCGAAGATAAAAATACTGTTCCTGGCCCAGCAACACGGTAACGAACAATCAGGGAAAGAAGGTGCTTTGCTGCTGGCGCAAAACCTGTTGAAACCCGAGAATCAATACCTTTTTGACAAAATCGATTTTGTACTGATTCCTCAGGTTAATCCCGATGGCTCGGAAGCGAACAAAAGGCGCAACGGCAACGATATCGATCTGAACCGTAATCACCTTATCCTTACCGAACCTGAAACACAAGCTCTGCATGTTTTTTTCGACAAATACCTGTTCGAAGTTACGATGGATATTCACGAGTATTTTCCGTATGGTGGTGTGTGGGAAAAATACGGCTACCGCAGAAATGCGGATGTAACTCTGGGCGTAACCACAAATCCGAATATTTCGGAAAAAATCAGAAATCTGTCAAATACGGAAATTGCACCCTATGTATTGAAAAACCTTAGCATCAATAACTTCAGCTCCTTTGTTTACAGTCCGGGCGGGCCACCGGAGATTGACTATATCAGGCACAGCACTTTTGATGTTAATGATGGAAGGCAGAGTTTCGGAATACAGAATACATTTTCGTTTATTCAGGAAGGCTTGAACGGGAAAGATGCTTTTATTGAAAACATAAAGCATCGCGCCGAAGGACAAATGACCGGCATGCATGCTTTAATCGAATACGTATATCTGCATAAAAATGAGATTAAAAAAATAGTTGCAGCTGATCGTAAAAAATTAGCTTCAGGGAAACTAAATGCGAATGTTTCAATTCAATCGGAGCATGTCAGCAACGGGCAAAAGCTAACCCAGCCGTTACTTTCCTATTCCACCAACAAGGATACTGTTGTGATTGTAAATGATTACCGACCGGTTGTAAAATCCATAACCGATGTTAAAAAACCTGCCGGATATTTGATTCCGAAAAAAAATAAGGAACTTGTAGAATGGGCCATAAAACATGCGTTTGTTACTAAGGATTTCACGCTTCAAAAAGGTCATAAAATTGAACAATACACAATCAACCGTATTGATTCCATTGATTTTGAGAGAGATATTATTGTTAATCCGATTGTTGAAAAAAACGATTTTCCCGGTGAAATTGTGGCTTCCGAATATTTGTATATACCAACTGATCAGCTGAAAGGAAATATGATTGTTTTAGCACTCGAACCAAAATCGGAACTTGGGCTTGTAACCTACAAACAATATGCTCATTTGCTCATTGCTGGTGAAATATTTCCGGTGCTGAGAGTGGTTAAGAAATGATTAATTTACGAATGACGATTTACGATCAAAACCTCCCCAATCGTACCACGTAAATTGTAAACCGTACCTCAGAAAATGCAGATTTCTCTTTTTAAACAAATAATTGTTGAATAAATAATAATATTTGAATTGCCGTAGAGACACAGCATGCTGTGTCTCTACGGCAATTCAAATCCAAAATCCTAACCCCAATGCGCATCGACCGAATTGAACTCCGCCACACCAAAATGATACTGGTTACTCCGTTTGTAACCTCAATGGGTACCGAATACGATGAACAGCACATCATGGTGCGTGTTGATGCCGAAGGTGTAACCGGCTGGGGTGAGTGCGTTGCCGAAGAAACTCCTTTTTATTCGTATGAAACGGTGCCGACAGCCTGGCATATTCTGAATGATTTCCTTATTCCGTCAATCATCGGAAGAGATATTTCCAGTGTGGAAGAAGCCATAGCCAGTTATGCCAAAGTTCGCGGACATATGATGGCCAAAGCCGGGCTGGAAGCTGCCTTGTATGATGCTTTCGCAAAATCAAAAGGAATTTCTTTGTCAAAGATGCTGGGAGGAACACAGGAAAAAATAAACGTGGGTGTAAGTCTGGGTATCAGCGATACGGTTCCTGATTTGCTTCATGTTATGGAAAAGTACATGAAGGAAGGCTATCAGCGAATCAAAATTAAAATTGCTCCCAAACGCGACCTGCAATTTATTGAAGCGCTTCGCCGCGAGTATCCGGACATGCTGTTACAGGTTGATGCCAATTCGGCTTACACGCTGGACCACCTGCCTGTTTTCAAAGAAATGGATAAGTACAACCTTTCGCTGATTGAGCAACCGCTGGGTTATGATGATATTTTCGACCATTCCAAACTACAACGCGAAATTAAAACCGATCTTTGCCTCGATGAAAGCATTCACTCGCTTGGTGATACCCGTGCCGCCATCGAAATGAAAAGCTGCCGCATTATCAACATCAAACCTGGTCGTGTTGGCGGGTATACCGAATCCATCAAAATCCATGATTATTGCGCAGGCATGAATATCCCTGTGTGGCATGGCGGAATGCTCGAATCAGGTATTGGCCGTGCCGGAAATGTCGCATTGGCTTCGCTGCCTAATTTCACGCTGCCAAGCGATCTTTCCCCAAACAGAAAATACTATACGGAAGATATTGTAGAAACTCTGTTTGAGCTTAATCCGGATGGTACTATTACCGTTCCAACCGGACCCGGAATAGGTGTTGAAATAAATATGAAGGCGCTGGAGAAATATACGGTGAGGAAGTGTGAGCAGAAGGCGTAAGAAGGTTTTGCAAAACATCCAACATTCTCTTATTCATTAGGAAAATGTTAAATTCCGTTCAATCAGGTTATTTTAACCACAAAGCTTATATTGGCGCTGTTTTTGTTTCCCCGTCAGCAGATAAATTTCAATAGATGAAACGAGCCATGACCATAATTTGTCTCCCAGAGCAATGATTATTTTCATGGCGAGTTCCCTGTCTGCCGACAAGGCAGGCATCCCGATGAATCGGGACAAGTAATTATCCGTAAAAAATAAACACATAAAACATCCCGGATATTTGTTTCCCCATAGGATGTAATATTATTTTAACCGGACATCACTAAAAATAATTATTGAAATTTATACAGGCATGTACAAAGTTCTTGAATGGACGAAGCGGGAAACCCATTTCAGATTGAAGCCACAAGGTAGAAAGGATTGACGTGTGTATAAAAGCCGGTAATCAGATCAATCAGAAAAATATCCAGGCCAGAAGTAATCCCAATACCGGATCGTTCCCTAAATGGGTTTTGATATATTTTAAGGAATAGCCGATCCCGTTTTCAACAGTCTTTACTGAAATATTTAGTTTTTCTGCAATTTCGCTGTTGGTGAGGTTATGAATCCTGCTTAACTGATAAATTTCTTTTTTACGCGGAGGTAAGTCTTTAGCAATCTGATTTATACGATCCAGTAAATCGCCAAATTCAATGCGTTCCTCCATACTGTAGTTTGAGGATGCTATTGCCAAAATGCCCTCTTTGTACCCTTTTTCCTTCAATCTTATTCTGAGCAGGTCAACAGAAATATTGTAAGCGATCGTAAATAAAAATGATTTGAAAACAAGGTTGCTGTTAATGCTTTCGCGTTTTTCCCAGACCTTGAAAAATGTGTGCTGAACAACATCTTCGGAATCCTCTTTCGATTTAAGAATAGAAAAAGCGAAATAATAAATTTTTAGGCTATACATTCCGAAAAGCGTATCGAATGCACTTGTCATTCCTGCTTTAACATTAGAAATGAGTTCAGCCTCTGTTTTCATTTATCTTTAAAAACATGAAAGTTCAGTGCCAAATTTAGTATTATTTGCCAAATTTAAAGATTTTATTTGCAAAAGTTCAAATGCAGATATCTGTGAAATATCAAAGTTAATTATTCGGAAACAATCTTCTATTATGGCTTTTTAAATCTGCCGTTCAAAAAAAAGAGGCCAGAACTGGCCTCCTTCTAAATATTCATTCTGCTAATTGAATTTATCAATGTTTGACAATACAGATTTTTACAACTGTTTCAAAACCTCTTCTCCCATTGCATCTGTACCTAAAATTTTATTGGAAGGCGTATTGCTGTCTGCAATATCTCCTGTTCGGAAACCGGCTTTAAGTACAGCATCAACAGCCTTTATAATTGCTTCGGCTTCGGCTTTTAATCCAAATGAAATGTCCATCATCAGGGATACTGAAAGAATGGACGCCAGCGGGTTTGCAATACCTTTTCCGGTAATATCATGTGCCGAACCGTGTATGGGCTCATAAACCCCGGTTCCGTCACCAATGGACGCTGAAGCCAGCATTCCCATCGAACCGGCAATCTGCGAAGCTTCATCGGTTAAAATATCTCCGAATAAGTTAGCCGTTACTACTACATCGAACCGGCGCGGGTCTTTTATAAGCATCATGGCTGTTGAATCAACAAACATATGTTCTACTTCCACATCAGGATATTCCAAAGCAACTTTCTGAACAACCTCTCTCCACAAGCGACTTGTTTCAAGTACGTTTGCTTTATCAACCGAGCATAGTTTTTTGCGGCGTGAGCGTGCAGCAATAAATGCTTTGTGAGCAATACGCTCCACTTCATACCGGCTGTATTCGGCAACATCAAAAGCTGTATCACCATTGTTTTTTCTGCCTTTTTCACCAAAATATAAATCGCCGGTCAATTCCCTGAAAAACAGAATATCGGCGCCTTTTAATATTTCCGGTTTGATGCTCGAAGCACTTAAAAGTTCGTCGAAAAGTTTAATGGGGCGGATGTTGGCATACAATCCTAACTCCTTGCGCATACGCAATAAACCCTGTTCCGGGCGTACTTTTGCTGAAGGATCGTTATCATATTTCGGATGCCCGACTGCACCAAACAATACAGCGTCGGATTGTTTCATTTTATCCAATGATTCTTCCGGTAGCGGATTGCCTGTAACTTCGATGGCTGCATGCCCTATTAAAGCCTCGTCATACGTAAAAGTGTGATTAAACCGTTCAGCGATTTTATCCAGTACTTTTTTGCCAACTGCGGTAACTTCCTGTCCGATACCATCACCGGGAACAATTAAAATGTGTTTTGATGCCATGTTTTAGTTTGAACTTATATTATGATTCTGTTTAAATTGCTATTTCTATGATTAAGATGGGACGAGGGGAGTCAAAGCGAGGGGCGAGGAGCGAAATTGTACTTTCAGGTCGTTATCTCATGGTCCGTATTGTTCCGACTTCCGTCTTCCGTCTTCTGTCTTCTGTCTTCTGTCTTCGGACTTCGGACTTCCGACTTCCGTCTTCTGTCTTCCAGCCTCTTCTTTCTATTATTGGTAATGACTTTGGTAATTAAATCTTCTATCGTCTAAATCCCGTTCAGCATTTTTACCGTAGCAACTATCGCCGAAACCGTCTGGTCACTATCCAGTCCATGAGTTTTAAACTCTCGCCCATTCTGACGCCATGTGATAATGGATTCGCATAATGCATCCGACTGGCCGCCAGGTGGAATATGAACTACATAATCGGTTAAAGATGGCAATTCGAGTGCTTTCTTTTTATAGATCTTTTTCAATGCATTCATAAATGCATCATATTGTCCATCGCCTTGAGCACCGGCTTCAAAAATTTCGCCTTTTATGTTAATACGTACAGTTGCTGATGGTCTCAGGCCTTTTGCATTTGTAAGCACATAATTTTCGATATGAACGGTTTCTTCGAAAGCACCGCTGTCCAGGACATCCGAAAGAATATAAGGCAGATCGGATTGTGAAACTGTTTCTTTTTTGTCGCCCAGTTCAATAATACGGGCAGTAACTTTTTTCAGATCGGCATCGGATAATTCAATTCCTAACTGAAGCAGGTTGTTTTCGATATTGGCTTTCCCGCTTGTTTTGCCTAATGCGTATTTACGCAGGCGGCCAAAACGTTCGGGCATCAGATCATTAAAATAGAGGTTGTTTTTCTTGTCGCCATCAGCATGGATGCCTGCTGTTTGAGTAAATACATTTTCACCCACAACCGGTTTATTCATGGGAATACGCAGACCGGAAAACGTTTCAACCAACCTGCTTGCCGGGTACAATGATTTTTCGACAACTGATGTTTTAACATCTTTAACAAAATCATTCAACACAGCTATAGCACTGGCCAATGGGGCATTACCCGCACGTTCGCCCATTCCGTTTACGGTAAGATGCAAGCCTTTCGCCCCTGCTTTAACCGCTTCCAGGATATTGGCAATACTCAGATCGTAATCATTGTGAGCATGAAAATCAAAATGCAATGTCGGGTATCGCTTAACAATAGCGGAAATATACTCGAAGGTTTCGGACGGAATTAAGATACCGAGTGTATCGGGTAATAAAATTCTTTTTATCGGTTGTGTCGAAAGAAAATCAAGGTACTGATATACATATTGTGGTGAATGGCGCATTCCGTTGCTCCAGTCTTCGAGGTAAACATTGCATGCAATGTTATTTTTCGCGGCAAGGGCGATCACCTCTTCTATTTCTTTAAAATGTTGTTCAGGAGTTTTCTTTAACTGATGTGTAAGATGGTTTAATGAGCCTTTGGTAAGAAGGTTCATTACTTTGGCGCCGGTTTCTTTCATCCAGTTTACTGAAGTTTCGCCATCAACAAAAGTGAGTACTTCAATTCTGTCGATGAAACCCTTGCTGGTTGCCCATTCCACAATTTTTTTTACTGCCTGAAATTCGCCTTCCGATACACGGGCCGATGCAACTTCAATCCGGTCAACTTTTACTTCAGTGAGCAACAACTGAGCAATAGTTAGTTTTTCGGAAGCTGAAAATGAAACACCGCTGGTTTGTTCTCCATCTCGGAGGGTGGTGTCCATGATTTCAATATGACGCAATTTAACTGGCATAATTGTGATCCTTTTACTTATTAGTATATTGTTCAGGAAGGTTTAGTCTGAATATTTTACGGAAAATATAAACTTAGTGAATCTGAGTGTTTTATGCTATTTGGCAATTTTTTAATTATGCCACCAGGGCTCAATGGATTGACTTCGTCGGGCTCTCCGGGATTCGCAAAGTTTATGAGTAATTCAGGTTAGAGTACCATTTGTTTGGCAAATGACTGTATCTCATTTTTCATTGCCTGTAAATAATCGACATCATCAAAGCCATTTAACATATTATGCTTTTTATACCCGTCGATAGCAAATGTTTCTTTTTTACCTGTTGCCAGTAAGGTAATAGTTTGATCTGGTAGGTTAACTTCCAGTTCGGTTTTGGGATCAGCGTCAATTGCCTGGTAAATTTCAGCTAAAAACCCGGGGCTAACAGTAACCGGAAGCACGCCGATGTTGAGAGTGTTATTTTTAAAGATATCTGCGAAAAAGCTCGACACTACACAACGAAAACCATAATCGTAAATAGCCCAGGCTGCGTGTTCGCGGCTGCTTCCACTGCCGAAGTTTTTACCGCCTACCAGTATTTTTCCTGCGTATTTAGGATTATTTAAAACAAAATCCGTCTTTGGTGAACCATCGGTATTGTACCTCCAGTCTCTGAACAAATTGTCGCCAAATCCCAGCCGCTCGGTAGCCTTTAAAAAACGGGCAGGAATAATCTGATCGGTATCAACGTTTTCAATTGGAAGCGGAACTGCACTACTCTTTATTATATTGAATTTCGTTATAGCAGATCTCTCGGATCGGTTACCACACCCGTAACAGCTGCCGCAGCAGCTACAAACGGGCTAGCGAGTAATGTCCGGCTACCTGGTCCCTGGCGGCCTTCGAAATTCCGGTTGCTTGTGCTCACTGCGTATTTGCCGGCGGGAACTTTATCATCATTCATAGCCAGGCACGCAGAACAACCAGGTTGACGCAATTGGAAACCTGCCGTTGTCAGAATATCAAGAATACCTTCTTCTTTTATCTGCTGCTCCACCACATGTGATCCGGGAACCAGCCAGGCTGTAATGTTATCAGCCTTTTTACGGCCTTTAACAATGGATGCAAATGCACGGAAATCTTCGATGCGGCCATTGGTACAACTTCCAAGAAAAACATAATCTACTTTTTTGCCGATAATTTTTTCACCTTCTGCAAAGCCCATATAGGCTAATGATTTTTTATACGATGCTTCGCCGTCTTTAACCTTTGCGGCAAAAGGTATGTTTTTGGAAATGCCGGTTCCAAGTCCCGGATTTGTACCATAAGTAATCTGTGGTTCAATTTCGTCCGCATTATAAAATAATTCCTTGTCGAATTGAGCGCCTTCATCGGTTTTGAGTGTTTTCCAGTATTCCAGTGCGGTATCCCAGGCATCGCCTTTAGGGGCTTTTTCTTTTCCTTTCAGGTATGCAAAGGTAGTTTCGTCGGGAGCAATCATTCCTCCGCGGGCACCGCTTTCAATGGAAAGGTTACAAACCGTCATCCGGCCTTCCATGCTCATATTTTCAAAAACTTCGCCTGCATACTCCACAAAATACCCGGTTGCTCCACTGGCGGTAATCTGCGAAATAATATACAATGCAACGTCTTTTGAAGTAACACCTTTTCCTAATTTGCCATTCACATTGATGCGCATCTTTTTTGCCTTTGCCTGCATAATGCATTGCGAAGCAAGTACCATTTCAACTTCCGAAGTACCGATTCCAAAAGCAATAGCGCCGAAAGCTCCGTGAGTTGAAGTGTGCGAATCGCCGCAAACAACAGTCATTCCGGGAAGCGTAATTCCATTTTCGGGTCCGACTACATGAACAATACCGTTTTTAGGATTGCCTAACCCCCAGTGAGAAATACCGTATCTGGCAGCGTTTTCTTCCAGGGCTTTTAACTGGTTGGCCGATAAAGGATCTTCAACCGGTAAATGCTGATTGATGGTGGGTGTATT
>JAIFMH010000109.1 GCA_020048595.1 Bacteroidota bacterium | reverse complement strand
ATTCGCGGAGTTCTTTCAGTTCTACTTCGAGTTTTTCGCGGTAATCGGGTTTGCTGTTTGAGTCGATTGAAAGCTGTGCTTCGTTGCCGCTGGCTACTTCGTTGTATAATTCTTCGAACACAGGTTTGGTTGCGTCGCGGAACTTTTTCCACCAGTCGAGAGCACCACGTTGTGCTGTGGTTGAACAGTTGGCATACATCCAGTCCATACCGTTTTCGGCTACAAGCGGCATCAGGCTTTGTGTTAATTCTTCAACGGTTTCGTTAAAAGCTTCGGAAGGGCTGTGTCCTTTGCTGCGTAAAACATCATATTGTGCGGCAAAAATTCCCTGTATAGCACCCATCAGCGTACCACGTTCGCCGGTAAGATCGGAGAAAACTTCTTTTTTGAAATCAGTTTCGAAAAGATATCCTGAACCTACACCAATTCCTAACGCAACAACGCGGTCAAACGCACGGCCGGTGGCATCCTGGAAAATAGCATAGCTCGAATTGAGTCCCCTGCCCTGCAGGAACATACGCCTGAGGCTGGTTCCTGAACCTTTTGGCGCAACAAGAATTACATCTACATCAGCAGGAGGAATAATACCCGTACGTTCTTTATAGGTAATTCCGAAACCGTGTGAAAAGTAAAGTGCTTTTCCGGGAGTCAGGTTTTTCTTAATGGTTGGCCATAATGCGATCTGGCCGGCATCGGATAAAAGAAATTGAATGATCGTACCTTTCTGGCATGCTTCTTCAATATCGAAAAGTGTAACATCCGGCACCCAGCCATCCTTAACAGCTTTGTCCCATGATTTGGAATTTTTACGCTGACCGATGATCACGTTAAAACCGTTGTCGCGAAGATTGAGCGACTGTCCAGGGCCCTGAACGCCATAACCAATGATTGCAATGGTTTCATTTTTTAAGGTTTCCACTGCTTTTGCCAAAGGAAACTCCTCGCGTGTAACTACATTTTCTTCTGTTGATCCAAATTTGATTTTTGCCATTGTTTTTGAAAGTTATTTGTTATTCGTTAATAGTTAATCGTTATTGGTTATTAATTTGAAGGAAGTCGGGAGTCGGAAGTAGGAAGTGTTTCAACCGACATAGATTTTACTTCCGTTCAAGTTTTTATTCACGGATTCAATGATTTTTTCATCTTGAATTGACCTTATTCTGTTTTGTGTTTTTTAAATTTCCAATCTCCTTCATCATTCTTTTGTCTTCCGACTTCCGGCTTTCGACTTCCGTCTTCCAGCCTCTCTCTTTTCTCTTCTCAGAGCGGGCTTCTCAACTGATTTCTTGATTCCACTTTCAGAAGCAGTTCATCTCTTTCTTTCAGGAATTCGGATAATTTTTCGATCCGGGAGCGGGTAATTGCTATCCGACCGGAGCGGATAAACTGCAACACGCCGAATTTGTTGAGGCCCTGAAAAAGTTCCTGGGTTTCTTCTTTGTGACCGGTTTTTTCTATCACCGTATATTCGGGGGTAATCTCCAGAATCCGTGCATTGTGGCTACGGATCAGTTTCTCAATTTCATCGCTTTCCATTAACGACTTGGTAGAAACTTTATACAAAGCAATCTCCTGGTAAATCATTTCTTCATTGGTATGATAAAATGCTTTCAGAACATCAACCAGTTTGTCAATCTGCTTTACAATATTTTTGACTTTCTCTTCCTCTTCGTTTATAACAATTGTAATCTTATGAATCCCGGGCAAGGCTGATTCTGATCCTGTCAGGCTTTCGATATTCACCTGCCGACGAGTGAGGATAATCGTAATACGGTTGGTTAAACCGATATGATTTTCACTGTACGTTGTAATTATAAATTCTTTCTTCATTATTAGTATCTTCTGAAAAAACAAGTACTTATACTTTGGAGACCTTGCCTTTGGATTCAATTTTTGCAAGCAGGGCATCTCTTTCCTTGAGAAACTCCGAAAGCTTTTCGATAGGCGAACGGGTAATTGCTATCCGGCCGGAGCGGATAAACTGCAGAACGCCAAACTGGTTTAGCTTGGTGAACAGTTCCTGTGTTTCTTCCTTATGACCGGTTTTTTCAATTACGGTATATTCCGGGGTTATTTCGAGGATCCGTGCATTGTGGCTGCGAATCAGTCTTTCAATCTGATCGCTCTCCATAATTGGCGCCGTGGGCACTTTATACAAAGCAATTTCCTGAAAAATCATTTCCTCGTTGGTATGGTAAAATGCCTTGAGTACTTCTATCTGTTTATCGATCTGTTTAACGATGTTGCTTACTTTATCTTTGGTTTCGTTTACTACGATAGTAAATTTCGAAATTCCTTTCAGAGCTGATTCAGAAACAGTAAGACTCTCGATGTTTACTTTTCGACGTGTAAATATGATGGTAATGCGGTTGAGTAAACCGATATGGTTTTCGCTGTATGCCGATATGATATATTCTTGTTTCATTTTGCCAGAAGTTACACTGTTATACTAATCTTGTTATATATTGGTGACGATTGAGGCTGAGGTTGCAACATTTAACTTGGAACGGACTTAACCTCAGCCTAAACCTTTATAAAATAACACTCAGCTTGTTTATGCTCAGGTTCTTTTCATTCCCGGTTGCTATTTTACAGCATCATCAGGGCTGAGCAGGATATCGGAAACCGATGCTCCTGCGGGAACCATAGGGAAGACATTATCGTCTTTTTCAATGTTTACCTCCAGCAAATAAGGGCCATTGGTTTCGAACATAACTTTGATAGCCTCATCAAGTTTATCGCGGGAGGAAACCAGATTACCAGGTATTCCATAGGCATCAGCCACTTTCACAAAATCAGGACTTAATATTTCGGTGAATGAGTATCTTTTTTCAAAGAAGAGTTCCTGCCATTGCCGCACCATCCCAAGAAAATGGTTATTGAGGATCACCATTTTAACTCCCAGTTTCTCCTGTGCAATGGTACCCAGTTCCTGTATTGTCATTTGAAAACCTCCGTCGCCTGCAAACACTACAACTTCACGGTTGGGTTCGCCCAATTTGGCGCCAATGGCTGCCGGTAACCCGAAGCCCATTGTTCCCAACCCACCAGAAGTAATATGGCTCCGGGCCTGAGTAAACCTGGAGTATCGCGCGGCTGCCATTTGGTGCTGTCCTACATCCGAAACAATTACAGCCTTGTTTTTCGTGTATTCCGAAACTCTGCGAACCACTTCACCCATAGTTAAACCTGGTTTTTCGGGATATAAATCGGAATGGATAACTTTTTTATCTTCAATAACATGGGCTTGTTTGAATTCCTTAACCCATTCCTTATGTTTATTAGGGCTGACGATATGGGTTAATAAACGAAGTATTTTTTTGGCATCGCCCAACAAAGCCACATCCGTTTTTACATTTTTATTAATTTCGGCCGGATCAATTTCGATGTGTATAATTTTAGCCTGTTTTGCATATGTTTTCAGCGTTCCTGTTACCCGGTCGTCGAAACGCATTCCTACGGCTATAAGCAAATCGCATTCATTTGTTTTGATATTAGGACCATAGTTGCCATGCATACCCAGCATTCCTACATTTAAAGGGTGATCGCTGCTAAGAGCAGATAAACCTAGAAGAGTCCATGCCGCGGGAATCCCTGTTTTATCGATGAAACTTTTCAGTTCCCGTTCGGCTTCACCCAACATGATGCCCTGGCCGAAAATCAGGAAAGGCTTTTTTGCTTCGTTTATCAGTGTTGCAGCCTCTGCCAATTTCTCTTTGTTCACAGGATATTCAGGAACATAACTCCTGATTTTATGGCATTTGTTGTATTTGTATTTCAACTTACCAAACTGTGCGTCTTTTGTAATATCGAGCAAAACCGGTCCCGGCCTGCCCGATGCAGCTATATAAAAAGCTTTGGCAATGGCTTCGGGAATATCATCTGCCGTGGTAATCTGGTAATTCCATTTCGTAACCGGCATTGAAATGCCTACTACGTCAGATTCCTGAAAAGCATCCGTGCCAAGTAATCCTGAAGTAACCTGCCCTGTTATACATACCAAAGGTGTTGAATCGATCTGTGCATCAGCAATGCCAGTCATAAGGTTAGTAGCACCTGGACCTGAAGTGGCAATACAAACACCCACTTTCCCGGTAACACGTGCATAACCCTGGGCTGCATGCACAGCACCCTGTTCGTGGCGGGTGAGGATATGCCTGAGTGCATTTCGGTAATCGTATAAGGCATCGTAAACAGGCATAATGGCACCGCCAGGATAACCGAAAATAACTTCTGCACCTTCCGCAATCAACGAACGGATAACAGCTTCGCTACCGGTAATTTCAACATCCTGCTGCTGTGACCTTTTGGTTTCTTTTTCTCTAGCCGTCATAATTATATCAATTGGTTGTTTTTTACTGGATTAATTTTTAAGAGACTGCTTTATTTCAAGACTTCCTTTCTGCCCTTTTTCATTTTACCCCGTCCCTGAAGGGAGTTGAAAAAGGGCAGAAAAAGATGATTTTTGTCAAGGTAAAATTTAAATGAATCGCATTAATAAGGTTTTTAAACAGATTCCTGTTTTTCGTTCTTACTCATTGAAATATGATGTTATTCAACAATCCTCACAGCGCCTTTATCAGCCGATGAAACATGCATGGCATAAATTTTAAGCGCATCCGAAATATTTCTTTTCCTGGATTGTGGTGTATAAGCAGCTTTTGCCCTTAAATCTTGACTTTCCCTGCGACGGGTCAATTCCTCTTCACTAACTTTAAGATTGATAGCACGTGTTGCAATATCAATTACGATGGTATCATTGTCTTTTATTAAGGCAATTTCTCCGCCGGCTGCTGCTTCGGGCGATACATGACCTATCGAAAGTCCGGAAGTACCTCCCGAAAAACGGCCATCTGTAATTAAAGCGCAATCCTTATCGAGTTTCAGGGTTTTAAGGTAGGAAGTAGGGTATAGCATTTCCTGCATTCCGGGGCCGCCTTTGGGTCCTTCGTAACGGATAACAACTACGTCGCCGGCATTTACTTTGCCGCTTAGTATTCCATGAACGGCTTCATCCTGCGATTCAAAGACTCTTGCTGTTCCTTCGAAATGAAAAAGAGCGGGATCGATTCCGGCGGTTTTTACGATACTGCCTTTAGTGGCAATGTTTCCGTACAAAACGGCCAGTCCGCCATCCTGGAAATATGCATTTTCAACGCTACGGATACAACCGGAAACACGGTTATCATCCAGTTTTGTATAACGGGTATCCTGCGATCCCATTACCAGGTTTATTTTATGAGCCGGAGCGCTGCTGAATATCTGCATGGCTTCGGCAGTTACATCATTACTTACAATATCAAAAGCATTGATTGCCTGATCCAGGTTTAATCCGTCGACGCGGTAGGCTGAAGTGTCCATAAGCCCGGCACGGTTCAGTTCGCCAAGCAGCGAAAGAATTCCACCTGCGCGGTTAACATCTTCAACATGATACTGTGAACTGGGTGAAACTTTACACAGGCAAGGGGTTTTCCGCGAAAGCTCATCAATATCCTTCATTGTGAAATCGACTCCGGCTTCGTGAGCAACGGCAAGTAAATGCAATACTGTATTGGTTGATCCACCCATGGCAATATCCAGTGTCATGGCATTTGTAAAGGCTTTTTTGGATGCAATCTGCCTTGGAAGTACAGTTTCATTTCCTTTATCGTAATATTCACGGGCCATTTCAACAATACGGCCGGCAGCTTTTTCGAAAAGTTTAATCCTGTTAACATGAGTTGCTACAATGGTTCCGTTTCCCGGAAGTGACAAACCCAACGCCTCGGTAAGGCAGTTCATGCTGTTGGCGGTAAACATTCCTGAACAGGATCCGCAGGTAGGGCATGCTGACTGCTCGGCTTTTGCAAGATCAGTATCGCTGACGCTATCGTCGGCACCCATAACCATGGCATCAACCAGGTCGAGTTTGCGGTCGCCCATAACGCCGGCTTCCATGGGACCACCGGAAACAAAAATGGTGGGAACATTCAACCTCATAGCAGCCATAAGCATGCCGGGAGTAATTTTATCGCAGTTGCTGATACAGATAAGAGCATCGGCTTTGTGCGCATTTACCATGTATTCAACACTATCGGCAATCAGGTCGCGGGAAGGTAGTGAATACAGCATTCCATCGTGGCCCATAGCGATACCATCATCAATGGCAATGGTGTTAAATTCGGCGGCAAAACAACCCTGGGCTTCGATAAGCCCTTTAACATACTGTCCGATTGAATGCAAATGCGCATGGCCTGGTACAAATTGAGTGAACGAATTGGCAATGGCAATAAGCGGCTTACCGAATTGTTCTTCTTTCATTCCGTTTGCTCGCCAGAGGCTGCGGGCTCCAGCCATTTTACGGCCTTTGGTTGATGTATCGCTGCGAAGTGGGATCTGCATTATATTATTAGATTTTAATTGCGATTCAATGGTTCAAAATTCATTTACCTGCTGATTAACATTAAAAAACGCAAAGCATTTAAAATAAACAGTTTTGCATTCAAAATGATTTTTAGTTTTGGGCTAAAACTCTTCTTTGCCACAGATTTCACAGATTGTCGCAGATTTCAATTTTTTATATCGGTGTTAATCAGCGCAATCTGTGGCTATATTTTTTATTTTTTACACTAAGAACTTCATCATCAATGCTAATTCAGACGATTCTTTTACATCAAAAAGCCCCTCTCAGTTCAAGTGAGAGAGGCTTTTGTTTATATTTAGTTAAACAACATTCCTAACCCACCTGGATTTTCCAGAGGAGGAGGACGAGGAGGCTAATAATGCTGTTTGAAGAAATTACGGACATGCTATTGTTGTTTGTGACTACAAAAATACGGCCTATTTTTACATGCTCAACATTTTATACGGGTTTTTTGCCCAATTGCTCCCATTTTAAGTAAAATACTGAACGCGCCTAAAAGACATCTAGGCTTATATATATCTCACTTTGTGCTGTTTACCCAATATTTTATCGATTGAGTGAATTGCGAAATATATTCCTGATTTTGGATATGTGTATATTTATTCATTCGGATGGTATAAATTCACATATCCATTTTTTCCGCAGTTCCATCAGAACAAACCATACTGAAGTCACACAGTTAATATAAAGAATGCCCCGGAATGTTCATCCCGGAGCATTTAATATAAAATAAGTCAGGAAGATTAGTTTTTCACAACTTTTACGGTATTTTCAAAACCGTTACCTATTACTTTAACAAAGTAAATACCGCTATCAAATCCTGAAAGATCAAGTTTTGACTGGTTTGAACTGTTTATTACTTTGTTTTCAAGAACTACTTTTCCAATTACATTGGTAACCTTGATTGTAATTCCTTTACCGTTATTTTCCGGCAGGCTTATGTTAAGGATTCCGTTGGTTGGGTTTGGATAGAGTTTTATCATTTTTGCGTTAACTCCGCTTATTCCAACTGTACTCAGAATTTCAACATTTTCAATTGCATCCAGATTTGTAAGAGTTATGCTACCCGTTGCAGTGGTATACACATCTTTGGAAACGGTATACGCATATGTACCGGCAACAAGTCCTGTAAATACAGCATCTCCGTTAGCATCAGATGCAACCGTTACGCCATTAAGGGTAACTGTTGCTCCTTCTAATGCATCACTTCCGCTCATAACATGAATAGTAACCATAAAACTGGTTTTCTCCATCGGAACAATCACCATCACATTCTCGGTATTTACGTCGAGAGCTGTTTCAGCAACAGATTTATAGTTCTCCATTGTTACAGAGTAGGTATAACTGCCTGCAGCATAGCGATCAAATAAAGCCAATCCGGAAGCATCTGTTAAAACAGTATGTCCACTTAATGTTACTGAAGCGCCTTCAATTGGTTCGGATGCAGCATCGATGGTATAGATTTCGATTTTACGGGCGGCTGAAATTTTTACTTCAACAAATGTTTTTTCGACAGATGAAGTAACAGTAACTGTACCTCTGACAATTGCTTTATTGATATCTTCGGGTGTTACAATATAGCTGTGTGAGCCAAGTGCACAGTTTATGACAACGGAACCTAAACCCGGATCATAAGCATAGTCAGTTCCATCAAGAGTAATTGTTGCCTGTCCAAAATAAGACATCATACCACTTACAAGAGCCATATAAACACCTGGACTGGATAATTCAGCACGTACCTGCACATTGTTATTATTCATTAATAAATCTTCGGTACTTGTGAATGGAAGGGTTAATTCGCCTGTAACAGTAGTATAAGAACCGTTGCCCGAAACAGAATATCCATATACATCAGCACCTGGAGCTATATTTGTGAAATAAGCAAAACCATCAACATTGGTAGTTACAGTAACACCATTAAAGATTACAGTAGCTCCGGCAATCGGATTATATGTAAAATTATCCACTGCCCTGAATTCTATGGAATAGACGGGAATCATGTTAATGACCTGGCTCATATCTGATGTAACACTAGCAATGTCCACCGGAACACTTTCGAAACCAGCTTTACTATTTACAAATGAAATTGCCGCATTTGGCGCAACGCCGAATATTACAGTACCGGCAGCATCGGTTACTTTGCTGATTCCGTTTATGGTAATCGTATCGTTAGCAAGTCCAACTACTGATCCAACAGGGCCGTTGAAAACATTAAATGTAACATTGTACCCCATAGCCAGTGAAACAGTTTTAGCTGCATTGGCATCGGTTACTGTAACAGTTCCTGCCATATCACTAAAACCAGGTTTTGAAACAACATAGGAATAGTCGCCATTGATCATTTTAGTAAAAACAGCATCACCGCCGGCATTTGTAGTTTTGGTTACATTGTTTATCGAAATTGCAGCATCACTAACGGGGTTTGTACCGTCATTTACAGTAAATGTGATTTCGTAAGCATGTTTCAGGGCAATAGGATCAACAATAAGATTCATGTCAGCAATGTTCACGCTGCCAATTGAATCGGCAAATCCGGCAGCTGAAACAGTATATTCAAGTGATGTCCATTTCGGGAATAACTTATCCGTTAAAAGAACACCCTGTGCATCGGTAACAAAGGTTTGATCAAATACCGGCCAGGTACTTACCAGCCTGATGTTTGCGTTCGCAACAGGATTTGTTCCGTCGGTTACCGTAAACTGAACACTGAAAGCGGGATTTAACCAGGCTTCGAATGTTACATCGGCATTATCAACCACAGCTGTACCTTTAACAGTAACAAAGCCAGCTTTTGAAATCGTATATTCATACATTCCGTTTGCTGCATCGGGTAAAGTTGCTACACCATTTGCATCAGTTAAAACTGAACTGCCATTAAAAACAACTGTTGCACCTGCAAGCCCAACCGGTTCCGGGGTCCATGTGGTATTGTCATATACTTTAGCAGTTATTTTATATGCGGTATTTAATACAGTAGTAATGATGAGGTCAGCAGTTACTAGATTGGCTGTATCGGTAACTGTTCCGTAACCGGGTTTGGAAATGGTGTAGGAATAGTCTTTATTTATTGCCTTGCGGTCGAATACCACATAACCGTCAACAGTAGTTTGAGTAACACCATCAAGAGTTATTAAAGCACCGTCAATTGTATTTTGATCGATAGTTGCATCAACAACATACATTTCTATTTTTTTCCCGGCAACTATTGAAACATAAGCGTTTCCTGGTGTTGTATTGGTTACAGTAACTGTTCCTGAAATAATAGCCTTGGTAACATCTGCCGGAGTAACCGTATAGTTGTATGTACCAGAGGCCACAAAGAATGTATTTCCACCCATACCTGCATCATACGGATAATCCACTCCATTGAAAGTGATAGTTGCAACACCAAAATAACTCATCATTCCCGAAGAGAGACCAATATAAGCATATGGCCTTTCGTAATTGATGTTCTTTGTAAGATTATTGTTATTGAAAAGATAGGTCGTGCTTGTTAAGGGTGCTGAAATAGTACCTGTCTGAGTAATATAAGAACTGCCATCAGGGCCTGAAATTGTGTAAGCATAAGGTGTTGCACTGGGCTGAACATCAATAAATTTTGCCACACCGGTAGCATCGGTAATGATATCAGTTCCATTAAAAGTTACTTTTACACCTGCTTGCTTGGAAGCATCCCAAAAATCACTTACAGTAAACTTCACAGTGTAAACAGGAACCATATTAAGAGTAATGGCGGTGTTTGCCTGTATATTTGTAACTGAAACAGGTACTGTTATGAATCCAGCTTTTTTATTATCAAAGGAATAAGATGATCCAGGAGCTACTCCAAATGTAAGAATGCCTGTAGCATCGGTTATCTTGGTAATTCCATCAATTGTTATGGTGTCTTTCTGTAAACCGGTAGTGCCGGTTGCACCATTAATGATGGTGAAAGTAAGGTCATACCCGGCAGACAAAGTAATTGCAGGATTCTGATCGCCGTCTGTAACTGTTACATTTCCTGTTTTATCCATAAAACCGGTTTTTGTAATTCCATACACGTAAGCACCGTTCACTTTTTTAGCAAATACAGCCACTCCGCTTGCATCAGTAGTAACTGCTGTTGTTCCAATTGTTACAAGTGCTCCTGAAACAGGATTTGTACCATCAGTAACCGTAAAGGTAATGGTGTAAGCGTTTCTTAATTTAACTGCAGGAACTATAAAAGGATTTGGAGAAGCTGCTAAGACATTAACATTAAAAGTTGAATCAGCATACCCATTAGCAGTAACAAGGGTTGAATGATTGCCTACACTATATAAACCAGGGAATGTAACATCTCCATTGGCATTGGTAGTGAGTGTTGTAGCGGGAGTAGTGTTTATTCTAACCGATGCGCCGGAGACCCCAACACTGTTTTTATCGGTTATTTTGTAGGTAATATCAAAGGCTTTCCTGATTGTAGCAGTTCTGGATACCGTAGTACTTGTTGGTGATAAATAAACCAGGGAAGTATTTGCATAATCAAGATATCCTGCTGCTGTAATTGCAATGTTGTAAAAACCGGCAACTGTAGGAGTTGGCACTGTAAATACTGCCAAACCATTTACATCGCTAACTAAAGTTGGAATTGTGGCCCCGGTAAGTGTTACTGAAGCACCACTAACTTTAGTTGAGGGTGAAAGGTTATTTTGCACCGTAATGGTTACGGTTACTTGCCCGACAGCTATTTTTAAGAATAGCGCAAGCATTAATAGCAGGGTAAACTTTTTCATTGGTTTTTCGATTTAGTTATTAATTATTGAATTGATGTTAATCTTGAATTGGTGTAAATCTTATACTTGTGAAATCCATGCAACGGATAAGAAGGAATATCCGTTGCATGCCACACACTATTTTTGTCTAGTTTTTTATAATTTTCACTGTTTTTACGACCGAATTATCCGCCAGTTTCAACAGGTAAATCCCTGAGGGCAAACTGCTGAAATCAATCTTTACTGAAGCTTCGCTGTTGGTATACGTTTCGCTACGGACAACCTCGCCCAATAAATTCATTACAATTGCCGTAAGATTGCCTTTTATTTCCTCAGGAATAGTGACGATAACGTAATCAGTAGTTGGGTTCGGATACACATGGAATTCGTTCCTGTCTGCTTCCTTAACCCCGAGTACTTTCTCGTTAACAAGTATCTGAACTTCGTTGGTGGCTTTTGCTCCGTATTTATCCGTTACCATAAACGTTACAGAGGTCACTCCTGCCGCTTCGGGCATCAGCAGAAAACTATTGCCGGAAATAAACATTCCCATTACTTCGGGATCTCCTGCTACTGCTTCTAGGGTCTCCATGTCATTATCAGCATCGGTAAACACATCCTCTGCGGTAATAATCTTATAGTTTCCGTAGGGCGCAAATTTCATCGTATCCACTGCAACGGCTACCGGCATGCGGTTCACATTTTTAACAGTAACGGCTACTACCGACTTTGATACGCTGTTAAATTCATCTGTTCCCGTGAAGCTGAATATATGGGTACCTTCACTTTTGAAATCAGGTTTGTACATGAATTTCATGGTTTTTTTAAGCGGATCAGGTTCGGTGTATGTAACCTGTGTCAGGAACTTATAGGTACTGTCAACTGCAGTTGTAAAGTTGTCGCCTTCCTGATCCCATGCCGATACCTGGAACATGATTGAATCGTTTTCGGAAATTTCCAAAGGCTCGATCAGATTGTCAAAAACAGGTCCTTTATTTTTGATCAGCCTTAATACGATTCGTTTTTCCGGATTCGCAATGTCATTGGAAGTAGCAACCAGGTAAGCGATATTATCGTCGTTGGGTGCTGTGCGGGCAGTGAAATCAAAACGGATGGAATCGTTTTGTCCGGGTTCAATTACTCCGCTGGTGGCGGATGAAAGAACCACCCAGGGAATATCGCCGGAGGTTTCTTCAACAGCTCTGGTCATCCAGCCTATGGTATTGAATTGGGAGTAGGCTGCCAAGTCGTACCAATCTTCGGGAGCGCCAAACAGAAACCTGTTTGCTACACGTTCAGTTTTGGTGGCGCAGCCCTGGGGGTATGTAAGCGCGGCTTCAAATCCGAATACGATATAAAACTTCTCGTTTGGATTTATTTCAACACTATTCAACAACTTATACGTCAGCAGACTTCCATCCTCATCGGGAGCCGGGACATTATGCTCGAACGATTCTTCAAGGAGTTTCTTGCAGTTGTTTATATCCTCGTCGCCGGCAAATACCATTACCTTGATTTTTGAATTCAGCCATTCACCGGGTACAAACCAGCATTGTGCATGCGACAGCAGGAATCCGTCAGCAGGTGCGTTAAATCCGGTTGCAGTATAAAATGCACGGGAACCGTTGTATCCTAGCCGGGTCAAAGCACTGGTATCAGAATCCCAGCTCAGAATGCGGTTATAGTCCTCCAGAGCATGGCCTGCGGTTTTGGTATTTGACAATAGCGGACGAATGGAAAGAGGTGCCAACGCTGGCAGTACATCAGCCTTTCGTGTTGCGTTTACGTAAGCTTTATCAGAAGCAGCCAGGTCGGTCGGAATGTCTCTCTGGAAGTTAATACTCAGGTTGTAAAGCAGGTTCATTCCGCCTGTTTCGTTTCCGATTTTTACTGCCTCTGATGTTTTGAATGAAGACGTCTGGGCATAAAATGAAAGTGTATCTGCTCCCAGGCTTATCACTGCAGGGTTGTAAATATGGGCAGTGATCGGAAGTTTGTATGTTGCCGGGGTGAGTGAAGTAGCCACATACAACGTATCCAATAATACTTTGGGTGTTACAGGTGTAAGGGTAACCCTGTATTTCATGGACGATTTTGCTGTAAGGGTATACGGGAATAAGGAGGGTTGAAGTGTGTTCCACAACCAAAAGTCACCACTTTTAGCATACACTTCAACTTTAACGTCAGTAGGCAGGTTCTGGGTAACACTGGTGATGGTAAAGTTTGCCGTTCCGGTATTTTTAATTTCGAATTCCTTTGTAACGGAAGGGACTGCAGGATTAACAAGAACAGTGTCAAATACAACCGGATCTGGCATGGTAATTTGAGGTATACCTGTAACAATAATCTTGGTTGGCAGTGTTAAATCAAGCGCGTCCGGATCGTTGTTAGTAAAAGCAATACTATCCGCATAGGAACCTCCTACCAGATCTTTGGCATCCAGCAACATTTTAAAGTCCTTGGTAGTGGCGGGAGGAATGGTGTACTTATGTGCAGGGTACAGTCCAATTGCCATATTGGAGTTAACCACTTTCTGATACGCTGATATCAATAATCCTTCAGTACCATCTTCGTTTTCAACACCAATTGTACCCTGATCTGTAACAGTATTCGACGTTCCTGTCGGCATTACATACTGGAACTTGATGTTGCCGTTTTTATAAAGTATAGCTTCAAACGAAATCGGGTCGCCCATGGTGAAGTTTGAATTAATGTCGCGGTATTCAATAACTATTTTATCCTCAAAAAACTGGTAGTAATAACCGCTTTTAGGATAAAAATAATGGTTGTCGGCTCCTCCAAACACCCACAAAGGGGCGATATAATTATTGGGCCTGGCTGTATCAGGTATTCCGACACCTCCCCAGAAAGTACCGGATCCGTTCTGGTTAGCATTGAAGGTGATTAATCCGGTGCCAATGTACATGGTATCGTATTCCTTACCGTAGAACGTAAACGGGAACGGCAGTTTTATGCCTTCACTGAAGTCGATGCCATTCCATGGATCTATACCTTCTACATGTACAGCTTCTGCATTATCTACAATTTCAATCCAATCGTATTCCGGGCCTCCAAACTCTGTACTTTTTTTCCACTTATACATCACATTTTCGGCACCGGCTGATGGAACAATTTCCGAAATAATTGCCCAGTCGTTATTTGATGGGGCAACATCCAGGTCAACACTTCCGGTATTTTGAACCGCAAAGTTTACGGTAGTATTAGCACCCGCATTTAAAAACCTGGTTATTGATGTTAGTTTTGAACCGGATGAATTCAGCAATGAGATAACTGGACCTTGTATAACTTCGAGAGATACAGCGATTTTGAATGATTGTCCGTTTTTCGTACTAAGCCTGAGTGTATCGTTAAAAACCCCGATTGTCTGAGTATTTGCCGCTACACTGAAAGGAATGGTTCTTTCCGGTTTCAACAATGAAGGAACTTCACCAGTGAGGGTGAAATAGTTATTATCAAAAACGGCAGTCATCAGGCTGTCATTTGATTTGCCTGTGTTTGAAACACGGAATGATAAATTTTTAATTGATCCTTTATAGAGTATTCCGAATTTCAGATCCGTACTGTCGATATGGATATCCGATATACCACCACTTACAATGTTGAAAGCAGCGGTATGAATGGATGGATTTGTATACGGATCGTTGGTTATAACAACCAGGTTTTCGGTATAAGGCAATACAGAGAGGCTATCCGTTTTAATGGTATAGGTAATGTTCTGAGTCTGATCGGGCATTACCGTTCCAAAGGGTTTTGAGATGTTCGAGAACAAGCCCAGGCCCGGGTTTATTATCCGTATTGTTGTTCCTGTTTTGAAAGAACCGCAACTTACCATCTGTTCATATTTCAACCTTTCGAAACCGTTGATTAATAATCCATCATCTTTTGACTGATCTTCAATGGCAACCAGGTTTGTCTTGTAATCAACCTGTGGAAGTGTATTTTCTTTATAATACATACTGATGTTCCCATTGTCGTGCAGAACGATCTGAAAAGTCATATATGACGTAGAGTTTGGGTCGTTAAAATTTTTACCATCCCAATAAGGAGCATGGTCAAACTGTACAATAAACTTATCGGGCTCCTGCTTGTAATAGATATGGCCAAAGCCTGCTTCTTCGAATCGCATTGGAAATCCACCGCCTGAAATATAACGATCAGGGTTTGTCCAATTCTTATATTGCATCGGCACCGAAGACGTTATATAGTCATTATCGTCGAATGAAACCAGCCCGTATTTAGAGATATACACAAAATTTTCCTGTTTACCGAAGAAGGGGAACATAAATGCCAACGGAAATTGTTTGTATGTATTTACCCTGTCTTTTCCCGAAAACATGCTTGTAATTTCTTTACCGCTGGCGGCAATATCATTCCATACATACAATACACCGGTAGTATCCACTTTTACCGAATATCCGAATTTATGAATATTAGCAGGAATCACTTCCATGTTTGATCCATCCGCAAAGGAAGGCATGTAATAATCCAACGGGTATTTGCCTTCGTTCTTTATGCTGAACTGGCCGTTGATGCTATCGCCAATAGCCAGGTTATCATACGTTGCTGTAGTGGGATTGATTTTTACAACCGGAACATCCATCCCGGCTCCGAACAATTCGAAATTATATGTTTCGCCATTTTCGCCTACCAGCGTAACCTGACAATAGTTATTGCCTACCGTGGTTGCTGTAAAGCGAAAGGTTAAATCCTGCGAAGTAGCTGCTTCAAAATTAAGTTCCACACCGCTTTGATACGTAAACTGGGGATTGCTGAGAGTTATCTGTGAGGATGTAAAAGTGAACCGACCTAAACCTTCATTTTTAAAATTAACCACGAGGTCCTTGGAAGTACCCACCAGGATATTACCAAAATTAGCCCTTCCGATGGATGTGATTTTAGGTTTGTGGCCCTGTATAGTAATATTTACGGGTACACGGATCATAGGTTTGCCGGTTTCGTTGGTATTTACAACCAGGTTAGCCGAATAGGTTCCGTTGATCATATTTGCAGCGTCAACAGTGGCAACAATAGTTGTATCGTTATTCGGATATACTTTGCCGGTAACCGGGTTCAAGGTAACATACTGATCCAGGGCTACAGATTTGCTCATAGCAAAAACAGCCCAAACCACCTGGTTGTCGTAGTACATTTCTTCGAACAATTTCCAGGTCTGTCCTCCGTTCAGACTGATGTAACAGTTTTTGGAATATTCAGGCAATAACTCAACACCCCCTCCAAGGCAATATTTATTACCTGTAGGGATATGGTAAACAACCCAGAAATATTTACCCTGTTCGAAGTAAAGTTCTTCATTTAAAGTGACTCCGGTATAGGAAGGTTCTGTTGATTCCGCAACTTCCTGGGCGAGTAAAAGCCTGGCATCCGAAATGTTTTCACCTTCGTAAATTTCCATAATTATCGGACCAGTTGATTCATCATGCTCCAGGTATGCATCAACAAAGGTTAAATTAAAACCATCCGCTTCGTCAACGTAAAACTTTGTTGCCGATGAGTTTGGAATCTTAGTATTTGATTCGCCAAATACCATCAGGCCTTTCCATTGATCCACATATCCTTTTTCAGCCATGGTATCGTGCTGGATGTTATTCAGGATTACAGGCGATAAAGGTTGGCCTTTGATTCCCTCGGGCATTCCCGGTGCATCTAGCAGTTTAGGGTAATCCAATGCTGGTTTGGCACTTAAAGGAACCGCGTCCTTATGGCGTGGAAGCGCGTCCCATACCAGGATGCCCTCACCGCTGTTCATCAGGCTTATGCTATCTTTGCCAACCTTATTCTGGGTAACATTAATGTTAATGTTTAAGGCAGTTTTTAACGGATCGAAGGATGCGGTAGGACCGCTGTTGGTAGTGGCTGTGATGGCATTTGAAAAATCCGAGGTATTTTCCCAACGGTCAATGCCACGTACTGAAAAATAGTATTTGGTGACTGCCTGCAGGCTGGGAACTTCGAAATTGATTTGTGTGCCTGCGGCATCAGTATTTTTTATGGTAATGATCCTGGCGTAGGCCATTGTAACCTGGCTGATCTCTTTCTCTGAATAGATAACCTCAAATGTTAAGGGCTGGCCGTCGTCCGCATCTGCCGGTACCGACCAGGAGAGGGAGGCAAAATCCTGCGCTATGCCTTCCAGTTTTATATCGGTGATTTTATTGGGAGCTATTTTGTTGTCGGTGGCCAAGGCCAATACGGCATCTGCTTCTCCGGTTCCTAATTTTCCGATCATCTCTTCATTCGCCGGGATATCATAAATATCTTCCCTTACCCCTGTGATCAGGTGGTTTTTTAATGCGGTATTAGTAAAATCAGGTCCGCCGTATTTGGAAACCACCAATCCGGCTACACCCGAAACATGGGGACATGCCATGGATGTGCCATCCAGGTAACCGTACCCGTTTTTATCCAGCGTACTCATAATGCCATTCTTGTAGTTTACATCGGCGCCGGGTAAGGCGTTATCTTCCGCTTCTCCGCCGGGGGCTGACATAGTTACCCACGTGCCGTAGTTGGAATAGCCCGCTCTGGTGGAAAACGCGTCTAACGCTGATACTGAAATAACCGGGGGATATGCGGCCGGGTACATCATTAACTCTGTACTGCTGTTTCCGGAAGCAAACAATACAACGCCGCCTTTCATCGGGCTGCCAGGATAATCGCCGGCTTCCGCTATAAAGTAGTCAATAGCATCATGCACCAACTGATCATACACTCCGGGGCTTTGATATCCCCAGCTGTTTTGGGAGATTACCGCTCCGTTATCGGCTGCAAAAATAAAAGACATCGGGGTGTTGCCTGCATGTGAACCCCCCAGTATCTGGCAGGTCATAATGCGTACGCCGTCGCCGTTGCCTGAGCCACCGGCAACACCGCAAACACCAATTCCGTTGTTGTTTACCGCTGCAATGGTTCCTCCTACGTGAGTGCCGTGGTACATCGGGTCGATGATGCCCGAGTTATTGGTAAAGTTAAATCCGTTCACATCATCCACATAACCGTTGCCGTCGTCATCCACATCTTTCCTGCCGTTTTTCTCGGCTTCGTTTACCCACATGTTTGCGGCAAGGTCTTCGTGCCTGTAATCAACGCCTTGGTCGTGAATAGAGATAATTACGTTCGGCGTTCCTGTGGTGATTCCCCAGCCGTTGTAAAGGTTGATATCCGAACCCGGTGTTCCGCCCGTTTGTCCGGTATTGTTATAATGCCATTGCTTGGGAAGGTAGGGATCATTGAAATACTCACTGGCCGATCGCTCAACTGCTTTGGGTACATACGTAGGCTGGCCGCTGCCGTCAATCAAAACCATTTCATGGATGGGTTCTGCTATTTCAACTTCCTGTAGTTTCGAATAGGCTTTCGCAACCTCTTTGGATCCAGTTGGTGATGCAACAGTAAGCTCATACCACAGATGAAGCCCGTGCTTCATGTGTTTTCCCTCGAATTTGGGAGAGTATGGAAATACACGTTTCATTTCGGTTACTGAATAGGTGCTATTCAGGTTGTCCAGTGCCTGGATACCGGTGCTTACTTTCCCTTTATTGGACGCTGTACTGATTTTAACAGAAGTTGCCAACTCAGGTTTTATTTTAATACGAATGGTACCTTGAAGCACGCCATCCTTAAATTCCTGTCCGAAAGAATTTAACCGGCCAAGTCCCAGCATAAACAGGACCAGCAGAGTTAACTTGAGTATTTTGGTAAATGATTTTAACATCGTTATTTGATTTAGTAAATCGTTTTATTAAGAGTTGTTTGTTTCGTTCTTTGATGATTTGGATTCATGCTTAACAAATGAAGTATTCAGATTATCAAGCAACTTCTTCAAAGCCTGGTTTTCGTCATTTCGCCTGGAAATTTGTTCAAGGATGGCCTGGTCTGTTTCCAGAGAGAGTGATTCATCCGGTTTGGACTCAATCTGATTCTTTATTTCTTTTTTCATAGTTTCTGCTCGCTTTGGAACTGGCAACAAAAATATATTCACTTTCAGCTGTACAATAATTATTGTCCTGAGTAAAACTTATACAATGACAAATGTAACCTGAGAAAAATACCTACACCGGGAAAAATGACCTGAACAATACCCCTACTGCGGCTTACTATGTAATTGTAAAACAGAATAATAGAAAATTAATTGGATAAATAGAGGTAATAGAGCCCATAATGGACAGAAACCGGAAGTAAAAAATATTCAGTAGAGAGTAAGGAGGAAATAAACTATTTCTAGGGGGATTAAGGAATTCGATTTGCGAATTTAGCTATCGATCCTCTGCCTCTGCCGACTTCCGGCTTCCAGCCACAATAAATTTCTGTAATACTAATGGAATTGTCAGCCTCTTTAAATATTGAGTAAGAAGTTAACCAGATTTATTTCCTGGTTGGTAATATTTAGTTTTTTACGCAGCCTGTAACGGGCCGTTTCCAGACTGTTAACACTTTGATTGGTTATAGAGGCAATTTCCTTTGTGGTCATATTCAAACGGAGAAATGCTGCAAGCTTTATTTCTGAAGGAGTAAGGTCAGGAAATTTCCTTTTAAGACTTTGATAAAACTCTTCGTGAACACTCTGGAAACGGTATTCAAACTCTTCCCAAACCTCTTTTTCCGTTATGGATTGGAGATCAACAATAATTTTTTGCACCGGAGCAATATTCTCTTCCTTCAGGTTTGCCTTAAGCTTTAAAAGTCGCGCTGTTATACTATTTATCAGTTCATTCTTTTGCAATAAGTATAACACATTGGTTGTCAATTCCTTATTTTTAATCAACATATCTTTTTCCAACTTCTCTTTCTCTAGTTGAATTCTTTTGGTTCTGCTCCGGGCCAGAAAAAAAAGCAGGGCAAGGATTACTGAGATAACTGTAATAGCAGATAATAAAACAATATAAGTCAATTTGGCTTTCTGCCTTTTGGCATCATTGTCTTTCTCTATCTTTTCATACTCATATTGCATTTGAAGCCTTGTCAGTTCCTGGATCTTCGTATCGTTGAGAAGGCTGTCGCTTACCTCTTGAAATATTTCATGATATGCTAATGCATTTTCCCAATTTCCAAGCTTTTTATTAATCTGATATAAAAACATGGATGAAATTTTCCGGGTCAGAGGTTCTTTAAGTTCTGTTCCCAGAACAAAGGATTTTTTTGCATATTCCAAAGCCTCTTTCGGCTGTTGCATTTCAACATAGTGGTTTGCAAGAGAGTAATAGGATTTAGCAATTCCGGATTTATCGTTGATTTTTTGCCTGGCTTCCAGTGATTTAACCAGATAGCTGTATGCTTTATCGAAATTTTTCTTTTGATCTTCCAGTTTACCCAGATTATTACAAATAATCCCAATGTTTGAAAAATCACTCTTCTGTTCAGCAATAGCCAATCCTTTTAAATAATATTCCTCTGCAGTTCCTAAATCATTCTTTGAAGCGTAAATATTGCCAATATTATTATAAAGCCCTTGAATATTCTTAATTTCCTGTATGGGTTTGCCTATTTCAATGCTTTTATTATAAATATTTAATGCCTCAAAATAGTATTTCAATGCATTATCAAATTTATCAATACGATCCTGTATAACGCCCAAATTGGACAGTGATACAAATTCCTCATGTTCAAATTTATTATTCTGGGCAATCTTCAAACTGGAAAGATAGTTTTTCAACGCCTCATCGTAGTTACCTATGCGAATAAGATGTGACCCTATTTTGATATGAGAGCGTGCTTCCAGAAGTTCATTCCTGGCCTGTACGGATAGTTGCAATGCTTCTTTCGCGTACTGCAATGCCATGATCAGATCGGTTCTGCCATAAACATCAGAAAGATCAAAGAGAAGTTTTACTTTGGTAGTATCTTCATTTACATTGCTAAGCTGTATTTTAAGACTGTCAATTTTTATCTGATCCTGTGCAAAAATTTGTTGCACGGATAAGAGACAAAAAAGAAATAGCAGGCTCAGCTTCATTAAGTAAATGCAAATACTTTTTGCAAAAGTATACAATTTGATTGTTGAAAACGGGTAAAACTTAAAGTAGCGGATTAAAGCCAATAAGCAATTGGTTTTAGAACAAAATATAACTTTAAAGGAATACATTCCTGTTTAGTTATAACCTTTCAGGAATTAAGATATATAATCCACAAATCCCGCATTCAGATAATCCTCAGGCGAATTGATATTCAATAGGATTCTTTGATCCTGAACCGCTATTCTCTTTTCATTAAACTGTTTTAAAAACGCATCAATTCGAATTTCAAGATCCATTTCATTATAAATTCTGTCCACTACAAATGGGCTGATTAACACCGGATGCCCTGTCGTACTCTCGAAAGCCGGCAATATGAAATCAGCTTCACCATTATGAAGAATCAATTCTCTGAGCAGTTTTTCAGTTGTAAAAGGATTATCGATATTTTGAAAAAAGCAGAAACTGCCGGAATTCAGGCACTTTATCCCGGATTGCAGGGAATAAAA
>JAIFMH010000345.1 GCA_020048595.1 Bacteroidota bacterium | reverse complement strand
CGATATAATGGAAAAGGCTTTACTGCAAAGTATTGAACCCGGCGGATATGTTATGCCCAAAAGAATGCACCTGGATTATGGAGCTGATACTTTTCTGCTGATGCCCTGCATAACGGACGAATACTGGGTTACCAAACTGGTTTCATTCTGCCCGGGTAACAAAGCAATGGGTCATCCATCTATTTATGGTACAGTTGTTTTAAATGATACCAAAACAGGAAAACCGCTCGCCATTATGGATGGAAGCGCCATTACGGCCATGCGCACCGCAACAGTTTCTGCAGTTGGCATCAGGCATCTTTCACCGGCTGATAGCCATTCACTTGGAATAATTGGTGCCGGTGTACAGGGGATATGGCAGGCACTTTTCGCATGTTCCGTGCGCGAAATAAATGAGATATGGGTCTTCGATCAGAACATGGAAAATCTGATGCATTTTTCAGAAAAGGTAAAGATCAGATATCCGGAGATAAAGATCGTACAGGCGGCAAATGCTTCGGAAGTTGCTATGAATTCAGAGATTATAATTTCTGCAACAAATTCTCAAAATCCTGTTTTTCCGGATGAGAAAGAACTATTTACAGGAAAAACAATTATTGGCATAGGTTCCTATAAACCTGATTGCCGGGAATTCCCGGAACAGTTATTCCGTCAGCTTGATCAAATTTATGTAGATACGTTGGATGGAAAAAAAGAAAGCGGCGACCTTATAACTCCTGTTAAAAATAACTGGATATCGGAAAATAAGATTTACTCCATTGGAAGTCTGCTCACTGGTGAAATTATTCCATCTACAAATGGCACCCGTTTATTTAAAACAGTAGGTTTTGCCTTATTGGATTTGTTTGCGGCAAAGCTTGTTTATGAAAAGCATATCGGTCAATAGCCGGACTGATTGGGGTAAACCCAATTTGATACGTTTACTCTTTTATGTTATCTTTTAGTTTTGCACTTTATTTTCGATAATTTTAATCTCAGGCTTTCAAAGCAAATTCCACCGCTTGTATTGCGTGTATCAAGGTTGTGTCAAAAAGTACAGCATTAGTATCATTTGGAGTTACCAAAAGACCGATTTCGGTACAGCCTAAAATTATTCCTTGTGCTCCGCTATTCGTAAGGTCCTGAATGATGAATCCGGTCGCGGGCCTGCTGATTGGGAATAATAGTTTCAATGTTGTGTTTCTCCGCAAATCTGTTTTTCATAAAATCCTGCTCCATCGTGAATTTCGTACCCAATAGCCCGACTTTGGTAAATTGATGCTTTTTTATCTCGATTGCAGTTGCATCAGCAATATGTAAAAACGGAATACTTGTATTCTTCTCAATACTATCAGCCATTTTGTGCATGGTATTTGTACAGAGAACGATAAAATCGGCGCCTCCTCTTTCCAGTGATTGTGCGGCTTCAACCATCATATTCGTAAGCTTGTCCCATTCTCCGCGGTGCTGAAGATCAGCAATTTCACCAAATTCGACTGAATACATCAGCGATCGGCACGAATGCACACCTCCTAATTTCTCCTTAACCTGCCTGTTTATAATCTGGTAATAGCTGTCCGAGCTTTCCCACGACATTCCACCGATCAATCCGATTGTTTTCATCCAGTAATGGGTTTTCTTAAGATTATTTTCATCACAACCTTTTTTATTAGCAATGCTTTATGTTCAGTTTTTAATAAACTTTATGGATTCAAATGTACTTCTGTTATTGCACTGTATCAGATATAATCCATTGTTAAAATTACTGATATCAATAAGGGTTGTTTTATTGCAGATTTGCTTTTCCAAAATAACCAAACCGGTTGAAGAAACTATCTTTAGAAAATACTTTTCATCCGGATCCTGGGCTGTTTCTAGAGTTAAATGGCTAAAAGCCGGGTTAGGATAAACATAAAATTCGGGTTTGGATGTGAATTCAGGCACATCAACAGTTTTATCACAATCATATGAACTGTCAGGATAGAAAATTGTATTGTTCAACGAAAAGCAGAGTAATTCATCTTCGTTTTCGAATGGCGGAATCAGCTGAGCGGTTATACCATATGTGCTTCCAATCCCTTCAATAATACTCACAAATCCAGGATTTTCAATAGTTCCATTGTGCATAACTCCAAGGTCCCACTTCATGAAATATTGGTTTCCCATTAGTATAGAATCTTCAGAGATCACCATCAAAGAGTCAGATTGTAGTAAAGTGCTATAGGTTTCCGGATATGCTTTCCCAACAGTAATATTATTAAAGTCATAAAGTATCGTCTCTGCATTGTTATCCAGAATGTACACAATATTGTTAGCTGTATCCTGTCTGATTGTAGCAAACACTGATTCAGCATTCCGGTAGTTATACAAAAAAGGACAACCCTGCGGAGGAGCACCGCCAGTGTACAAACCCTGGCAAATGCCATATGAATAAAGCCTGTTATATGTAATTCCGTTGATGATAGTATCTGATTTGTAGTAAATCGGTGTTGTACATTTACAGTAATACCCTGAGCAACCTCCGGTACTGCATGACCAGATCATTTCATGCGCTTCTGTCCAGAATGGATTTTCAGAAGGAGATGGAAAGTGTTTCTGAGCATTCACTGAAAATACCAGTGAAAGACCAATCAATAAAACTATAAACTTTTGCATAATAACAAATTTTGGTTGCGATTGAAGTTTGCAAAATAGCCTTGATCGTGCTTTCTTATAAGCTAAAAATCCTTTAGGATTACTTCAGTTTACCTGTATCAATTTCCTGCCCGAACTGAATCATATACTTATTGCAATCGTATATGGCAAATTCACGCATGCCGTGTTCAAAATTATCGATCGGATAAACTATTTCTACTTTTTCCTTCAGCTCTTTCCATACTTTGTCCACATCATCGGTATGAATATAAATGGAACCGGTAAACTGTGATTCTGTAAATTCAGGATGCTGCCGTGGCTCCACAATCATTACCTGGATATTGTCGCGGCTGACAGAGGCCCAGCCTATCTTTTCATTCAGTTCGTCACAGGTAAATTTAAGTACATTGGTATAGAATCCAACAGTAAGGTTCAGATGTTTGGTCCACAGCATGGGCGAAAGGCCGAGAAGTTTCATGGTTTTCAGAGATTTAATTACTCAGTTTTGATTAATCGGATAAAAGTACAAAAGCTTTTTGGAATGAGTTAATTTAATAGAAAAACAGACCACGTTGCGTTCATGATTTAAGATTAAACAAGAGGCAAATGTATGATATCTCCATTTTTATAAAACAATCAGCAAACATCCCAGAATATGTGATGAATAAAGTTGGGTGAGACAACGAATCTATTTGCTTGTAGTTGAATGCAGACAGGTTGTTGCATATTAAAATGAAAAGAATAATGCGATTATAATTCGGGTTGCATCAGTATTTGTAAGTGAGTGAAATCATACAAAAGCAGCGAGAGTTAGAAATTTTAAAAAGTTATCAAAGGCTGGTGCTGATTTGTAATTCTGGTCAGTTAAATCAGAATTTACTTGCTTATACAAGTTAAAATTCCACTGGCAAGCGTTTCTGCCACTTTTCCGAAAAGCCTTTCATACCTCTTTCTTTCGAAATTAGTATTTGGATAGAACAAGCGCAAATGGCAAATTTGGTGTTGAAAATTAAGTTATAGCCTCGTTCTCAAATTTCAGAATTATCTTTACTGCCTGAAAGTTGCCTCATATTTATTTTTCAATCAAACCTGATGTTACTCAATCCCATAAACCATGAAGATACAGCCTGTATTAAATTCCTGCGAAACACAAATGGAACATTTACGATCAAAACAATTGCGTTCCGAAACTTTACTCGCCCTTCTTAAAACTGAAAGAGAAAACAATAAGAATCCCAACCTGGAAAATAAAAATTATACTGCCGTTGAGATGATGACCGACATGGATAAAAATGAACTGAGGTATGAACTTAACTATGCCATAATATTATTATCCGATTATCAAAAAACACAATCATTAAGCATTGCCGCGCCTTCAAATGCATATACCCAGGAGTTTGCTGATAAATTAAATTCTATCAAAGAGGGTATTGAAAAAATAATAAACAAGTTCCAAACAGAATAACCGGAATGAAATATACTCGCGTGGAGACTTTCATCAGCTGTCAAGGATTACAAATCAGATCGGGGTGAAATGCAGAAAAGCGATGGCAACGCAAATCATTTAAACAATACTTTTTAAACGGAACTTTAATGAACTGGACGAACTGCTTCTCGGATGAGAGATATGGAATAACAAATTATGAAAAGGGAATACGTTCGGACTTTGAACGGGATTGGGATCGCATTGTGTTTTCGAGCCCTTTCCGCAGGCTTCAGAATAAAACCCAGGTTTTTCCGCTTCCGGAGGAGGTTTTTGTTCACAACAGGCTAACCCATTCATTGGAAGTTGCCAGTGTGGGCCGATCGCTGGGTGCCATGGTGGGACAGGAAATTATAAATAATATTGAAGAAGTTAAGCAGAATCCGGATGCTGAGCGATTTTACACATATGACCTGAAGCATGTTGTTGCTTCAGCCTGCCTGGCCCACGATATGGGTAATCCTGCCTTTGGTCATGCCGGCGAAGATGCAATTTCAAAGTACTTTATTGACCGGGATACGCAAAAGGAGGAAGATCTGAAATTTAAGGGTCTCTTTACGAAAGAACAGTGGAATGACCTTACTCATTTCGAGGGGAATGCCAATACGCTGCGGATACTTACAAAACAGTACAATGGACGTCAGTTTGGCGGATCCAGGCTGACATACAGCACATTGGGGTCCATACTGAAATATCCCTGCGAATCGTTGGCTACACAGAAAAAAGGTGCGATTCACCGGAAAAAATATGGTTTTTTTGACGATGATAAGGATGTATTTCTTGCTGTTGTAGCCAAGTTGAAAATGATTCCAGACACGGTTGAAGGAATGATAGTCTATAAACGTCATCCGTTTGTGTACCTGGTTGAGGCGGCTGACGATATATGTTATAATATTATAGATTATGAAGACGCTCACCGGCTCGGAATCCTTTCGTATTCCGAAGTAAAAGAACATTTGATGCAGATCATTGCGAAACATGATAATGAAGATATGTCGCGTTTCGAAAAAAGACTGAGCGCAATTGAAAACGACAAAAACGAAGCTGTAACCTACCTGAGAGCAAAATCAATAAACTGTTTAACACATAAATGCGCCAGGGTATTTATCGAAAATCAGGAAAGTATTATTGACGGAACATTTAATGTTTCGCTGTTGGATAAAATCGATGAACTCTCAGATGTTCTGAAAGCTATTTCAAAAAAATCCATTGAAAAAATTTATAGCTACGATGGAGTAGTTCGTATTGAGCTTGCGGGTTTTCGCATTATGTCGGGACTTATTGAGGATTTTATTGAAGCTGCTTTTATTGAAGAAAGCAAAAGGACCCGCAGGCATGATAATACGCTGAACCTGCTGTCTGCCCAGTTTAAAATTGATGCCTCTTCAAACGCCTATACCAGGGTAATGAATATAATAGATTATATTTCGGGTATGACTGATTTGTTTGCGTTAAAGCTTTACCGGAACCTGAGAGGGATAGAAATGCCGCATATCTGATATTGAAATATGCGGAAGTCAGCCGACTATTCCTTTATTCAATTAAGAAATCCTGATCATATATATATGTATTGCCGTAACGAAAGAAAATTATTGTTCATCAGATGGGATTGTTTGTTCGACTGATTCTGATTAATGGGTGTAATTGATTGCCTCTTCGCTAAACATTAAATCAATAAACCTCAGATTTACAGGTGTGGAAAAACCTGTAAGATATAACCGGATAAACTTTGGATTAGTTGTGTAGTTTGGCAAACCATAAGAGCCTGAAGATTCAGCTAATGGAATACGGAAATGGTAAAATTTTGAATATGTAACTTCGCCATTTGCCAGCTTTACAGGAAAATCATTTGTATATATTTCAACCAGATAATTATTGCCAACTTGCAGCAATTGTTTATTGATTTTGATCTTGTATTCGGAATAATTATTCAATGTATCAAGCACACCATTGTTATTTATATCTTCGGTATTAGGTGTATGCTGATAAACAACTTTGTTGTTATTAGTCCCGGCAAAGGAATTTTGTTCCCCGTTGTTGAAGTTTTTATACCTGTCGCTAATTTTATAATTCAACTGGTTGTAGTCATCGCCAAGATAGGAATGATAGTCATCATTAGCAGGGTCATTGTAAACCAATGAATAGAAAGCCGGACTACAGATGGAATTTATTGCGTTGAGATAGGCAGAGAAATAAGTTGTTTCGTCATTATCGGACAGTTCATCCAATCCTGTGTCAAAAGTTGAAAGATTGCCTGATGGAAATAAATTGGAGTTTGTAACAGGTTTAACCAATCCCCAGGCTGTTGTGGATGATGCGCCTGCAGTTGTATTTTCAGCTGATAAAAATCCATCTTTCAAAACATCTTCACTTATATCACCAATATCAAAATTTAATTCGCCATTTGCATCCGGATAGGTTGTAAAAGGATCAAGCACCCAGAAATCGAGGTAGTTGATTTTAAATTCTTTTACTTCTATTTTCCTCGTTATTCCTGCCCAGCGGGTAGTAGGTTCGTTAAGTTTACCATCGTTTCCCATTCCGGCTGAATTGGCTGATGCCTGGGTATCATAATTCCATGGGCCTCTTTCTTCAGGATAGTAATCAATGTTAAAAACATTTAAGTATAGAGGTTGATTATATTGGTTTTCCCTGGTAGGGTATAATTCATTTTCATAAATTATCCTGCAATTATCCCCCGACATATCGTCATTTGAAAGATTAGGTGGCCTTAAGTTGGCGCTTTTATTATAAAATATAGTTGGATCTATGTTATACCAACTGATTTTTGCACGGTTAAAACCGTATGCCTTATTATTGTTAAGTTCTGATTCAGCGTATTCAAGTGGAACGGAAGCAAAATTCCACGAAAACATATCTGTCAGGCTGGCAGGATCGGGTTTGCTATCAATAACTGCTGGTTCTTTTTTACAGGAGATTACCATGATAAGGCCGGATAATGCAAACACAATTGTCGTTATAAGATGTTTCATAATAAAAAATTTTATATTTAGAATTCGAAGATATATAAAAAAACGTTGTACAATTAATCTTCAGCAATTTTTTTTTTTTTTGCTTTTTTTCGACAAAATCTGTTACAGCTACCCAGCCTGTCCCAGTTCCTTTCGTATTGAGTTTTCGATATGCAAGGTTAGCTCATTTACATCCCAGCCTTTGGGTTCAATAGGATCGAGGACGGTAAATTTCAGGCGGCTGCCAAAGGTCATTGGGAAATAGCCGTTTTTCATAATCCCGAAATTGCCATCGATGGCAAACGGTACAATTACCGCCGATGGTGCTGAGCGCACTAACGAGGCAATGCCCGCCGGCTGAAAGGTTTTTACAAGTCCGTCTTTTGTACGTGTTCCCTCTGGGAAAATACAGGCTGCGTAATTGTTGGCTTCGATATGTTTGCCTAAAAGCATAATATCTTTCACTGATTGTGATCGGTTTTTCCGATCGATTAGCACCGAACCGCCGTGTCGAAGGTTGTACGAAACGCTGGGAATTCCTTTTCCTAATTCAATTTTAGAAATGAATTTGGGATGATTTTTTCGAAAACCTACCACTATAGGCGGGATATCAAGCGTGCCCTGGTGATTGGCCACAATAATTACAGGCCTGTTGACCGGAACTTTTTCAAATCCGTGGAAAGTAATACGGGTTCCCAAAATCCGGCTTCCGTATAATAAACTGATATTTAATATATCTACAACCCGTTTGCGTACAGGATATCCCCATATCCAGTTGGTAATTACCTGAATAGGGTGAAACACTACAAGTAAAGAAGCAAAAACAACAAGATATACCGGAGTAAGAATAACCGAGAGGATTTTCTTCATTTTGTAATAAATAATTGGTGTTGCAAAAATAATAAAGTAAGCTTTTTGTTAAGGATTTTAATATAATCAGTGAAAGGATAAAT
>JAIFMH010000076.1 GCA_020048595.1 Bacteroidota bacterium | reverse complement strand
TAAGGGATTTTGCTACTGTTTATGTAAATGGAGAGAAAGTGGGCGAACTGAACCGATATTATAAAAACTATTCAATGGAAATTGACATACCGTTCAATGCAACGCTCGAAATACTGGTCGAAAACATGGGCCGTATTAATTACGGATCAGAAATCATACATAACTTGAAAGGAATTATCAGTCCTGTTATTATCAATGGAAATGAGATAATCGGGAACTGGCAGATGTATAAATTTCCTCTTGAGCAAAAACCTGATCTGAAATCTTTCACTGGCAAAAGTTCAAAAGGGCGTCCTGCATTTTATACAGGAAGTTTTAAACTTGATAAAACCGGTGATACTTTCCTTGATATGCGCACCTGGGGCAAGGGAATTGTGTTTGTTAACGGGCATCATCTGGGCCGGTATTGGAGCATTGGTCCGCAACAAACCTTATTTGTACCCGGCGTTTGGTTGAAAAAAGGTGAAAATGAAATTCTCATTTTTGAACAGCTTAATGACAAAATTCAAACCGAAGTAAGTTGTATTGTTACCCCAATCCTCGACGAGTTGAAAAATAAATGATCCGAATTTCTTAAATAATTCCATGCAGAAATCCTGTATAAGGGATTGTCTGCTGATCTATTGCCCCGACCTTCAGGTCGGGGAATACTGAAATTCAATACAAAACTGTGCCTGATATTTCCGAATTGAATTTTAATCTGAATATTATACCATAAAAAAAAGAGGCTGCCAGTGTTTGGTAGCCTCTTTTCATTCGCATTTGGCAGTATGACTTTTAGTTTGCTCCAAGTCAAATTGGAATTAATTAATTGGCATTTCACCGAAGTTATCCGAGTTCACGTTGCTTTGAGCCGAATATTTATTAACATCGAATTTGAGATAACTGGACTCATCAACAGGTAGTTCTGTAATATTGTCTGAAGTCATTTCGTTATTGTCAACATATTTAGTTACATCAAATTTCAGGTATTCAAATTCGTTAACTGGTAATTCAATTGCGTCGAAGGTGGTCAGTTCAGTGTTTCCTAAGTAATCTGAAACATCAAATTTCAGGTTAGCGTACTCATTTACCGGTAATTCAATTGCGTCGAAGGTATTCAGTTCAGTGTTTTCCAGATAATCTGATACATCAAATTTCAGGTTAGCGAGTTCATTTACAGGTAATTCAATTGCTTCGGGAGATGTCATTCCGGCGTTTGCAGTATAAGTTGATACATCAAATTTCAGGTAATCTAATGATGTTACAGCGGATACGTCTTCTGATATTTCATTCTCATCATAATAATCAGAAACATCAAACTTCAGATAACTCATGTCATCGGACTCTGTTGAGGTGGTTTTAACGTTTGCTTTGTTCTTCGTGTAAACTGTATGTGAAACAGCAGGTTCAATAACCACTATGTTTGCAGGTATGTATGAAATGGTATTTACTGATGTAGAGTTAACTCTGTCAGTGGTGCGGCGACTGGGTGCTTCTGCAAAAGTTATCAGGAGGCTAAGTGCTGCGATACTCGATACTAATATGGATGTTTTCATGGCTTTTGATTTTTATGCTCTTTCGAGGTTTTTGGGTTCTTGGTTTTTTATCTGGATTTCGTACATATGACGGCATAGGGTAGGAAATGTTACATGACAAAATGTTAAAGAAAGTTTAAAATCGGTTAGTCACGGAAAATCATCGGTAAACCATGGGCTTTATTAGATAAAAAATAGTGGAAATTGTAACCTCTAAACCGAAGGTTGCTACTCAATTTGAATTGAAATTCAGATAACTATGTATTTGTTTGCATGGGAAGTCAGCAAAGATTTTCAGTAGAATATTAAATCAGTTTTTGTAGTAAATTTGATGTTATTCATTGGCGTGACTATTCAATGGTTCTTAATTTCACTAAATGTATTTTCATCCTTTAAAAACTGTTTATGAAAAAGTTACTTATAATACTAAATATGATGATCTCACTCTTTTCATATGCTCAGACTGAAACGTCCAAAACGGCACTGCTGATAATTGATATTCAGAATTTCTATTTTGAAGGTGGGTCATCAGAACTTGTAAATCCGTTGCCTGCAAGTTTAAATGCACAGAAACTTCTGGTAAACTTTCGCGAAACAAAGCAGTTGGTAATTCATGTAAAACATGGTGAAGGAAAAGGGGCTGAAATACATTCCAATGTTACTCCTCTGGCTGACGAAAAAGTAATTGTAAAAAAGGAGGTGAATAGTTTTCTGAATACTGATTTACTGGATTTTCTCAATAAAAACGGGATTAAGAAGCTTATATTATGTGGCATGCAGACTAATATGTGCCTGGAAGCCGCAACCCGTGCAGCAGCTGATTATGGGTTTGAGTGCACGGTAATTCATGATGCATGCGCAGCCAAAAATCAATCGTTTAATGGCAAAACGGTATTGGCCGAAGATGTTCATATTGCTGCTCTGGCCACGCTTAAAGCTTACGCCAAAGTTATTAGCACTGAGGAATACCTGGGAGATAAGTGAGACTAGAAAAATAGAAAATAGAAAATAGGAAATAGAAAAAAAGAAAATAGGGAAATAGGGAAATAGAAAATAGTGAATAGGTAAATAAAAAATAGTAAATAGGAAAATAGGTAATTAGAATATTGGGAAGAGGGGAAATAGGAATCAAAAGAATTCCAAATTTTAAAATGCTTATTGCTCTCTACATACAAGGTATTCCTGATGAATCGGGACGCAGGATTGGAACCAGGTACAAAACTTGTTTCAGTTTCACCCAACAACCAACGCTTAGTGCCATGAAAATCAGAAGCTCTGAAATTATTTTCTATTAACTCTAATACCGAATACCGATTTCCCTTTAACCATTAACCAATAACGATTAAATAATACCGATTAACCAATAACGATTAACCAATAGCGATTAACCATTTTCCATTCACCATTCGCCACTAACAACTACCCACCCCGCCATGCAACCTGATTCACAACTCCTCCTTGATCTTGTAAAAATGCAGATGCCTTTTGGCAAATACAAAGGCAGAGTATTATGTAACCTTCCGGTTTCGTACCTTGAATGGTTTAATGCAAAAGGATTTCCTGAAGGTAAGCTTGGAATGTTACTCCGCACAATGTATGAGATTAAGTTAAATGGACTTGAATATTTGCTCGATCCCATAAAAAAGATGAATCAATAAAAATGAAAGCATCCTCGGTAAGCACTCTGAAAAAAGAATTGGGAACATTGCCTGCCGGTGATGTGCTGGAAATTTGCATGAAACTGGTAAAATACAAAAAGGAAAATAAAGAGTTGCTGAGTTACCTGTTGTTTGATGCCAATAATGAACCGGAATATATCCGAAGTATTAAAAATGAAATCGACCTTCAGTTCACGGAAATAAATTTGAGCCACCTATATTTTGCTAAAAAGAGCATCCGTAAAATACTGAAAACCACCAATAAATACATACGTTATTCAGGGCATAAACAAACGGAAGTTGAGTTGCTTATTCATTTTTGCACAAAACTGAAAGTATCAGGGATACCTGTACGATCAAGCAATTCGTTAAGCAATTTGTATGAGAACCAGGTGAGGAAAATTCGCCTAACCATCGGAGCTTTGCACGAAGATCTGCAGCATGATTATCTGCAGGAAATAACTGCTTTAAATCTTTAGAAATAATCCTTCTTTCAAAGACTATACTGCTTAAATGCTGCAAAAAATACAAGCTGTATCGCAGTATAAATAGCTTTCAAGGATTATTCAGGCATCGGGAAAAACTATTTTGACGTACTTTTGTTCTACCTATCTTAATCCAATTAACCTCAAATAATTAAAATTATGAGATTTAACCTTTTTCAGAAAGTATTAATGTCATCAGGACTATTGGCAATTGTTGTATTATTAGCTGGATGCCCTTATTCCAGCAGCGTGCCGATTGATGACGGAACCGTGAAAATTTCATCCGAACTGGTCGGAAAGTGGGTGAGTACATCTGATATGGAATCAGAAAATCCTTCCTATTTTGTTATTACTAAAGATGACAAATTTAATGCAACTGCAAAAAAAATGGAGTATTCTTCGTCGGATAGTTCTTACAGCGAAACGATATATCACCTTACCTTTTCGGATGTAAACGGCGAAACCTTTATGAATGCAAGGGAAGAAGAAGGTACAACGTATAACCTGCTTAAATTCAATTTTGATGAAAAAGCGGGTAAGATTTCTACATCTGAGGTTTCGGATTATATCAAGGAAACCTTTAATACTTCAACTGAACTAAAGGACTTTATCGCAAAGAATAAATCGAACAGTTATTTCTTTACCAATACAACCGAAACGTACGTACGCAAAAAGTAAATACCGGATTTGCTACAGATTTCTGATCACATCTTTAAACAGCCGGATTAGCTTGATTTCAGCTTTTCCGGCTGTTTCAAGTATATCTTCCAGCCTGGCGGGCTCAAGGTTATCAGGATCACATAAATCAGTAATAACAGAAACAGCAGCACACGGCAATCCCATGTGGTTAGCAACAATTACTTCAGGCGCTGTCGACATTCCAACCACATCAGCACCAATCATTCCTAAATAACGATACTCAGCACGGGTTTCGAGGTTAGGGCCTGCAACAACTGCATATACTCCTTTACGAAGTGTGATGTTAAACTTTTCAGCAGCCAGTTCCATTTTACGATTTAGTTCCGGCGAATACGGGCAACTCATATCCGGAAACCGAGGTCCAAGTTCATCAATATTCCTGCCGGTGAGCGGATTCTCCGGCAGTAGGTTTATATGGTCATCCAGCAGCATCAGGTCACCTTTCTGGTAGGTTTTATTGATAGCACCTGCAGCATTCGAAAGAAGCAGCCATTTTACACCCAGCAATTTCATTACCCGTATAGGCAATGTAACCTGCTGAAGTGAATATCCTTCGTAAATATGGAAGCGGCCCTGCATTGCCAGTACCTTATGCCCTTCGAGATTTCCATAAATCAGGTGTCCTTTGTGGGATTCAACCGTAGAAACCGGGAAATTAGGAATATCCGCATAATCAATGGCAACTTCAATGTCAATTTCGGAAACCAGTTTTCCTAAACCTGTTCCCAAAACAATACCAGTATCGGGAGATGTAATACCTTTGCTCTGTAAAAAAGCAGCTACTTCCTTTATCATTTCAAACATATACTCAATGTTAGTGTTATTTTACAACTGCTAAATTACATAAACAGTTTTACCTCTGATTTTAAATTCAAAAAAAGATTTCTGCATTGGATACACACAATTTCGATACACTTCGCGAACATTTGACTCAAAGTATGTCCTGGCCTTCGGTTTACATGTTTAAGTTTATAGCTCCGGCTGAGAATCGTATTTTCGCTATGTTACACGATTTGTTTCCTCACCAGGCTGAATTTACCAACAGGCATTCCGCAGGTGGTAAATATGTGAGCATCACCGTGAAAGAAGTAATGTTAAATCCTGACGAGGTTATTAACAGATACCAGAAAGCATCGGCTATTGAAGGCGTGATTGTTTTGTGAGGTCATTCGCAAATTTCCAGCCCAGCCTATTTCTAGCCCCGGCCTTTAGGTCGGGGAAATAGAAATCCAAAATAATATTTATTATAGCTGGATAAATTAGGCAGAGATTTACACGCCTTTTTGCAGTAAAAAAGATTGAAATCCCGGAAGTTTAGTTTAGCTCCGACCTAGTGCTTTCAACAAAACAGGAACCTCATTTTCAAAATTAGGTGTAAATATCCCTGTTCCAATGTTTTTCCTGATTTCCGCAATAGTCCAGAACATTCCTTCATCAATTTCATTTCTGTTGAAAACCGGGGTAGCGTTATAGATCGCCCTGAAACTGAATACCAGTTCCGATTCAATTTTTGTTTCCCATTTATATTGTGTGAGCGGAATAGGATGAATTCCTGTAATATTTAACTCCTCAGCAGTTTCACGCAGTAAAGCCTGTTCAATAGTTTCGCCCAGGTCAACATGCCCGCCGACAGAAGTATCCCATTTGCCGGGAAAAGTATCCTTGGTCATAGAGCGTTTCTGTAAATAGATTTCACCTTTGCTATTGATCAGATGCAAATGTATAACCGGATGCAATTTACCTGGCCCACGGTGAACTTCGGCGCGTGTGGCTTTGCCGGTTACCATGCCTTTTTCATCAACCAGTGGCACCCATTCTGCTTTAATCTCCGGAGTTTTATTCTTCAATTTAGCCGAAATATACTGCCAGGCAAAAAACAATCCGAAAAGTATATACAGCAAGCCTCCACTGATAAAAGCCCAGGTTTCTTTACTCATGTAGAATGCAGAATAAACGATCAGCAAAGTATATCCCAGCATCATCCAGAAAAGCATTTTCATGGTTTGCTGCATCGCTTTTTCGGCACCTGCCGGCATCTTCATATCGCCCATATATCGTTGGGTATAGATCATCAGAAGGTTTTTACTGCTGAAAGCTGAAAATCCAAGAATTGCACAAAAGATAAGGTTAATCAATGCTGGCTTGAGCTTGAAGAATATTTCATCATTTAAAGCGATTGAAATACCTCCCAATGCAACAAGGAGCATTGTGTCATAAAACACAAACCTGTCGAACCGCTTTTCGCGTATAAACACATAGCCAAGTTGCCCGACTCCAAATACAACAGCAACAACCAATCCAGCTTCTGTTGACCAAAGTTCGTCAACAAGAATAAAAACGAAAATAGGCAATAAGCCGGGGAGGAGTTTTTTAAAGAGGTTGAGTTGGCTAGTGTCCATATACATTAAGCTTGAAAAGTTTACAATTTTGATATAAGAACAAGGATTAACGAATGTTGATTTATGATTTTTGTCAAGACCTCCTTTTGAAATTTTAAATCGTTAATCCTTGTTCTTAAGTTATAGGAATAATATACTGTCTTATTTAAAACTTTCACATTTTGACATAGAAAAGCCTGAAAGGAGTCGAGTCTTACTCTGCTGTT
>JAIFMH010000342.1 GCA_020048595.1 Bacteroidota bacterium | reverse complement strand
AGGTCCCAGTACCTGATACCTTCCAGCGCAAGTTCTATTCTTCTTTCCTTACGAAGTATTGGGCGTAAAACAGCTGCATCTGTTACTGTAATTGGGGGCATATTAACCGATGCCCTGCCTCTCGTTTTATTAATTGTCATATCCAGCAAAGTCTGGTCAATTGGGTTCCCGGCCTCTAATTCAGCCTCAAGATAGCTTAACAAAACTTCGGCATATCGTATGATTGGAAGATTTCCTCCGTAGTCTGATCCTAAAGCCCCTGTAAAATTTTCATCAAAAAATTTCCTTAACCCATAACCTGTGCGAGTGGCCTGTTTTGAATATGTAAGCTGATCTACCGAACTGCTGTGGTCGGGATTACAATCATAAATCTTGCCCCCAAAAGTGCATTGATCATATAAAAAAGTAGCTGCAAAACGAGGATCGCGGTTGGCTCCCATATTTAGCGGATTGAAACGCGGATCGCTATATGAAAATGGGCTACCATCAGTAAAATCGTATTGTGATGCCAGGCTTTCCAAAGGATTTGTAAGATGCCACCCTGCTTTAATTGCCGGATAACAATGCTGTGTGATTGCATTCTGGGCAAGAACCGGGTAATATTGCATACTAAAAATGTTTTCAGAGCTGGTTTCATTAACCGTATTAAAAATACTTGCATAATCAGCAGCAATAGCATTGTCGCCATAATCAATGATTTGTTTGAATGCCAGGGATGCTTCTGAATAGTTCTTTTCGGCAAGATAAATTCTACCTAAAAACGCTAATGCTGCCTGTTTTGATGCTCTTCCGAACTCTTTTGAAGGTATATCTTTATAACGTGGCAGGTCAGCCGCAGCTGCAGTTAATTCATCAATGACAAAAGCTACAATTTCTGATTTTGGAGCTTTGGTTACTGTGTTTGCTTCTGTTGGTGTAAGAGTATTTGTTACTAAAGGAACTGCACCCCAGTATTGTGACAGGTAAAAATACTGGCATGCTCTGATGAATCTGGCTTCAGCAGTCATTCTTAGTATTTTTGTCTCATCCATATTGACACGACCAATATTTTCCAGAAAATCGTTTGCGGTGGTAATACGGATGTAGGATGCTTTCCAGTATGCCTCCACCACGCCATTATCAGCTGCTAATGTTCCATTTGTCAATCTGGTAGTAAGGGCATTTTTCCCCCTTCTGTCGAATGCATTATCGGTTGCATGCTCGAATACAACCAATCCCTTGTAAGTCCACCAGTCGTCAGGATTCGGATTTGCCCCCGTACCATAGCTGATATTCCCGCGGTAAACGCCGGTAAGTCCAATCATTGCATTTGTCTCATTTGACCAAAAATTTCCTTTATCAAACTGATCGGAGGGAGACAAGTCAAGCTTATCGCTACAGGAAAATGCTCCAAGCAATACAAATACCAGGAACAAATTCGCATGTATTTTTTTATATCCTCTGTACTTTTTCATTTCACAAATGTTTTTGATTAAAAATTAAAATTTAACATTTACCCCAAAAGTAAAAGTTCCCAAAATCGGATAATACGAACCATCGGTATTAATTTCAGGATCCCAGCCTTTTCTGTATTTGTTAAATGTAAAGAGGTTTTCTGCGCTAAAATAGAGGCGTAAATTGTCAATCTTTATTCTTTGCAATACCTGTTCAGGTATAGTATAGCCTAACTGAATATTTTTAATACGCAGATATGAGGCATCAATCATCCAAAAATCTGAAAGTACCGTATTTGGTGTTCCAGCATTCGTTATTACCTCCAATCGTGGGTATTCGGGATATTGCAAAGGTGCATCAGGGTCGAAACGGCCATCTATTTGCCATTGTTGTATAGTTCCCAGGTTATTGAAAGCATAACCGGCGTAACCTTCGAGGCGACCTTGAACGCCAGCAACACCCTGTAAAAAGGCCGATAAATCGAAATTTTTGTATTGGGCCGAAAGGTTTAAGGAAAAATTGTATTTGGGTATTCTTGAACCGATATAGGCACGGTCGTAAGCTGCATTAACAAGTCCATCAGGAACCCCGTCGGGGCCGCTGATATCTTTGTAGCGGATATCCCCGGGTTTTGGACTTGGAGTTACGCTTGTCTGGTTAGCCCAGTTAGTAATATCGTCCTGGTTCGTAAATACGCCATCTGATTGATATCCATAATACATTTGCATCGGATACCCGATAAACAGGTCACTCCCATTTCCAACCATTCCATTGGGTTGGTTGACATTTCCTAAACCAAGGGTTGCAACTTCATTGTTGATTATTGTAAAGAATGCATTTATGCTATAGCTAAAATCTCCAAGCGAATTCTGATGTCCCAGTTCAAATTCCCATCCTTTGTTTTTTACTTCACCCATATTTGTTTCGCTGATACCAACTCCGAGGATTGCGCTCACGCTTGAAGCAGGTTTATATAAGATATCGTAGGTCAACCTGTCGAAATAAGAAACATTAAATGATAATTTTCCATTAAAAAAATCTGATTCAAGTCCGATATCTTTTGTTTCAGTTGATTCCCAGTGAACATCCGGATCTTTATAGGTGTTGTACGCAGCCCCGGTTGATATTCCTGTTCCGAACGGGTAATCTCTACCACTGGACAAAGTTGATTGGTATGGATAATTACCTATATTTTGGTTACCTAATACCCCCCACGAGGCTTTCAGTTTAAGATTTGTTAACCATGGGGCAACGTCTTTAAGGAAGTTCTCTTCAGTTAACCTCCAGCCGACAGCAACAGATGGGAATGTTCCATATTTTTGATCTTTGGGAAATCTTGAAGAACCATCATAACGCACTATAGCTTCGAACAAATATTTTTCGTTATAATTATATTTTAGCCTTCCGAATACAGATTGTATAGCCCATTCATTATCAGTACCAAAAACTTCCTGCAGATTAACGCTCCCCATACTCATGACGGTATAATCGTTGCTCGGGAAATTTTGACGTTTCCCGCTAAATTTTTCCTCTAACTCGTTTTCAAATGAATATCCCAACAAAACTTTAAAATTATGTCCAGCCAATTCCTTTGAATATTCAGCTAAAAACTGCATTGTTTTGTAGGTTAAATTGTTTTTATATTGTTGTAGAGTAGCAAGGGGTAAGGTTAAGCCAGGATTTAATATTTGAGACGCCTGGAAATGCCTTTCTTCGCCAAGTGAAAAGTTATAACCGCCAATTGCTGAAAGTAGTAAATCATTTATGGGTTTCCAGTCAAGTTTGAGGTTTATACCAGCCTTTGTTGTTGGTTTGGTATAAAACCCTTTTGATGCCAACCATGATACCGGTGTTCCTGCACTTTCAGGTCCACCTCCAAAATCTCCATTTGATGCCTGTCCTAAATATATAGCCGGGTATCGAACGGCCACCGCGACTATACCATCAAGACCTGCCGGGGTTCGGTTGGCAGTAGTAGTTGGTTCGTTTGCTTCTTCCACCGAACCTGCCAGCCTGGTTGTAAGTGTCAGGTTTTTTGCCAGATCAGTTTGAAGGTTTAATCTCACATTATACCGGGTATAGTCGTTATTCTTAACAATTCCCTTGTTGTTCAAATACCCAATCGAAAGAAAGTACTGGTTTGATTTCTGTCCTCCAGATAATGAAATATCATGATTTGATAAAATACCATTTCTGGAGAAAGTTTCTTTTAAGAAATTGGTATTTGGATAATTGTCAGGATCAGTTTGTGATCTGTAGTTTTCAATAACTTCAGGAGTATAAGATGTGGTTGCACTTGCAATATTATACATCTCTGCATATTCCCACGATGTAGCCAAATCAGGAAATTCAGTGGGTTTTGTAACGCCATAATAGCCATTGTACGCCACGCTTAGTTTTCCTTCCTTTCCCTTTTTTGTTGTAATCAAAATAACACCATTGGCCGATCTTGCACCATAAATGGCAGCAGATGAAGCATCTTTCAAAACTGAAATTGATTCTATGTCATTCGGATTGATTTCGTTCATTGTACCTGGAACTCCGTCAACCAAAATCAAAGCATCAGGTTTTGCCCCAAATGATCCGACTCCACGAATGCGAATTTCACCAGCATCAGCTCCGGGTTTTCCGGAACGCTGTATAACAGAAACACCTGCCATTTGGCCGGTAAGTGCGTTTGACAAACTTGACAGCGGCCTATTTTCAATTGTTTCTGCCGAAATCTGCGATACTGAACCAATAACGTTAACACGTTTTTCTGTTCCATAGCCAATCACAACAATCTCATTGAGACCAACTGATGCGGCCTGCAAACTAACATTAACGATAGTCCGGCCATTAATTGGCTCAATCATTGTCTTCATACCAACGAATGAAAACACAAGCACACCATCAGCGGGAACTGAAATTGTGTATTGACCATCATCATTTGTTATAGTTCCTGTTAAAGTTCCCTGTACCACGACACTCACTCCTGGCAAAAGTACTCCAGTGTCGTCCATAACAGTACCACTAACATTTTGTTGGGCCCAGGCAGCTGTAACCATAAATATGGCTGCAACAATAAGGCTCAGTTTTCGAATTAAAACTCTAATGTTTTTTTTCATAGATAATTTAGGTTGAGTTATTGAACGAAAGTTTATAAAATGTGATCTTGCAGGTAATAAATGCACATGCTGATTATTAGTAATAAATTTACTTGAACAAGGGGAGATATTAAGACTATCTAATAGTTCAAAATGGGATTAGTATTTGCTCTGCGGGTAAAATAATTGGCCAATCAGGTAACAATAATAGTATAGCAAACACTGGTTGCTGTTTAAAAGTATTTATTCATCAGTGTAGAGCCATTGTAGCTTATGAATAATACACCAGTCTAGCCCGGTGGAACCCTCAATTCGGGAATATTGTTTTAAAAATGGAATTGACAGCTGTCTGGGTATGCTGTTTGCATATGACTAACGGGTTGGTAAGATTCACAAACCGATTAACCCCGGGATTAAGTTTGGAAGTATCCATGATTTATCGGAATCTATTTATAAGGATTTCGCCTAAGCATGGACAAATTTGAGGCACAAAAGAGTATCTGGTTAGAAGAACTATTTGCTTTTACTAAAAATTATTACCAGATGCGAAAGAATCAATGTCGGATTATGACAAAATCAGAAATTCTTCCATTAATAATAATGGCATGAGAAGTACCTGCCAGTAGAAATCTGAGAATCTGCATTCCCCAAAGTTTTCTTAAACAGATGTACTGTTTTTATACCTAATATGAAATAAAACTATCCCGCCTGAACCTTTTAATCCACATAGCTTTGTTTGGATTTATAATGCGACCATACCATTTACAAGAATAAAAAATCCGGTGTAAATCCATGAGTGCTTATGAAACTACTTATATCGAATAAGTAATATCGTTATCAGTATGTTTTTATCAGGGAGATAATGATTGTCTGTATCAAGCAACCGGGGAGAAAACCCGGCAAGTGAATTATTCTTAAACATCAAATCCTTATATGAAGATCAAGGCAACAATTGAAAAGATACCCGGAGGGATGATGGTTATTCCGCTGATTCTTGGAGCAATTATTAAGACTTTTTTTCCTGGGTTTTTGAAGATTGGAGGTTTTACAACGGCGATAGCTGCCAATCCACTGGCAATTTTGGGTGTCTTCCTGGTATGTATGGGTGCCGGTATGGATATTAAGGCTGCACCAAAGGCACTAAAAATAGGCTTTGTTCAAACTCTTACAAAATATGGTGTTGCCGTAATTATTGGATTATTGGTTAGTCATTTTTTCGGAGACAAAGGTCTTTGGGGAATATCAGCACTTGCCTTTATTGCTGCAATGTCAAGCACTAATGGCGGATTATATACAGCGCTAACGGCAGAGTTCGGAACAAAGGAAGAAGTTGGGGCCATTGCAGTTCTTTCTATTAAAGACGGACCATTCTTAACAATGATTGCCCTGGGAACAGCCGGTCTTGCTTCTATTCCATTTATGACATTGGTGGGAGTTATTTTACCATTGGTTGTTGGTGTTGTTTTGGGTAGTCTTGATACTGATATGCGATCATTTCTTTCTAAAGCCGGTATGGTAATGATCCCTTTCTTTGCATTTGGCCTGGGGTGTGGGATAAACCTGGAAACGATCTATCTGGCAGGGTTTTCAGGTATATTACTGGGGTTAATAACTGTTGCTATCTGTGGCTTTTTCACTATCCTGACAGACATATTATCAGGAGGTACCGGCGTTGCCGGTGCTGCGAATGCCAGTGCTGCAGGTAATGCTGTAGCTACACCGGCTGCTGTTGCAATGGTCGATCCTTCATTGGCGGCTACCGCCGCGGTAGCGACTCCACAAGTAGCAGCAGCGGTGATCACGACTGCTTTACTGGTTCCTGTATTAACAGCCTTTATCGCAAAACGAAATAAAAGGAAAATTAAACTTTCCCAGATTGAAGAGGTGAAATGAAAATTGTTATTGCGCCCGATTCTTTTAAAGGTAGTTTATCCGCTTTTGAAGTCGCAAGGTCAATTGAAAGGGGGATAAAAAATGTTAGTGAAAGCATTGATACTGTTATTGTACCTATGGCAGATGGGGGAGAGGGAACAGTTCAGGCTCTTATTGATGCATCCGGTGGAGAAATCATAAATCTGACTGTGCACGACCCCCTCTTTCGTGAAATTCAATCGTTTTATGGCATTATGGGTGATGGAAAGACCGCTGTTATTGAAATGGCTGCAGCCTCCGGTCTTCCATTACTAAAACCGGAAGAACGAAATCCATTCAAAACAACCACATACGGAACAGGGGAATTAATCAAGGATGCCCTGGATAAGGGTTGTCAGAAACTCATTATTGGATTAGGCGGTAGTGCAACAAACGACGGCGGTTGCGGGATGGCACAGGCCCTCGGCATAAAGTTTATGGATTCTGGCGGAAATGAAATTGATATAATTGGTGGCGAATTGTCGAGAATCAGCCATATTGATCTCACAGGGATAGATCCACGGATTGGAAATGCAGAATTCC
>JAIFMH010000332.1 GCA_020048595.1 Bacteroidota bacterium | reverse complement strand
ACAATTTATTGCCATGGCTCGTTTCATGAATAAGTCTTTTCAGCATTAATAGCAACATCAGTACTTATAAACTATCATTTCTATTTCCCGGGAAAATGATCCTGAACTCGCTTCCTTTACCCACTTCACTTTCCACTTCAATACGGCCACTGTGCTTTTCAACAAACTCCTTGCACAGGATTAATCCCAGTCCGGTTCCGGGTTCCTGATCAGTGCCTTTGGTTTTATGAGCGGTGTCGATACTGAAAAGGTTCTTCAGTTTATCGGCCGGTATACCAATACCGTTATCCTTTATGCTTAAAATACAGACACCATTGTTTTGGGAAATCCCGACGCGAACTTCGCCATTATGCGGCGTAAATTTCACGGCATTGGTGAGGAGATTACGCAATATCGTGTTCATCATATTTACATCCCCGTTTATGAGTCCGCTTGCATTAAAATCGGCAATTATGCTGATATTCTTTCGGGCAGCTTGTACAGCTACAAGTTCGATGCTTTCTTCAGCCTGCACTTTCAGGTCAATAGCTTCCGGCCGGAATGAAATTGTTCCGGTTTGTGAACGAGCCCATAATAATAGGTTTTCGAGCAATTCGTGTGCCTGCTGCGAAGATCCTTTAATGTTTTCCAGCGTTCTTTGCAGCTTTTGAATATCCGGATTATCAAGGCTGATCAATAATATATCGGTGAGCCCGATTATGGCATTGAATGGATTCCTCAGATCATGGGCAATTATGGAAAAGAATTTATCCTTCGCCGCATTAAGATCATTAAGTTCTGAATTCTTGATCAGAATCTCTGACTTTTGTTCTTCTATCAAATGTGTTCTTACCGTTACTTTTTCCTCAAGTATCCTGAGTTCCCTCATGTGATTACGTTCCCGGATTATGATATACAGAAAGACCAGGAAAACAGAAATCAGAAAATACGCTACATATGCAAACATACTTTTCCACCACGGCGGGTGAATAATAATTGGCAGGCTTACCCCGGTTTCGTTCCAGAGCCCGTCGTTATTGCATCCTTTCACCCACATTGTGTATTTTCCCGGCGGCAGGTTTGTGAAGGCAACAAAATTTCTGGTGCCAATATCATTCCATTCATCATCAACACCTTCAAGCTTGTAAGCATATCTGTTTTTAGCGGGATTAGTGAACTCCAGAGCAGCAAATTCGATGGTGAATGTGTTTTCATAATAATTTAAAATTACAGGATCTCCTTTTTCAAGATTAAGGTATTCCCTTGTGCCTTTACTTAGTTTATACGCCGCCGTAATAGCGATGACCGGAATGTGGGGATTTTCGCTGAGCGAATCAGGGTAAAACGAATTAAAACCGTTCATCCCTCCAAAAAACATTTCTCCGTCATCACTCCTGAACGATGATCCAATGTTAAATTCCAGGCTTTGCAAACCATCCTCCTCTGTATAAGTACGGAATGTACCCGTAACTGCTTCGAACCGGCATAGTCCATTCCCTGTTGCAAACCACAGGTTATGATTTTTGTCTTCACGAATACTGTATACAAGGTTGCTTGGGAAACCCTGTTCCTGGGAATAATAACTGAATGTTCCGTTTTTCTTCGAAAACCTGTTTACATAAGAGTTTGTTCCAATCCAGATATCGCCATGCTGATCCTGAAATAAAGCCGTAATGAAGTTATCCGACAATGAATTTTCCTCATTTTCACTTTTTCTGAAATGAGTAATACGGTTTTTCTTCAGATCAATAACATCCAATCCATTAATAGTTCCAACCCAAATTGCTTCTTCACGATCTTCAAGCACGGCATACACCAGGTTTGAACTGATTCTGAAACCAGGAATTGCTCCTGCATAGAAATGCTCGGGACTGAACCCATTCCGTTTTGTTTTGTATAATCCGTCATGGGTGGCAATCCAATAGTTTCCATCATGATCCTGTATAATCATGTTAATCCTTAATCCGGGAAAAGCGGGAAAAGCTTTATCTTTCAATACCTCCGCAGGACGTGCAAACCGTTTTTCGTTCCCGTCATAAACCAGCAGTCCATCACGGGTACCAATCCAAATGGTATGCCTGTCATCTTCAAAAATACAATGGACGTAATCATTGGGAATGTAATATTTACCCGCTAATCTGGAGGAATAATGTATGACTTGTCCGGTTTTCCTGTTGTAAAGATTCAGCCCCTGACCCCAGTTTCCAATCCAGATTACATCATCACTTTCCTTGAAAAGTGAAGCAATTACATTACCGGCCAGGTCAACTGAATATGGTGAATCGCTGTTACGATGCAGGTTGAAATTTCTCTTTTTAAGATTGGTTTTATTGATTCCGGATAAAGTTCCAATCCAGAGATTTTCGGAGTTATCGATAGCTAACGAAATGTTTATATTATGATTAAGTCCGTTTCGTTCAGCAGTGAACCGTTCAAAAAACAGTTGTTTATCCTTATCGTAGCTCATCCTGTTAAGGCCACCGCCTTCCGTAGCAATCCAAAGATTACCCTTTTTATCAGCTAGAATCGCCCTTACGAAATTATTGCTCAATGAGAGTTCATTGCGTTGATCATGAAAGAAATGTCCGAATCCTTTTTCTCCGGTTTTCAGGCGATTAAGCCCCGCGGCAGTTCCGATCCACAGATCGCCCTCCTGATCCTGGTATAAAGCTGTGATGTTGTCGTTCGACAAACCGGCAGGATCGGCAGAACTGTGTTTGAAAATCCGAAACGAAGTAGTTTGCGGATTAAAAGCTGCCAGCCCTTTGGTGGAGCCTACCCAAATAATGCCATTCCGGTCCTCAAGCAAAGGAATGTTATTGTCCTTAATGCTTCCGTCAAAATCGGTAGGGCTGATAAAATGCATGAATTTCATTGTTTTCGGATCACAAACCGAAAGTACAGGCGGCATATTGATGAGAATGTTGCCATTTTGTGCACACTTTACATCATATACACATGCGGTAACCAAAGCATTAAATGGCGGGATATACCTGATACTGCTGAACCGCTTTTCTTTCCTTATATATTTTACAAGGCCTCCTTTAGTGGCTATCCACAAGTTAGTTTCTTTATCTTCCGCAATGCCGTTAATCCAGTTATTGGCAATTGAATTGGTATCATCGGGATTATATGTAAAAACCTCGAATGTGTATCCATTGTATTTATTAAGTCCGTTTTGAGTTCCAAACCAGATATAGCCCTTTGAGTCCTCGAAAATACAGTTAACAACACTCTGCGAAAGGCCATCGCTATTATTATATCCCGAAAAAAAATATTGCTGCGCATTACCGGAAAACCAGTACAGGAAAAGAAATAATATAAAAACAGCTTTTTTGTTCATCTTAAAACAAGATTATTGAACTGTCCTTCTTATGATGCTTTTCCTGCCCAGGCAGGATTAAATGTGTTTAGGAAATATCAACAGGTAAATTTATACAGTATCAAATTTACAACACGATTACAGGTATTCCAAATATTGATATGTTTTGGTTATTAAGACGAAACTGATCATGAAATGTTACACTCATTTTTTGAATGCAAAACTTGGGTTGAGTTAGACTACCCAAAATCCGATATGACAAAATAGTATAATTCATCCGAAGGGAGTTCCTACGGGCAATTTGAACTTCCTGAAGAATAAAACAGGAAAACAGCGTAGCAATGAGTATTCCGGTTTGTAATTTCCAAACCTAGCGCTGAAAACTGTCTCAAAAAAAGTGATCCCCTTTTTATGCTCTTATTGCAGAAATAACATTCCTTACCAAAATGAATAACAGCCCAAGGATCAAAACTATAGAAGAAATTTTCAAAAGTATTTCGAAAGTATTCATATCCTTTTTTAGTTTAATCCACATTTTTAAAAAAAGAAATACTTTTTTAAGTGTTTTTTTTAATTATTTTTCAAACCATTGATATTAAATCCTGTTATTCAGCTGTTTATGCGCTAAAAAAAATAATGGCATACCGATTCAAATTTCATTGAAAGAGGAATAACAGCGTGAAACAAGAAATTGATTGACAGACTCAAGTTGCTGATAAACTCCGGAAAGCTTTTAGAAAGGGTAAAAACATAATCGGGTTCGAAACAGGGTTCTTTTTCTTATTTTAAAAGCAATTACCTGATTATTTCTCCCAGAAAGAAGGCGTAAAAAGTATAAGCACGGTAAGTAGTTCAAGCCGCCCAAGCATCATAAGGAACGAAAGGAACCATTTCCCAAAATCAGGAATGTGTGCATACACAAAAACCGGCCCGACACTTCCCAAACCTGGCCCTATATTTCCCATACACGATGCAACAGCACCCATAGACGTTGCCATATCAGGGACAAAAATCATCATAATTATGCTGCTGATAAAAAAAATTGAAACATAAAACATAAAGAATGCCAGTATGTTGTTTACCACTTTCGTGTCGACACTATGTTTGTTGAACCGGACAGGAATAACTGCTTTGGGGTGAATCATGCGACGTAACTCATAATAACTGTTCTTCAGCAAAAGTACAATCCTCATTATTTTAATTCCACCACCTGTTGAGCCGGTTGAAGCGCCAAAAAAGAAAAGTGCAAAAATAAGCATCGTCAATACTGGTAGCCAGGTGAGATAATCGGCTGTAACAAATCCTGTTGTTGTAATTACCGAAACCACTGTAAACAGGGAATCCCGGAATGATTTTTCAAGCCCAAGGTCAGTTGAGATATATAATCCGGTTGCAATTAATACGGTAAATCCTAAAATTATAAGCAGGTAATCCCTGAATTCTTCATCTTTAAAAAGCATGGATGGTTTTCCGATAATGGTAAAAAACAACAATGCAAAGTTTGATCCTGCTATGATCATGAAAAGAGTTATAATATACTCAATGTAAGGGGAATGATAGGCTGCTATACTTTCCTGTTTTGTTGAAAATCCGCCTGTTGCCATAGTGGAAAAAGAATGACAAATGCTGTCGAACCACGACATGCCTCCAGCCATAAGCATCACCATTTCGAGTAAGGTAAAAAACAGGTAAACACCCCAAATCCGTCTGGCGGTTTGATAAATGCGGGGGCTTACCTTATCAATCGATATTCCCGGAGATTCAGCATCAAAAAGATGCATCCCTCCAATACCAACACCTGGCAGAAAGGAAAGAGCCAATACTATAATACCCATTCCTCCCAGCCAATGAGTCATTGATCTCCAAAAAAGCAATCCCCGGGGAAATGAATCGATATTTTCGACAATGCTTGCACCAGTGGTTGTAAATCCCGACATCGTTTCAAAAAATGCATCGGTCAGTCGGGGGATATATCCACTCAACACAAATGGGATTGAACCCATCACGGAGATAATAATCCATCCCACTACAACGGCAAAAAAGCCTTCGCGTCGAGGCAGGTGACTCTTATATCCTGCTGTTAAACTGAATGCCAGAAATCCCGGTACTATGCAGAGTATCGATGACACTGACAATGCCATTGCATCGTCGCCCCTGCTTATTAAAGCTATAAGCGTCGATAAAAGCAAGCCAATTCCTTCAACCAGGAGCAGCAGGCCAAACAGGCGGGTCATCAACTTAAAATTCATAACTATCTGATAAGTGAAGACCTATTTAAAATATTTCTCTAATTTTTTTATTCCCGATGGCAATGCAAATACAACAACTTTATCGCCCTCGCGAATCTGCAAATCACCATTTGCAACATATCCGGCTTCGCCCCTGATAATCCCCCCTACTTTGACATCGTTTGGTAAATTCAGATCATTTAAAGATTTGAGCGTTATCCGGGTTCCTGGCTTAGCAATAAATTCAAATACTTCGGCATCTGTGGAAGTAAGGCATTTTACATTCGAAATTTCAGCACTCAGGGTGAAACGATATATATAACTGGCTGCGATCAGTTTTTTATTGATGATACATCCGATATCCATCTCTTCAGCTGTAGGCATCAGGGCAAAGTTTTCAATTTCGGCAACTGTTCTTTTCACACCCAGTGTTTTTGCCAGGTGGCATGCAAGCATATTTACTTCCGAACTTCCGGTTGTGGCAATTATGGCATCCATTTTTTCAATGCCTTCTTCCCTTAAAAGCTCCAGGTTACGCCCATCGCCGTTTATTACCAGTGCATGCTCATATTTGCCGGCAATTTGGTTACACCTTTCCGTGTTTGTTTCTATTACTTTAACATGATACCGGTCGCCCAGTTTTTCAATAGTTTTCTGCGCAATCCGGCTGCCGCCTAAAAAAAGAATATTCTTTACTTCAAACAGTTCTTTTCCTGTGAGTTCAAATACTTTTCTTTGTGAAGAGCTGTTGCAGATAAAATATGCAATATCCCCGTTTTTAAACACATCATTGCCACCGGGAATAATATTATCCTGCCCGCGTGTTATTGCAACTGCAACAATATTCTTTAATGCCGGAGCGAGTATTTCGAGGGTTTGATTTAAAATAGGCGCATTATTCCTGATTTTTATGCCCATAAGTATCAGTTTGCCACCCGAAAACTCAAACAGCTGTCGGGTTCCGGTCAATTTTACTGATGAAACTATTTCCTTTGCAGCAAGTGTTTCAGGATAAATGAGCTCATTTATACCAAGCTTCCTGAGTTTTTCGCGGTAGTTTTCCTGAAGATATTCTGAATTGTTAATCCTTGCGATCGTTCGCCCGACTCCCAGGTAGTTCGCCATTATACAGGCGAGTACATTCCTTTCTTCCGAAGTAGTAACGGCAATGAACAGATCCGCTTTACTCATCTCGGTTTTTTTCAGGTCAACAAATGAATGAGCTGATCCGGTAATCGTCATCAGGTCTATTTCACGATTAATATCATGAAGCCTTTCCGGATTATCGTCGAGCAAAATAATATCGTGATTTTCACCACTTTATTTCTTTGCAAGATGGGTGCCTACTTCCCCTGCCCCAGCAATTACTATCTTCATTTTGCTATTTCATTTAAACAATAAGGGCGCAAATTAAATGATAAAAATGCCATCACAACCATTTGAAACTCATTTATTTCTTAAAAGACAGCATTATGTTCTTTTTGAGAGTTAAATACGTTGAAAAATAGCAATTCAGAACTCGTTACGCACACGAAATCATCTTTATGATCAGGAAATATTTCAATGCCTTGGGTACGATGATAATCGAAAAGGTAAAAACAGTAAAGTACAATACAACAAAGGAGATTTTCAATCTTCGTCAAAAAGTTGAGGAAAAACTATGAAGAGGAGTGCTTCGAACTAAAAGTTAATATTTGAATACAATTCGGCGGAATGGCGATGCAAGTAAATATCTGTATTATTTTAAAGGCAGGATATAAAAAGGGATTGAATAAGCTACACTAATACCAATTGTTTATGTTTTAACGTTACGTCAATGCAGCTGTGTCATGATTCAATTCGTTTAAATCAAGTGAATTTGTCGGAACACAGCCGTTTACAGAGAAGTTAAATAGTCGGAATGGAATAGTCGGAATGGCATTTGATGAAAAATAATAGCTGCTGCCTGGTTTTAAAAGTCAAATCAATAAACTTTCATAATAATTGAGTGTTTAATATCTATTGTTTATTATAACTTTAACATTTACACGCGTATGAAAACCAAACTCATCATTTTATCTTTTTTGCTGTTATCCGGGCTTTTAGCCACAGCACAAACCATCAGTACTGAACATCCGGCCTTAATACTGGAAAGCCAAAGCCGGTTTGGGTTTGCCGAAACAGTTGATATTTTGTCGAAGACTATTCTTGAGAAAGGCTGGAAGATTACTGCAACCCACGATCTGCAGGAAACAATGAAAAAAAACGGGAAAGAAGTTTTGTCAGTTAAAGTAATAGAGATTTGCAATCCCGGTCTTGCATACCAGATTCTTTCAAAAGATGCACTGCTCAATGTATCTCCTATGCTTCCCTGTCGTTTATCGGTTTACGAAAAAACCGACGGATTTACCTATATTGCTCGTATGAATGCTCCTGCTTTCGTTACTATGATTGATGAGGATGCAGCAAAGACAATTGTTCAGGCTTTTACTGAAGCTGAAGAATTTGTGAAAGTAGCTGCAAAATAGAGTAAAACAGGAATTAACAGTTAAGTACTACGATCATAATTACGCAATTTTTACCTTTTAATACGATCACCCAAAATGTGATCGGAATTTTACTATAGATTTGAAGAATATATCGTCAGAAATAATATCTTTATCAAATGAAATCTTACTCAACTATTATTATTGATGATGAAAAAAATATAAGCGAAGCATTATCGATATTATTAAGCCAATACTGTCCTGAGATTTATTTATGCGGGATTGCCGGTTCTGCCAGCGAAGGAAGAAAGCTTCTCGAAAGCAACAAAGTGGATTTTATTTTTCTGGACATTTCGATGCCCAAAGAAGACGGATTTGCATTTCTTCGTTCAATACCAGGTAATACGTTTGGGGTGATATTTGCCACAGCTTACCAGGAGCATGCATTGCGTGCACTGAAAGCTAATGCCGTTGATTATCTTTTAAAGCCAATTAATCCTTTCGAGTTGCAGGAAGCCGTCAAAAAAGCTATTTACAGCCATGAACTTCGGCGGAGTCATTTGGAAATGCAGGAAGTTTATACTCAGTCGCTGAACAATCTGCACGAACATCTGCAATCAAAAAACAACCTGTTAACTAAACTTACAATCCCCGATAAACTGGGATTCCGGTTGGTGAATGTAGCTGAAGTGATGTATCTGCAGGCTGATGATAATTATACTGTTCTTTATCTTACCGGTGACAGGAAGATCATTGCAACCCGAACATTGGGTGAGTTTGAAAAAATGTTGGAGAGTCCTGAGTTCTTAAGAATTCACAAGTCAACAATAATAAATCTTAGTTTCCTGGTTGGCTATTCAAGCTTCCAGGGCAACTTTGCAGAGTTGAAAGATGGTTCCCGCCTGGATATTTCGAGGCGGAAGCTACCGGAATTTCGTGAAAAAGTGAAACAGTATTCAATCTCAATAGATTAAATAGATTAATTTGAAAATATCATTTTCCCTCCTTGTTTTTATACTGGGATTTTGTGCCAATACAATTGCTCAAAATCCATATATCAGGCATTATACCACTCTCGATGGTTTGCCTACTAATACCATTTACCAGATTTACCAGGATAGCCGGAAATTCATATGGTTCACTTCTGATGCAGGAGTGATAAAGTTTGATGGAGCCAATTTTACAAGCTACAGGAAAAAGGACGGCTTAAGCAGCAATGACGTGGTTCGTATTAAGGAAGATTTAAAAGGGCGGATATGGATTTTTAACTACAATTCATCCGTCAATTATCTTTACAACAATAAAGTCTTCAATAGTAAAAGTGCGCCATTCCTTAATTCATTAACAGGAAAGGGCTTTATTTTAGATTTTTTCACTGATCCAAATCAAACTATCTATTTTTACAACTGGCAGAGAGAAGTCTTTTCTTTGGACACAAATAACAAAGTATTAAAAGACCTTCCCTTAAAAAATATCTCTATGAAGCTGCCTTTAGTCGCGAAGGAATATGATAGAATAAGAGCTGTTTATATGAGTAAAAACCAGGCAGATGACTGGGTTATCTGGACTAACGCCGGAATTTTCAGCCAACATACTTTTCAAGGAAAAATTTCAGTTGTAGATACAAATATACAATGCAAAGCGGTTTTTCCTGCGGTGCACAATACGTATTATGTAACAACATATACGGGTGAATTATTAAAACTTACAGGCAATTTTAAAAAGGAGAAAGTCCTGCTTCCCTTTGATATATTGAAAGTTAAAACCGTTCTGGAAGATTCGAAGGGATACCTTTGGATAGCTGCTTATGATGACGGTGTATATTGTCTTAAGAATAATAAAGTTGTAAAGCATTTTGATATTAAGGATGCTCTTGGACTTTTACAGGATCACGAAACAAATATCTGGATCAGCACTCAATCAGATGGAATTTATGTGATCAACCATGATATATTGGAACAAAATCATTTTGATCGAACCAATTTTGATACGTATGGTGTGAATCTGCTTTGTGACTTTCCGGGAACAGGGATATGGTGTACCACTACAAAAGCTGCTTTTTTATTGAATAACGATGTTTTTTATACATTATCGGTACCGAAAGAGGTGAAGCCGGTTGATATATTACATCTATTTAAAAATCAATCACTAATGCTTGGCACTAGTAGTCTGAGTATTTGTGTATTTGAAAATATAAGACTTGATATTGCATCAAAGAAGATTGGGTATAGCAAGAGGACTATTAACTATTTTGCTGCCAAGAAAATTATTACTGACCGTTCAGTATCCTTTGCTGCCATTTTTGATCAGAACTGGATCATGTTTATCGATCCGCTTAATCCATCAATTAACTCTGAAAAGAAAAAGTTAAGTGAAAGAATAAATAATGCTTATTATAACATTAATAATGAGCTTGTTATAAATGCTAAAACAAATTATATATATAAAAATAAGCAGGAACCATACCCTGAAATTTCAAGATTTAACGGAACTGTTATTTCGGATCACCTGGTTTTGAATGATTCTGCCGAGTTATTTAATATTGATGGCGATAGTCTTTATATTTTGAAGAATCACAAGTTCTACAACCTGACAGATGCCTTCGATACCTACGTTGACAAACAGATAAATAAGTTTTTGTATAAAGATTCCACTTTATACCTGGCTACACTCAAGGACGTATTTGTTTGCCACAATCCAATGAAGGTTACAGCAGGGATACCTGTCCACCTGCAACCTTTAAACATCAGTTTTAACAATATTAATGATATCCTTATTCGTAATGACACGCTATATATAGCCAGTAATGACGGGTTGACAATTATTGCCGAAGCTTCAGTTGCCAAAGGTAGTGCTGTTCCACCTATCCCATACATCCGATCTATTACCGTAAATGATAAATTTTATGCTTTGCCTGATCAGGAACTTAATCTGACAGGTAAGAATAATATAAAACTGTCTTTTGGTTGTATCAGCTATGCTACCAGCCCGGTGATCTATTCCTATAAGCTTGAGGGATCTGAAAACAAATGGACAGTCGGAACAGGAAGCGGAATTAACCTGGTGTATCAAAACCTGCCCAAAGGGAAATATATTTTTAAACTACGGGTAAGAAAATCAAATTCCGATTGGAGTAAACCATTGGAATTGGCAATTACAATTAAACCTACCCTGGTTGAGCACCCTGCATTCTGGACATTCATTGTGCTGTTTTCAGCCGGGATAATTTTACTGATTTTTTTCTTGATCAGAGTTCAAAAAATGAAAAGAGTTGAGGTTGATCATCAATTGGTTGTTATGGAGCAAAAGGCACTGCAGTCGATGATGAATCCGCATTTTATATTTAATTCGCTGGGATCAATTCAAAATTACCTGCTCAAAAATAAAGGAAGCGAAGCTGTGATATACCTGTCACAATTTGCCCGGTTGATCCGTCAAAACCTGAATGCCATCAATACCCCGATGATTAAGCTTGAAGAAGAAGTTGACCGGTTGCGAAATTACATTGACCTGGAAAAAAAGCGTCTGGAAAATAAATTTGATTATAGTATTGAAATAGATACTGAGCTCGAAGAAGACTGTGTTTTTATACCCAGCATGATTATTCAGCCCATTGCTGAAAACTCAATCTGGCACGGGATAGCTACGCTGGAAGAGAATGGATTTATAAAAATCAGTTTTCAAACCTACAAATCAAAATCATTAAGGATAACTATTGAAGATAATGGCATAGGGGTGAAAAAATCAGATGAGTATTCCTCAAAAAGCTCACAGCACAACCATCTTGGTATGCAGATAATTAAGAAACGATTAGATCTGCTAAGTAAAAAATATAACACTGAAACACGTATAAGCTATTCGGAATGTTCATCCGCTGCTGAAAATCCGGGTACCATGGTTGAGCTTATTATGCCAATAATTTATAACATTGATGATTTATAAGAACACTCCTCCTGATCAGAAAAATGACTGGATTTACTCACGCTTCGCCAGGATGCCTCTTCCTGGTTTACCGTTCCTTTTTCCTAATGCTGTTTCACTCAAATATTACTACCGTTTACTCAAAGGCAATGTGCATGCTGGGAATACCCGTTAATATTGCACAGTTCATTCCATTGAACGAATCAATAATAAGATAAATGCTGAATTTGATGCTTTGTAATATGATATTTTGAAACTGCTTTTACTTCCATCTAAGTAGTGATATTTTTAGATTTCATTTCACAGCCGCCTTTTAATGGGCGGCTGTTTTTATTTGGGAGTATCGGCTATGCTACGATATTAACTGTAAGGAGCATATTGTTTTTACCCGTAGCATGAAATTTTCACTTTCCCACATCCTACTGAATGAATACTGCAGGATTTATAATTCTGCAATCCCTTCTTGTAATTCTCAAACCTATAAAAACAGGCAGATTCAAAGTTTAATTCTTTCACCCTTATTGGAACCTCTGTAGAAATTTCCTTTTTTAAAGATCAGAACTTCACCCATTTGGGTATAACCTATTCCGGCATCTATTCCGATTACTTTAGTGTTAAAAAGACTTTTTATTTCTTGGAATGTAGTGTGTCCAACTATGATATGTTTCCTGGAATAAAAATCAAGTATGGAATCCAGTTTGTTTTCACTGAATGTTGAATCCATAAAATATCCTCTATACCATAAAGGGCCTTCATCTCCATCCAGTAATTTTAATTTTTCTTTTTCAAAACCTGCAGGCAGTTGATTTGCAATTATTTTGCCTGAAAATAATTTGTTGACTTTTTTAATCGATAGTTTGTTTCTGGGCAATTCCAATGATATGCCTGCATGAACAAACAGGATATCATTTATTGAAATTATAACAGGTTTATTCCGCAACCATTTTCCCAGCACTGAATTTTCAGAATACAGCTCCGAATACCTGGTATTGGTTAACTCTTCAACTTTTTTATATTTTTCGTTTATGTAGGTCGGGTCGCCGCATAGCTCCATGTTATCATGATTTCCAATTAATACATGAACCCTTCCCCCGGCTTTTAAAGCTTGTTTTTCAAGGGTAAAAAGATGCCATAGTAATTCGGTAACCTTGTCACCTCTGTCGAAAGCATCACCGAGAAACACGAAATGCCCTTTGCCAAATTTCCAATTCAGATTAGTATCTATTACGCCGTTTGCCTGCAGGATACGTATATATTTTTTGTACTGACCATGAACATCGCTTATTGCAATTATACTGTCAATGTCACTGTAATTCTGCCGATAATCCGGCTTTTCGGAATAAACGCTCAAGAGATCTTTATAATTACACGATAAATGAATAGCTGTCTTTATTTCGGAAAAGTTTTTCTGTAAAACAGTAAATTCTCTCACCACATTATTTTCAATAATTTTTGCTTTAAGTGTATCATTTACATAAAAAACATACGGGCCATCATTAATCAGATCATCATTCGCCCTAAAATGATAAACAGCCGAAGAAGAGAGATTATACAAGATGATCAGAAGAAATAGGACCTGTTTTTTCATACGCCTCAAATTCTTATGTTAATGATTTTCTCTTGTTCATAGCGTGAACAAATTAAATATTCCCCAAAAAAACAGTAATAAATTCAATTTCTACTGATCCTCAGGCTTCAGCTTTTTAACGCGGTAAAAAACATCAAGTTCAGCATTCCCTGCCACTAAATTTATTTTACGAATCTGGATTTTTTCCGTTCTGAACCCGGTTCTGGAAGAAATATCTGTAATAAGGTCATTTAATTTATCCGGATTCAGCAATGCAAGGTTGTCGTATAGTATCATGTGTTTTTTCAAAGGAGCCGGCTTATTAAGTTTTTTTTGCAGCTTTTTTGCAGCCTTTTTCTCCAGTTCCTCTGGGGTCAGCTCTTTTTTAACAACCTCTTCGTCAACAACTTTCTTCTTTGCTGCTTTTTTGTATGTGATCTCCAGCAAAAATATAGTCAGGATTGTTATTGAATTAACGAGAATTGTCCCCCGAACAGGATTGGGATAATCAAGCAATGCATTGATTGCTGATATCCCTATTACTGTAAAAAGGTAAGCCATATCTTTAATTGCCATATTTCTTGTCCGGTAACGGATAATAGTAAAAATGGCAAAAAGCCCAAGCGCCATTCCCATCTGTAACTCAACATCTTTCAGCACTATACAAAGCAGGAAAATCATAACTCCCATCAGAAAAAAAGCAAACTGATTCCCTCTCTTATTTGAATACCTGTTGTATAGTAGCCTGATTATAATAAATAGAACCGCAACATTGATGACTAGCCGTATCACTGCTACCCATAATGGGTCATCCATATTGAAAATTGTTTCTGTTATCATATTGGTTTGGATTAATTTGTTAAAAACTACTGCAGCCGCTAAGTATGCTATTTACAACACTGTTTCTTTTGTCAAAACCCTCATAAAAACTATCCAGGTAATGGATCATTCGTAATTTCTCTTTGTCATCCAACAGTGGAAATTCATTGATTACCTTATAGAACGCCTCTTTTTTGTCGGCAAACTCGTTCAGGGCCCTGGTAAAAACATCTTCTGTTCTGCAAATTCCTACATAACGCCGTTCACGAACGGATGATAATCCAAGAGGCTCATACGGAACAGCATAATCAGCATCTACAAGTCCGGAATAATCAAAATCGTATGGCACTACCATTCCAAGTGCCGAAGTGCTGAAATTAAGTGATGACAATATCTTGCAGTTGTGCTGATTTGGAACAGACCAGTCAGTATTTCCTATCATATAATTGAAAATGGCCATCCTATCCATCATATGAGGAAAAATGTGTTTCTGTGTCAAATTTGTTGAATTTACTTCCGAAGCATTAATTCGCTCAGCCAGCATCTCAACGGGTTCAATAAAGAAGGCATAGGTATTTATTGGCTTGCTTATTTTATATGTGTTTATGTATTCAACTTTCACCAGCCTTACCCGGAAGCTGGTATCAGTAAGAACATTATACAATTTGTATATCAGGAATTCCTTAAACAGATATTCTTCATTCCCATATTGGCAATGAGTAACCATTTTAAGTTTCTCAATTTTATTCAGGTCGGTTTTCTGGAATTCCGTTTTCTTGAAATTCAGCCTTATCGGCGGGAAATCACAATATCCGTTGCGCATTTCCCCACGCGACTTAAGCCGTACTTCTTTATTGATTGAATCCTTATCGTTAATATGATAAGTTAATAAGGCATCCAGATATTCATCTTTCGGTTTTTTTCTGGAATATTGAGTGATATTGAACCGGAGCGTCAGGTTCAGGATTTCATCCTTCGAAAACATGCCGAAATCCTGGTTCAGCGTATCTACAACGTCTAAGGGATTGGTAATTGAATCACTCTGACTGAAAGCCGGCAACACAATAAAGAGGGCCAGAACGGTTTGGATAAAAACTAATTTTCTCATGATGTTAAATATTCAGATTAATAATGAATAGTTACTACAAGATAAATTGTGTTTTTTCAGTATGTGTTGATTTGAGAACTGCAGCTAATACAATTTTTAATTAAAACAGATTGGCATTTTAAATCCGTATTACTGAACAAAATGCTCTAAAATTAAATTCTCAATGTTTATCAAAGAATATACTTTTTGTTAAACAAAGCTACAAAATTAAGTGCAATTTGATACTTCAGACTTATAAAAACGGAGTCAAAATTCCCTATATTTGTAAAGGCTGCCGGAATTACTTTCATGATGAAAAAACTTACTCAGCCAGAATAAAATTATGTACCGTCTGTATTCATGTCCATCACAAATCCGTCTGTAATGAAAAAAACCAGCTTAATCTTCTTTATACTTTTCGGCCTGTTTACTTCGTGTGATTATCCCAGCCAGAATAAAAAAACTGTTGTTGCTGAAACACCTATAGGATACAACCTGACAGCCCCTGATGAAATTTATGTTTTACCTAAGGCTTTGCAGGAAGTATCAGGGATTATTGAAATAGATTCAACTAATATTGCCTGTATACAGGATGAGCGTGAAATTGTTTTTATTTACGATTTAAACAAAAGCAGGATTGTTACCCAGATGAATTACGGATATAGCGGCGACTATGAAGGGATTGCCAGGGTAGGGACAACATTATATATCCTGAGAAGCGATGGAGAGATAACAGAAATATTGAATTATGATTCTGAAAAATTTAAGAGATCGGTTTATACAACAGGAATCCCGTTGAAAGATAATGAAGGCATTTGTTATGATGAAAGAAATAACAGGCTCTTAATCACGCCAAAAGAGACTCCCGGAAAAGACTCGGGAAATAAAGACAAACGGTTTATATATGGATTTGATCTTATATCAAAAACGCTCATAACTGCACCTGTATTTAGCATCGATCTTTCGGTAATCGAAAGCTTTGCCCTTGAAAATAATATTAAAGTGCCTATGAAGGAAAAGAAAAAAGGCAAGAAAAAGGAACCGGATATCAAATTTCTGATTTCCGACATTGCAATACATCCAATAACAGGCAGGTTATTTATGTTATCGTCGGTGGATAAACTTTTGGTTGCCTTAAATATGAATAATGAAATTGAATATATGGAAAGGCTAAATCCCGGTTTATTTAATCAACCAGAAGGAATCACCTTTATGAAAAACGGAGATATGTATATTTCGAATGAAGGAAAGAAAAAACCACCCACACTTCTCCGGTTCAAATACAAACCTTCAGAAGGCGAACTTTCCAATTAGCAGTGACCAAGTGTTTATCAGGATTTTCGCCGGGATACTGTAATATCCAAAATCGGGTGATTGAACATCTGTGAAATAGTTCGGCTTTGATCCCTACAAGTCTGTAGCAAAAAAAATACTTTTTGTGCAGACTGAATAGTTCCTGAAATTAAAAAAACGAACAGTCGATAATCCTATAACTTTTATGTCAGTTCTTTGTAGAAATGAGGGTTTCAGCAGACTAAGTTTTTACAAACGGATTAAAATTATCATTACAACCTATGGCAACTCTTTGCCCAATGCGGCGATATAGATTTTATACCAGTGCTCCAGTGACATGTCAATTTTTAATGCATTTACGGCTGATTTGATACGGTCTATTTTTCCGGTGCCCACTACCGGCATCATTGTAACAGGGTGTTTGAGCAGCCATGCGTAGATAACTTTGTCAACCGGTGTAATATTCAGTTCTTCGGCCACTTGTGTGAGGGCACGCAATATCCTGGGGCCTTTTTCATCGTGCGGATTCAGAAGTTTTCCGGCAGCCAGGGGTGACCATGCCATTGGTTTAATATTTTCCTTCAGAAAGAAATCCATGTTCCCGTTTTCAAAATGCTCAAGGTGGTATGGAGAGATCTCAACCTGGTTGGTCACAAGTTTTTCATCGGTAAATTTACTCAACATTTCATACTGGCCCGGAGTAAAGTTTGAAACCCCGAAATGCAAAACTTTCCCTTCTTTCTTCAGGACTGAAAATGCTTTTGCCACAATTTCGGGATCGAAAAACGGAGCCGGCCGGTGCAACAGGAGCAGGTCAACATGATCAGTCCGGAGGTTTTTCAGGGAATTATTTACAGAAGTTACAATGTGATCATAACTATAATCATAGTATTTGATGTTTCGACCAGGGAATTTGTCAGAAACCAGTTTGATGCCACATTTGGTAATGATCTCTATCCTGTTCCTGAGGCCTTTGTTTAGGTTCAGAACTTCGCCCAACATGGCTTCACAGCCGTAATTCCCATAAATATCTGCATGGTCAAATGAGGTTACACCCAGTTCGACCAGCTCTTCCATAAATACTGATAATTCCTGGTTCGACATTTTCCAGTCGCCCATTCGCATTTGTCCGTGTACTATCCGCGACAATCCGAAATTGCTGGTAAGGTTAATTTTTTTCATAATGTTGGTTTGATTGGTCCCGCGAAACAACAGATCCATTTCTAACAAAGTTAACCAATTAATCTTCAGTTTAAAAAAAGGGAAGTAACCAGTAAGGGATAAAGTGTTTTTCTGATTTCTTTTTTAATCGCTTTAATTGCTCCAAATTGGGAAATTTATATTTATGGTCGGATTAAAAGCATGGAGTTCAATGATCCCAATACTTAAATCTCCCGGACAGGATTTCAGTCCTGCTTATTGTCGAATATTTTTTCAAACCACCGCTCAAATTTCGAAGCGCCTGAATTTACGGAAGTGTATATCGAAAAAATAATGGAAACCACTACAATTAAAGTCGAAATCAGAATCAGGAAGAGTGTCATTTGCGAAAATCAGATTTGTCTTGAATTTGTAAACGAATGCCGGGACGAGTGTTTAAGAGTCTTTTTTAGTTAATGGACAAACTTACAATTTTTTGCGCTATAAGAAAATGCGAACAGCTTATTGGAATTTATCCTTAATGCCGGCAAAGCGTAAAAAGGCTAAAAAAAGAGGCCGAAAATGACCTCCTTTTTAAGATGCTTTGATTCCTGTCGAAAATTCAGACTAAAAAACTATTTCTTCATCAACTCCTTTACTGCTGCTTCTATCTGTTGATCGCGACCGGTAGCCAGCACATCCGGTTCTACAGCTACTTTAATGTCGGGTTCTAACTGAGTATTTTCGCAAAAATTACCGTCGGGCATACGCCAGCCACCCATTGGGATACCGAAATAAAGTGTAGGATCTATCTGTGTTTCCCACCATACAAAAGTTCCGGTTCCCGGTACAGGCATACCCAGTGTTTTCCCGGTTTGTTTAAGCTGGTAAGCAACCGGAAACAGGTGAGCATCGGAATAATTAGCTTCACCCATAATCACAATCGAAGGTTTTACCCATTTGTCATAAGGTTCTGAACCAACATACTGGCCATGCGGGATGATGTCGATATACTTTTTCCCGCTCAGGAAATCGGACAATGGTTCGTGGATGTTACCTCCTCCATTAAAACGGGTATCAATAATAATTGCATCTTTATTGAGATTACGGCCTAAGGCTTCTTCGAATACGGTACGCATGCTGGCATCATTCATGGCCCGCACGTGTATATAGCCAATTTTGCCCCCTGACAATTTCTCTGTCTCCAGGCGCCGGTTTTTTACCCATCGCTTATACAGTAATTCGTTTTCTTCACCCAGGCTTATAGGTTTTACCGTTTCCTCCCATCGTTTTTGTGTTGCAGGATCAAATACCGAAATAAGCGTAAGCTTTCCCTCTTTACGATTCAGCATCTGATAAAAGTCAATGCTGTCGGCAATAGCTTGTCCATCGAGTTTTTCGATAACATTTCCAGTCCTGATTTTCGATGATGCTTTATCGAGAGGTCCACCTTCCATCAGTTCAGCAACCTGCAGGCCGTCCCCTTTATATGCATAGTTATACAGCAATCCCAGCGATGCGGTATTATCCGATTCAGGCATTGCAGCCCTGTATCCACTACCGGTATGCGATGCATTTACTTCACCCAGCATTTCGCTCAGCATCTCAGCAAAATCATAATTGTTGTTGATATAAGGCAAAAATTTCCGGTACTCTTTATAATAGAAATCCCAGTCGGTGCCGTGCAATCCTTCCAGATAAAACTTTTGTTTAAACTGGCGCCATGCATGATCAAATATATAAGCCCTCTCTTCGGCAGCCTTCAGAATGATCTCCCCGCTTGTTTTAAGGTTATCTGATTTATCCTCAGTATCTGACTCTCCTTTGTCAACAGTTACTTTCATTGGTTTGCCTTCGGCCAGGAAGATAAGGAACTTGCCATCGCTGGAAAGCTGCAGATCTTCAGCGTTTTTAACTCCAAGTTTTTTCAGCTGTTTGGTTTCCTTTGTCCGTGTTTCTGTCACCCAAAGGTCATAGCCTTTATCAAATGAGGTAAGGAAATACAATTTCGCTCCATCTTTCGACAGCACTGCATCATTTAACATGGATGTTTGAGTAGTAAGGCGAAGTTTGCGCTCAGTTAGGTTGTCCCAATCAATAATCACATCTACTTTTGTAGAGTCCTTTTCGGTTTCTTTTACATCTTCTTTCTTTTTTGTATCGCGGGCTTTTTTGCTTTGGACTGATTCCTTTTCTTTTTTCTCCTTTTCATCGTCTTTCTTCTTCTTGTCTTCCTGTTCCTTCAGCAGTGAGAATTCTTCTTTTGTAAGCTTAAAGCGGTCGAAAGCTTCTTTTGAGAAAAACATGCCATAAATATCGCCACTTGAAATTCCACCTCCCTGTTGTAGTGTTCCCTGTCGGTTAGAGTACCATATCATCATTTTCCCGTCGGGCGACCATTTGGGCATCACATCATCATAACCACTCAGTGTAAGGTCAATTACTTCGCTTTTGCCATCGGCTGATACCAGCCCCACTTCCGGATTAAATATCCGGGCAGGATATCCAAACTGTACCAGGAACCATTTCCCATCAGGTGACCATTGATAATACTGGTCTCCATCCGCATAGGAATAGTTTTTATCGGCAGGCAGAATGGTTCGCGATTGTTTCGTTTCCAGGTTGATCACTTTAAGCGTAACACGGTTTTCGAGGTATGCGACCTCTTTTGCATCAGGCGAAAACCGGGGTTGGAATTCCTCGGCAGAAGTGGTAACCACCTCATCTTCTTTCAGGACTGTGGACACATAAAAGTATGGCTCTTCTTTCCGGCTGATTGTGACTTTATAAATGTTCCAGTTTTGGTTTTTCTCAGCGGCAAAAACCAGGGAACGGCCATCAGAACTAAAATCCACCGATCGTTCCTGCCATGGGGTATTGGTGATTCGTTTGGTAATTCCACCTTCAATGCTCGAAACAAAAATTTCGCCTCTGAAAACATAGGCATATTCCTTGCCGTTTGGCGATAGTTTCAATCCTGTAAAATCTGAATTTACAGGGATTATTTTATCTATCCCTTTACGGCCATCAGCATTTATGGTAATATTCAATTTCTTTGGAGTTCCTCCCGGCTGCAACGTATAAATATCTCCATCGTAACCAAAACAAAGTGTGTTGTTATTTGCCCGGGTGAGAAAGCGTACCGGATGCTTATCAAGGTTTGTCAGTGCAACGATTTTTGTCGGATCGGAAAGGGAACTTTTATATACATTAAAGGAGTTAGGTTGCTCACTCAGGTAATAAAAATCATTGCCGTTCGCATCGAATACAGGATTACGGTCTTCACCATTAAATGTTGTTATCCGGGCGAATTTCCCGGTACTGAATTCGTAGGTCCAGATGTCGCGGGTAACAGACGAAGTGTGGTGCTTCCGCCAGTTGTTTTCATATCCTTTCCGGTCGTGGAATATCAATTTAGTTCCGTCCTGACTTACTGTTGCATCCATTGCCGGGCTGGTAAGCACTTGGGTAACTTTTCCTCCATTAATTGGCACACTGTATAACTCCGACATTACTCCGGATGGAAACTGAGCATTTGAAGCCAGATCCTGGCGGCTGGATGAAAAGTAAACAGCCTTATCATCTGCCGAAAAACTGCTTGGGACTTCGGATGTGGAATGAGTGGTCAGCCTTTTAGCCTCTCCTCCTCTGGCAGGCATAACAAAAACATCAAAATTTCCGTAACGGTCGGATGCAAAGGCTATCGACTTCCCATCGTGACTCCAGACCGGTGTAAACTCATACGATTCACCAAGAGTGAGAGGGGTAGCTGCTCCGCCGGTTGATGGAACAACATAGATATCACCCATGTATGAAAACAAGATATTGGTTCCGTCAGGTGAAATAGCAGAATAGCGCATCCAGTGTACATTCCCCTGGCTGAACGAACACAGCATCAGCAAGGATAAGCCTGCTGCCAAAACGATTTTTTTCATTGCGTTGGATTTAGGTGTGATTGATTTATGGTTAATGAAATGGTGAAATTTTCAAAATAAAATCTCCGCTGATTTGAATATAATACAATAGTTGTGAAAAAGCAGCTGAGAAAAGGTTAATACTCTGACGGGATAACATGCATTCTGAAAACATACTTTTTACAGGAAATACTG
>JAIFMH010000155.1 GCA_020048595.1 Bacteroidota bacterium | reverse complement strand
AATCTGGCTGACGATTTTTTCAGAACCGCGTCGCAGCAAAAGCTATCTCTTCCAATTATAACCACATCATTTGCAACCGACGAAAATCGTTTGGTAAATGTTGGAGAAGCGGCCAATGGGATTCAATCCTTTCAAACCTGGGCTAAAAATCTAAATAATCCTGAAAATCGTGATTTTGTATCTGCTTATAGAAAGAAATATTCAAAGGAGCCCGACCAATTTGGTTTTTTAGGTTACGAAACAGGTTTAATCATAAATGATTCCGTTTCAAAGTGCCAGGGTAGCATTTCGGGAAACCGCCTTGTCAATGCAATAAGAAGTTGCAAAATTAATTCGCCGGGAGGCAAAATCTCTGTGAACGAAAAATCGGGAATGGTAAATAATCCAGTGTATTTGTGCGAAACAAAAAAATCAGGAATAAATATTCCGGAAAATTTAATTGTAGAACAATATACTTCGATAAGTGAATTCGATGAGAACTTTATTCCATTGGATACGAACTTACGTTCGGGTTTTGTCAATCCTTATCTATTTGTATAAACAGAGTTGTTAAAGTATTAACCATTAAAATTAAATTATTATGGACCCATTTATCGGACAAATTCAGGCTTTTGGTTTTAATTTTCCACCACGCGGGTGGGCATTTTGCAACGGCCAATTATTGCCAATTGCACAAAATACAGCGCTATTCTCGTTACTGGGAACAACTTATGGAGGTAACGGGCAAACAACATTTGCACTTCCTGATCTTAGGGGTAGAAGTTTGGTGGGCGCAGGACAAGGGCCTGGCCTGGCTGATATCCAGCAAGGAGAAATGTGGGGCCAGGAAATGGTTTCTTTGTTGCCAAATAATCTGCCAGCTCACAATCATCCTGTAACTGTAGCAGTAAATACTGCAAACGGGGAGGAATCTGCTTCAACATCTTATCTTGCCAGCCATGCTTCGGCTTTTAGCGAGGCTCCAACCGCAGGAGCTGTTTTGAAAGGTGTTACTTCGGCCCCTGCCGGAGGTGGACAAGCATTCTCAAACAGGAATCCTTATTTGGGTATTTATGTGAGTATTGCATTGCAGGGGATATTTCCTTCAAGACCATAAGTACTTTTACAAAGTTTAAATCAGGTCATTTAATACCCGATTATTATTTTGCACTTAACAACGCTTTAGTTTTAATAAATAATCAATTCATAAAAAATTATGTCAGACCCATTTATCGGACAAATTCAGGCTTTCGGTTTTAATTTTGCGCCACAAAATTGGGCAATTTGTGACGGCAGTCTGTTGCCAATTTCGGAATATGAAACGCTCTTTGCTTTAATTGGAACAACTTTTGGCGGTGACGGGCAAACAACATTTGCACTTCCTGATCTCAGGGGAAGAAGTATAGTTCATCCCGGAAATGGTCCTGGCCTCAGTCCCATCAGTCTAGGGCAAACTGGCGGTGTTGAAACTGTTACTTTGTCAACAAATAATCTACCTGCTCATAATCACCCTGTATCAGTAGCTGTAAATACAGCAACCGGAGAGGAATCTGATTCAACGTTATATCTTGCCAGCCATGAATCGGCTTTTAGTGAGGCTCCAGCCGCAGGAAGTGTTTTGAAAGGTGTTACATCGGGCCCTGCCGGAGGTGGACAACCATTCCCGAACCGCAATCCTTTTCTGGGTATGAATTATTGTATTGCACTTTACGGAATCTTTCCAACACAAAATTAACCAATTGTATGGAAGTAAGAATTGGAATATTGTTGCCCCGGTCGGATATGTTCCCGACTCTTGCCATGGATTTTTTGAACGGTTTAAAATTGGCGTTTAAAATATCCAGGAGTGAATTATTTATTCCAAAACTGCTTATTGAAAGTGTTGGAAATGCAACTGGTAAGTCCTTGTTGCAAGTTGCTGAAAAATTGATTTTGCAGGAGAATGTAACTCTGGTAATTTCATTTTGCAGCGTTTTCAATCTGAAAGAACTGGCAGGCATTTTCGGCGCTTATAAAAAACCACTTATTCATGTCGATCTGGGAGGCAATGTTTTAAAAGAGGAACATACAAATCCGTATGTAATTCATCATACATTAAATCTATGGCAATCGGCTTATTTTTCAGGAGTTTATGCGGCAAACACTTTTGGTAAAGATGCAGCATTGGCCATCTCATTTTACGATGGCGGATATCATCTGGTCGAAAGTTTTGTTAGGGGATTTACCGAAAACGGTGGCAACATTGTATATACGTATGTTAGCTCTATGGATTACAAGTCCGAATCGTTTGAATCCATGATAAAGGGTTTGCAGAATGCCAATCCCGACTTTATATTCTTGTTATTCAGCTATAAAGAGGGAAATAAAATAGTTGATGTAATTTCCAAATCTCCTTTAAACGGGAAAGTCCCTTTATTGGCAGCGCCTTCGATGACCGGGGAAATGAATAGTTCCGAAAATATCAATATTGATAACGTATTTTCAATTTCATCCTGGGCTTTTGATGAAGAAACACCATCGATGAAAAGTTTTCAAACGAATTATTCGGCATTATATAATGATGCCCCGAATGTAATAAGTTTACTGGGTTACGAAGTTGGGGTAACTGTATTCGCATTTCTTGAAAAAAACCAGGACATACCAGTAAGAATTGGCGACTATGTTAAATCGTTGATTTTTGAATCACCCCGGGGAGAACTAAAATTTTCGGGTTTTAACGAATCTCTGGTACAAACAAATAAATTAAGGCAGTTTCTATCTGACGGTAATCAACATAAAAATACGGCTGTAAATACAATTGATTTAATTGATCAGGAAGAACTGTACGATAAATTTAAAGACCTTCCATATTCAGGGTGGCAGAATCCATATTTAATCACATAAAAATTAATCACATGAAAAAATTTACTTTTTTATTTGCTTTGTATTTACTGGTTTCTGCCCATTCAATTTTTGCACAGAAAGTTGTTGTAATTGGGTTAAATCATGTATCTCCGGATGGGTTTTCGTTTGTTGCAAAAGAAACCATTCCGGTTGGTGAAATTATTTATTTTACAGATAATGAATACAGCGATGCTGCCAATGAATTTACATTTAATGGTCAACCTGCAGGGGAAGGTGTGGTTGAATTTATCGTAACATCAGCGCTTTCTGCAGGAGATGTAGTCTTTGTAAATGAAACTGCTGCCAATGTTCTTACAGTTACAGGAAGTGGTGGCTCAGGTACAGCTTCCCTTAAGTATGGAGTACATGGGAATCAGGATTTTTCGCTGGCAACCGGTGGTGATGAACTATACGCATACAGCGATAATGATGCAGATGTTACAAATGGCATTACAACGATTTATTCAGTACTTTCAACCATTGCCGGGAATTTACCTGCTGATGCAAACCCGATAAACGATTATCCTGCTGCAACAGTTATCCACGGATTTACATCTCTTGCACCGGATCGTACTGAATATAATCCTGCATTGCGCAGTGTTGATGTAAGCACGGTTAATTTTACCTTGACAGGTAGCTGGTTAAACGGACAGGCCAACGCCGCACTTTCAATCACACCTTTTGTTGCAGTTGCAGATCCGGGTGTTTCTGTTACTGTAACCCCGTCATCAGTTTCGGAAGATGGCGTTACAAATATGGTATACACTTTTACTCTCAGCGCAACTGCAACCAGCAATGTAACTGTAAACTTTTCGGTTGGAGGCTCGGCTGCTTTTCTTTCAGATTATGGACAAACCGGTGCAGTAACTTTCGGGGCTACATCTGGAACAGTGGTAATTGCAAATGGTTCTTCCTCGGCAACTGTTACCATCAATCCTGTTACCGATTTAAACCTTGAACCAAATGAAACAGTGCTGCTTACGGTAAATTCAGGAACAGGATATATACCCGGAAGCCCGATTATCGCTGCTGGAACAATAACTAACGACGATGTAAACAATACAGCACCGCTTGTTGCTTTAACCGGTGTTAATCAGAATGATCCGGAAGGTTTATCATTTGTTGCCCTGGATAATATCACATCGGGAACAGTTGTCTATTTCACTGAAAATTCATTTGATAATACAACACTTACTTTTACCGGAAGTGAAGCGGTTTTAAAATGGACGGCTCCAGGTGCCGGATTGGCAAAAGGAGAAGTTGTGGTAATTAAAGAAAATCCGGCAAATATTTTCACTACTGCATGTATAAGTGGAGTTTGCGGAACAATTTCCCTCGAAAGCGGAACTTTGTCGCTGGCCACTGCCGGTGAAAGTGTATATGCATACAGCGATGCCGACAACAATCCATTACTTGGAATTAATGCGATTTATTCAGTTTTATACACAGGAGGTTCATCTGGCGCGGGAGGGAGCATTCCTGCAGCAGAAAATCCCACAACCCTTTATCCAAATTCAATTCTGATTGACGGTTTTCCTGCAGTTGATCCAAACAGAACTGAATATGATCCGCTGAAGAGGGTTGTTGATGTTTCTAATGCCAATTTCTCCAATTTAAACAATTGGTTACATGCCCTGCCCAACCAGGATCTTTCTACGGTTCCTTTTGTTGAAAGCATCAATCCGTCGGTTACAGTTTCAATTTCCCCTTCAAGTGTTTTGGAGAACGGAGCAATAAATATGGTATATACTTTTACTTTAAGCGAAGTGGCTGCAAGTAATTACACCATTAATTTTACAGTTGGCGGCACAGCAACATTAACAACAGATTATACCCAAACCGGAGCTGCAACTTTTAGCGCATCTTCAGGAACAGTGTTAATTCCGAATGGTTCATCTTCTGCAACGGTCACGGTAATTCCGGTGGCAGATTCAGATTTGGAAACGAACGAAACAATAGTATTAACTGTAAGTCCGGGAACTGGCTATGTCAGCGGAAGCCCCAGTTCGCAAACCGGAACCATAAACAACGACGACACAGGAATCTCTGACCCGCTGGTGGCAATTACAGGTTTAAATCATGAAACAATTGATGGTTTTTCGTTTGTAGCTGTAAAAGATATTCCTGCAAACACAAAAATTTATTTTACCGAAAACTCATTCAACAATACCACATTAACGTTTGGTTCCGGTGAATCGGTATTATCGTGGACATCGCCTGCAAGTATTGTTCCTGCAGGACAAGTGATCGCAGTAAAAGAAACCAGTCCTGATGTTTTTTCATTAACAAGAAGCGGTGGCGCAGCTACCGGAAGTATTCTTCTTGAATCGGGTAGTTTTGCAATAGCTACAGACGGCGAAACATTTTATGCCTACACCGACGATAACAACCCAACGAACGGCATCAGTGATATTTTCGCTGTGCTGTTTACCGGCGCGGCTGGCGCTCCAGGTGGTACAATTCCTTCTATCGAAGATCCTTCCGGAGCATATTTAAATGCTTTGGTCGTAGATGGTTTTTCGGCTACCCCACCCAAACGAACAGAATATGACCCAACCAAAAGAAATGTTCTGGTTGAAGTTGCTGATTTCGGGAATGTCAGTAATTGGATTCATGCTGAAGCGTACGTTGATCTTTCTGTAGTTCCTTTTACTGATTTAATGATTGTTGCAAGTCCCGTACTTACGACAAATGCAGTTGTAACCTATACTACAACTCAGGCTTTAGTGGGGGGTGAGATTACCAATGGTGGCAGCAATCCGGTTACAGAAAGGGGAGTGGTATTTTCATCGACAGATAATACACCCACAATCGGTGAAGCAGGTGTTATTAAAGAAACGAATGGAACCGGTACAGGTATTTTTAGTGAAATGATAGAATCACTAATACCTAATACAACATATTATGTTCAGGCGTACGCAATCAATTCAGCAGGTACAAGTTATGGTGGAATTGTAAGTTTTACCACAAATTTTGAAATTACCATAACAGCAAGTGCCGGCCCCAATGGCACCATTTCACCAGACGGTGCGGTTACCGTAACAAACGGAGGCAATCAAACCTTCAATATTACTTCAAACACCTGTTACCAGGTTGCGGATGTATTAGTGGACGGTGTTTCGCAAGGTGCCATTACAACCTATACCTTCAATAATGTAACAGCATCGCACACAATTAGTGCTACATTCTCTCAACTTACTTATACTATCACCGCTTCTGCCGGTCCAAATGGTACTATCACACCAAATGGTTCAACTAATGTTAATTGCGGAGGCAGCCAAACCTTTACTATTGCTCCAAATGCCTGTTACCAGGTTGCGGATGTATTGGTTGATGGCGTTTCACAAGGTGCCATTACAACCTATACCTTCAATAATGTCACGATGGCGCATACAATCAGTGCAACTTTCACTCAACTTACTTACAACATCCTGGCTAGTTCCGGACCAAACGGAAGTATTACACCAATCGGTTCAACCAATGTGAATTGTGGAGCCGATCAAACCTTCAATATTGCTCCGGATGCCTGTTACCAGGTTGCAGATGTATTGGTTGATGGTGTATCAGTTGGAGCAGTAAGCAGTTATACATTTACCAATGTGAATGCAAACCATACCATCAGCGCTACTTTCTCACAACTAAATTACATTATCACCGCTTCTGCCGGTCCAAATGGTACTATCACACCAAACGGTTCAACTAATGTGAATTGTGGAGCCAGCCAAATCTTTAATATTGCTCCAAATGCCTGTTACCAGGTTGCGGATGTATTGGTTGATGGCGTTTCACAAGGTGCAATTACAACCTATACCTTCACGAATGTAACGATGGCGCATACAATTAGTGCAACCTTCACTCAACTTGCATACAACATCCTGGCAAGTTCCGGACCAAACGGAAGTATTACACCAAACGGGTCATCCAATGTGAATTGCGGAGCCGATCAAACCTTCAATATTGCTCCGGATGCCTGTTACCAGGTTGCAGATGTACTGGTTGATGGTGTATCACAGGGTGCGATTACAACCTATACCTTCACGAATATAACGATGGCGCATACAATTAGTGCAACCTTCACTCAACTTACATACAACATCCTGGCAAGTTCCGGACCAAACGGAAGTAT
>JAIFMH010000090.1 GCA_020048595.1 Bacteroidota bacterium | reverse complement strand
TTGGTTCGATTCAGAGGAAAGAAAATTATTCAAATTCAAAAGTAAAACAATTCGGCTAATGAGAGCCGGTTTGTTAATAAAAATGAGTGAGTAGTCAACCCTTATGTGGATTAAATGCTTGTCCGGTTTTACCTTTGGTTCAATATTAGTGAAAGTAGTTATTTGAATTTTAAGTAAGACAGAATTCATTTAAATATGTTGCCCCTAAAACATAATAGTTTTTCAAAATTGCTGTTACCTGAAAAAGCCTCAAAAATTATCTTTTAAAAAGCCTCAATAAAAACGTATTTTTGCTCAATATCTTTTGTCCTGATGTTATTGATCCTGATTCCGAAAGAAACTAACCGACTGCATTTCACTATGCAACTGATGCTCACCAGGCTTCTGGGCATTGAGATAGGATATACAAATGATACTGAGGTTTTTGATCGCCATGATGGTCCTAAGTTTTCGTATGGTGTATCGGTTAACAAAAAACAGCTGTTTTTTGCATCTAACGGACTGCTTTTTGAAAATAAAATCTCAGCGAAGGAATTAAGGCATTTTACGTTTGAAGATGGACTGGTTTTTTTTCCGGTAAATGACAGGGACTCAGTTTTGCCCTTTGATCCGTTTGCGGCAGCTTTTTACCTGGTTACCCGGTATGAGGAGTATCTTCCTCACCTTCGTGATAACCATAACCGCTACCTTGCTGCAGGAAGTGATGCCTACCAGCAAGGATACCTTCATAAACCGCTGGTCAATATTTGGTCCATCCGGATCAGGGATATTTTGCATGAACGGTTCAGCGATCTTATATTTACTACTCCTGTTTATCATTTTATACCGTCCATTGACATTGATGCAGCATACGCATTTAAAAACAAAGGAATTACGAGGGCAATTGGGGGTATTTACAAGGCATTCCAGAATAGGGACCTCGATGAAGTAAGGCAAAGAATACGGGTTCTGCTAAGGCTTGAGCATGATCCTTTCGACACTTTTGAACTTCAGATGCAGCTTCAAAAGAAATACAACTACCGTCCAATTTACTTTATTTTGCTGGCTGACTATGGGCCAAACGATAAAAATATCCCTTATAACAACAGGTATTTCCAAAACCTCATCAGATACCTTGCAGATTATGCCGAAATCGGTATTCACCCATCCTATGCCTCTTCCATACAGCCTTCCCTGATGGTGATGGAAACAGAAAGATTATCGAAAATTCTGAAACGTGATGTAGAACACAGCAGGCAGCATTTCCTAAAATTGACATTGCCCGAGACGTACCGCAACCTTATTAATAATGATATTTACAATGATCATACTATGGGTTATGCGGAAGTTCCGGGTTTCAGGGCATCAATATGTACACCTTTCCCTTTCTTCGATCTGGATCAGGATTCACAAACCACTCTGATGATACATCCCTTTACTGTGATGGACGGCACCCTTCATGATTATATGAAGCTCACCCCGCAAAAAGCCTCCGAAACAATTAAAGGACTTATCAGCGAAGTAAAAAAAGTTGGTGGTACATTTATACCTCTGTGGCACAATCCCGCTATTAATGAAAAAGGAGATTGGAAAGGATGGCTCCAGGTTTATATTGATATGGTGGAAGAGGGAATGAAGCAGTAGAGATGATGTTAACGATCTATAATTGAAGTCCAAATCCCAGTTAGGAGCCAAATAACAAGTCCAAAATAACAACGCGAAACTTATAAATTTAATTCAATTCTCAGGTGATCCGGTTTCTGCAACATGATATGATTGACAAATCGCAATGGGACGATTGCATCAGAAATGCTGTAAACGGAAATCTAAATGCTAGTGCATGGTATTTAGATATTGTAAGCCCCGGCTGGTGTGCGCTTGTTGAAGATGAGTACGAGAAAGTATTCCCTTTACCCGTTTCGTCAAAAGCTGGTTTCAATTATATAATGCAACCGTATTTTACACAGCAACTTGGACTTTTTTACCGGTGCTTGTCATCGGACGAGAAATTGCCGGAATTTATAAAATGTATCCCTACGGAATTTAAATTTGTTGATATTAATCTGAATACATCCAATAGGATACATACTTCGGTCAATGTATCTGATATGATCAACCTTGAGCTGGATTTGATAAGTGAATACAAAGAAATCCTTTCCGGCTATCAGAATAATTTAAAGCGGAATTTAAAAAAAGCGTCTCAAAATAAACTCACAATTTCGAAAAACATCAGGCCAGAGGAGATCATTACGCTTTTCAGAGCGAACAAAGGTCTGGAACTGAGTCATCTGAATGATAAACAATATACACTTATACAGCGTATCGCATATGAAAGCATGCATAAAGGAACAGGCGAAATATGGGGAGCTTACGATGAATTTAACCAACTGGTAGCGGCTATTCTATGGATCAACAGCCATCAGAAGGCCATTTTCCTTTTTTCAGCACTCTCCGAAAGCGGGAAAAAACTAAATGCCATGCCCTGGCTGATTGACTCATTTATTCAGCAAAATGCAGGCAAGCCACTGACGCTCGACTTTGAAGGATCCAATAACGAAGGATTAGCAAGATTTTATAGTAGTTTTGGTGCAAAAAAAGTGATTTATCAACGTTTTATCAGAAACACACTTCCACTTCCTTTTCGTATAACATTGAAATTATGGCGATTAAGCAGGTTGCAATTAAAAAAGTATTTCCAATTGTCAAAACAATAGATCAAAGTACTTATTTTTGTAAGGTTTCGGAATCGGAACAATGAATAAACATTTATAAAACAACCAGCAGTATGGTGATCAATATCGGAAGTAAAAATTCAGTAGTAAATCAGTTTGTACGTGAACTTCGTGATTTATCCATACAGCAGGACAGCTTGCGATTCAGGCGCAACATGGAACGCATTGGCGAAATATTCGCTTACGAGATCAGCAAAACGTTTGAGTATGTTCCCCAGGAAGTTATTACATCATTAGGGACTGCTGAAGTACAGGTAATGAAAAACACTCCGGTTCTGGCTACAATTTTAAGAGCAGGCTTGCCGTTGCACCAGGGAATGCTTAATTATTTTGACAATGCAGATAATGCATTTGTTTCGGCTTACCGTGAGCACCGTAAAGACGATAAATTTTCTATACAGATTGAATATGTTTCCAGTCCTGAGATTGAGAACCGGGTACTGATTTTAACCGATCCCATGTTAGCAACCGGACAATCGATGGTTGCATCCTTTAATTCGTTACTTATTCACGGGAAACCTGTTCACACTCATTTTGTATCCGTTGTTGCCAGCGTGCAGGGCGTTGAATATTTAAAACGAATGCTTCCAAAATCCGGAACAACAATTTGGGTAGCAGCAATTGATGATGAACTAACTGCACTGGGTTATATTGTTCCAGGCCTCGGCGATGCAGGCGATCTGGCATTTGGGCAAAAGGTATAGGATAACCCACATTATTCCCGTCGCTTTATTGAAATTCCTATTGATTAAGCAAATATTCCGAAGTATCGGCATGGATTGCCATGTTTGAACAATAACCTTCTGATTATCATAATTGGTTTTTCCTTTGGGGGGCGATTCAGTTAATTAATTATTGCTTTTTTTACAACATTCAACCATCAGTTGCGTTATACATCAAATAACGTTTGCTTTGTCCGGATTCCTAAAAATATTAATTGTTTTGCTTGTAAGCAGCACAAAATTCCTTCTCGCACCGGCATTATCATTTGGTATGGGTTTAAATTTTATACAAACCTGGTTATCTACTTCTGCTGGTGGGATTGCCGGGATTATTATATTCTTTTTCCTGAGTAAATGGATACTCCAGCTTTATTCGAGATATTTTTTTTATTATTTCCATTTACTAAAAACAAAAATATATGGATCTCTGAATATCAATGTTCCCAAATTTATTCCTGCACGCAGATTTACGAGACGTAACAGGATGATTATTAAAATTGTAAACAAGTTCGGAATGGCTGGCATAGTTATTATAACTCCGATATTACTTTCCATTCCACTAGGCACTTTTATCGCTACCAGGTATTATTCAGCCAACCATTTTTTATTGGTTTACCTCAGTGCTTCTGTTTTATTCTGGTCATTGTTCATGACGTCGGCAATCTCTTTATTTTAGGCGTAAACATCCCTGCTTTTTTTTGTTACTGGTATAATTTAAATCAGTAATTTTACCAAACATTTACTTTGGTAGCAATATATCAATTGCAGATTATTGGATTAAATGATCTGAAAGGCGAACTTAAATTATAGCAATAACACATTTATCATGAAATCATTTTTCGGCGGTCTTGTACTGGAAAATCTTCGTATTTCGATGCAATCAGTGCGAAGTCATATGATGCGAACTACTTTAACGGTATTGATTATCGCATTTGGGATTATGGCCCTGGTTGGAATACTCACTTCCATTGATGCCATTAAATATTACCTTAATGATAATTTCCAGATGATGGGAGCCAATACTTTTACCATTCGTAACAGAACCATGCAGGTGAATGTAGGCAACAACCGCAGCAAGCCTAAGCATTTTCGTGAAATCACCTATGAAGAAGCCTTGCGTTTTAAAGAATCGTATACTTTTCCTGCAACACCTTCGGTATTTATATATGCTACCAACCTGGCTACCGTAAAATTTGCCAACAATAAAACCAATCCCAATGTACCAATAATCGGATGTGACGAAAATTACATCATCACTTCTGGAAACGAAATTATTAAAGGCCGTAATATTTCCCCGACTGAGGTGTTCTATGGAGCATCTGTGACATTAGTTGGCAATGATGTTATTAAGAAAGTTTTTAAAAATAATGAGGATCCGGTTGGGAAATATATAAACATAGGTCCGGGAAGATATCTTGTTGTTGGTGTTCTGAAGGAAAAAGGATCGAGTATGGGTTTTAATCCTGACAATGTTTGCCTTATCCCAATCAATAATGCGCGGCAAAGATTTGCCCGTCCAAATGCATCCTATAGCATAAATGTGCACGTTTCGGACGGAGAAAAGCTCGAAGCTGCAATTGATGAAGCAACAGGAATATTCAGGATTGTACGCCAAACTGATGTCGGAGATGAAGACAGTTTTGATATTTCGAAGAGTGATAACCTGGCTAATATGTTGTTCGACAGTTTAAGCTATTTGCGTTTTGCCGCTATTATAATAGGCCTAATTACTTTACTCGGAGCTGCAATTGGACTGATGAATATTATGCTTGTATCGGTAACCGAACGAACACGTGAAATTGGCATTCGTAAAGCCATTGGCGCAACCAGGAATACAATCCGAAACCAGTTCCTTGCGGAAGCAGTCGTAATTGCGCAGATTGGCGGATTACTAGGTATAATTTTAGGTATTGCGATTGGAAATGCACTGGCACTTTCAATTGGCACCAGTTTTATTATTCCATGGAACTGGATAATCTGGGGTGTTGGACTTTGTCTGGTTGTAGCCTTGGCTTCAGGAATTATCCCTGCTGTAAAAGCAGCTAAGCTTGATCCGATTGACGCTCTGAGATACGAATAATAAACCGAAAGGTTCTTTAATTAAAATTTTCAATTAATATAAACGTATGCAGCTTTTCCGAAAAAGAAGCTGCATATGCATTTAATGTTACCGGCTATGAGTATGTTTCCCGTTTCAAGCTCTATCCTTTCAGCAAATCACCTCAACGTGTTTTTACAGGGAAAATATAACCTGGCAAGAAATGCAACATGTAGTTTGATTAAAGCTGGCATAAACCATTCGTATCTTATTCACTCCGGCGAAAAGAAATACATATTCCGGGTGTATAGCCTTAACTGGCGGACCGACAAAGAAATTATTGAGGAAATAAGACTTACAAATCTTTTAAAAGAGAATAACATCTCCGTTTCATTTGCAATAAAAGATTTAACCGGAAATTATATACAATCTTTTTCAGCTCCTGAGGGAAACCGGCCAGGTGTAATGTTTTCGTGGGCCGAAGGTGAAAAGTCACTTAATTTTTCATCAGAAACACATTTCAAAGTCGGCGAAACAATGGCTTTAATTCATAAAAACACCCTGAATTTAAAACTGAACAGAGAAACGTATACACCCCAGGCGCTCCTTATCGATTCGTTTGAAATACTTAAACAGTTCTTATCTGTTGAAACGGCTGAAATGACATTTATGGGATCAGTCCAAAAATTACTGCTGGAAGAACTCGCGAAAGCTGATTTAACAAAACTGAGACATGGAGCTGTACTCCTCGATATCTGGTTTGATAATCTGCATTTAAACGCCAAAGATGAGATCACGATTTTCGATTTTGATTTTTGCGGCAACGGTTGGCTTTGCCTTGATATTGCATACTATTTACTTCAATTATTTGTATTGGAACCTGATAAAAATGAACATAGAATGAAAATGGAAAGTTTTCTAAACGGATATGAAAGCATAACAAAAATAAGTATGGACGAAAAGCGACTACTACCCACTTTAGGCCTGAGCTTACACTATTTTTATTTAGGAATACAATGCCGGCGATTTGAAAACTGGTCGAATGTATTCATAAACGAAACGTATTTAAAAAGGTATATAGAAGTCAGAATCAAAAAGTATTATGAGCATATAAACACATAAAAAAAAATATTGTCTATTAACCAGGTATTTACAACCAGATAAAAAAATAAATTGCCAAATGTCGCAATTTATGCGACAAAATGCCTATCTTTGTGAAAAATTAAAACAGATGGAAACAATGGCTTTAATTCATAAAAACACCCTGAATTTAAAACTGAACAGAGAAACGTATACACCCCAGTTGCTCCTTATCGATTCGTTTGAAATACTTAAACAGTTCTTATCTTTTGAAACGGCTGAAATGACATTTATGGCCTCAGTCCAAAAGTTTTTGCTGGAGGAACTTGGAAATGCTGATTTAACAAAACTGAGACATGGAGCTGTACATCTTGATATCTGGTTTGATAATCTGCATTTAAACGCCAAAGATGAGATCACGATTTTCGATTTTGATTTTTGCGGCAACGGTTGGCTTTGCCTTG
>JAIFMH010000313.1 GCA_020048595.1 Bacteroidota bacterium | reverse complement strand
CTCACTCAGTAAAGTATCGCCTTTGTATATATAAGTCAGATAAAATGGATCGGCATTGGCGATGATTGTCATTTGACCGTTTCGAAACAGATATCCGGTAGGAATCTGCTCCGAAGAAAGAACAACTTTTCCGAGTTGCATAATTACTGAATGCGAAGGATCAGCTTTAGAAATCCCTTTCGGGAAATAGGTAACTTCCAGTAAACTTTCTGAAAATGGTTTGAGAGAAATCGTTCCTTTATCGGTATAAATATTCCATGTATCAGGGAATTGTTCAACCCGTGAAAGCTTGTGTTTTTCACTATTCCCGCCGGTTGCTACCTGAACTTTAGGTTTATATCCGTTAACCGGAACGAGGATATCCTCATTATCCTTTGTTTTTCCAACAAGGCTTCCATCCGCATTCCGGAAAACATAAACCAGTTGGTTGGCAATATCTTCGGGTCTCAGCTTATAAAAGCTGCTAATGACAAAACGAAACGAATATAGGTTTTTGCCTTCTCGCTTCATCAGCACACTTTTATCCTCTTTCCCCCAGTTGCCGACTACGTATTTCCAGTCGTGGCCATCGAGACTTTTACTGGTAATTACTCCGGAATGAAGGTACACATTGCCCGTAAAATCTATTAAAGCCATATTCCCTTCAGCTGCATTAAAATAAACCGTAACCGAATCGGAAATGGAAGGACTTTCAGGCTTCAGCCAGGTTACCTGCGCAAAAGAAACCTGTGCAATTAGCAGGAATAATACTATTCCCGGTATGCGTACTATTTTCATCATTTGGTTGACAATTCAATAATCATAACACTTTTGGCTGGGACTTCAATTTTACTCAAATCCTTTACCTGGCTTCCGGATATCACGTCTTTACCTGATTTAAAACCTTTCAGATTTTCGTCATAACGGGCTGTTGCAACTGTTTTTACATACTTTTCGTTATTGTTCACAATCACCATCACCGATGCCTTATCTAAAGTACGGAAATAGACATAAATACCATCCTCAGGAATATAGTGAGTGAGTTTCCCTTCCTGAACAGTTTTATTGCTTTTCCGCCAGGTGAAAAGTGTTGAAGTAAAATCCAGGATATCTTTCTGATCAGCGCTCAGATTGTCCCGGGTAAACATATTGGTAGAGTCACCCTGCCAGCCACCAGGCATATCCTTACGTTTACCGGCATCACCATGCAATGATCCACGATCGCTCAAAGCTTCGGTACCGTAATAGATCATGGGCAAACCACGCGTAGTTGCCAGGAAAGCGAGTGCCATTTTCATGTTATCAACCGTTTTCAGAACCGGGTACATGCGCTCAATATCATGATTATCAGCAAAAGTGATCAGTTTTGTAGGATCGCTATACAGAAAATCCTGAGCCAGGATTTCGTATAAACGAGCCAGGCCCGTATCCCAACCTTCATTTTCTGTAAAAGCTTTCTGAACAGCTCCCATGAGTGGGAAATCGAAAACATGCGAAAGGTTTGAACGGTATTTATCCTTATTGGTTTTATTATCCATCCAATACGAAACCTGAGTAGGATAGTTTATCCATGCTTCACCAACCACATTCAGATTTGGGTATTCATTCCGCAGCTCTTTCAACCATTCTGCCATAAAATCTTTGTCGGAATATGGATATGTATCCTGGCGCAGACCATCAAGACCAGCAAATTCAATCCACCAGATACTGTTCTGAATCAGATAGCGAGCTACATACGGGTTTTTCTGGTTGAAATCTGCCATGGAAGTATCAAACCAGCCATTCGACATTTTCTTTTCATCATATTGTGAGCGGTATGGATCCGAAATAACTGTACCCCTGAAGTTGGAGCGTGTAAACTCAGGCCATTCGTTAATCCAGTCTTTCTGAGGCAAGTCTTTCATCCAGTACGAATTGGTGCCGAAATGATTAAAAACTATGTCCATCACAACTTTGATTCCCCTGCTGTGAGCCAGGGTAACCATATCACGGTAACTATCATTTGTACCGAAACGGGGATCAACTTTATATAAATCAGTGGTTGCATATCCGTGGTACGAAGCCCTGGGCATATTATTTTCGAGTAACGGAGTACACCAGATTGCAGTTACACCAAGCTTTTGCAGGTAACCCAAATTATCTGCAATACCTTTAATATCACCGCCATGCCGTCCATTCGGATTTGTGCGGTCAGCTTTCTCAAGCATGCCTGGCATATCATCATTATTGGGATCGCCATTGGCAAACCGATCGGGCATAATAAGGTACATCATATCCGAAGTATTGAATCCTTCTCGTTTAGATGATTCCTTGTCACGGGCTTTTAACTCGTATTTATAAGTTATTAATGCACTATCTTTTTCATTTTCTTTGAAATTGATTGTTATTGTTCCGGGCTTGGTGCTGTTGCCAATCTCAAGGTCGACAAATAAATAGTCGGTTCCGGTACCGGTACTTTTTTTTACTTTCACTCCTTTATATTCGAGAAAGGCTTTAGTTTTACCGATATCTTTCCCATGAACCATCAATTGAAGGGAGTTATCTTTCATTCCTGTCCACCAGTTTGGTGGCTCCATATGATCAATTGAAACCTGGGGAAAGGCAGTTGAAATGATAAGTAAACAGATAATTAGTAAAGGGATCTTTTTCATTGGTTGGGGGATTAGGTTTCGCAAAGATATAAGAAAATTATCCATATAAAATACCTGTTTTTATCGCAATCGTTTGCGGGAGAGAAAATTAACAAAAATTAATTGCCATTGCGGATCCAATTAGTTGAGAACAGGCAAAAAAATGGGGTATAGTTTCAAATTACTATAAATCTTACTAGCGGTTAATTAAAGAACAGTCGACTGATACTAGTTCGGAAAGAAATGTAGGATTCCTTTTGCCTTAAAAATAAGTCTTGCTCAGAATACCAAAAGAAAAAGGTGATTTATTAAAAACCACCTTTTCACATCAATTAGTTTGTCTCAGAAACAATGCTTATTCATCCAGCCACATTCTGTCCTGCAGGTTAGGTAAGTACGAAGGAAAGTTGCTGTTATACAATCGTTCTGTTTGAGGATAAGCAAAGCGCCGCGGGATGGCTCCGCCCGGATTTTGATTGTGATCGCCGTTAACGTTGGGGACAAGTTCAGGAATGCCTGTACGCCTGTAGTCAGTCCACGACTCAATGGAAGTAAACATGGCAATGTATTTCTGAGTGATAATGGTTTTAAGATCGCTTTCAAAATTACCTTTCAGAGTTGCATTTGCAGTGATGTAGCTGTTAATAGCAGCATCAGAAGTTGCTGTACCGGTGATCTTTTTAATGCTGGCTTTTACGGCATCCTGGAGAGCAGTTTGTGCTGCCGGATCAGTGGCATTAAGGCGCAGCCTTGCCTCAGCTTCGATGAATTTAAGTTCATAAAAGGTAATAAGGGGTACAGGTGAATTGCTGGAGGTATAATACAATCCATTAAGAGTGGCTACACCGAATTTCTTTTTATAATAGAATGACCTCCGGGGATCATTCAGTTGCAGCATCAGGTCTGTAAAACTAGGATTAGGTAAGATGTAATTAAGTAATGTGTAAGAGTAAAACGGATTGTATTCCGCTGCTGAATAACCGAAATGGTATTCCATATCGGTATCACTTGCTTTCATTGCATTGGCTGCGGCATCCAGTGCTTTTTGTGCCGGGATGTAATCCAGTTCTGAGATGCGTTTGGTCAGATGCAGATAGTAGCGGGCTTTTAATGCCCAGGCTGCTTGTATCCACTTGGTGGTATTTCCGCCAAAAATTATATCATCAGATGCAGGTTTCGAGCCCGCATATGTTTTCTGCAGGTCTGCAATGCCATCGTCGAGTAACTGCTGTATGGCCTCATATGAGTCTTTTTGAGGATCAAATACCGGATTCAGGCTTACTGATCCCTGAAGAGATTCCCTGTAAGGAACATCGCCCCATAACGAAGTAACATTTCCCAGGCAGTTGGCTAAAAGCACTTTACCAATTCCTGCATAGTAGTATGATTTTTCCTTTTCAGCCTGGTCAATCATTATTCTAAGGTTGATCATTGGCCCATCATAATAATCGTTCCAGTTCCAATCCACATAAAGAGCCTCATTAAGAATATATTGCTGAACCTGTACCGGATGATTATCAACACCCAGATAATACTGCATAAAGATGCCTGTCATAACCTGGGTTGTTCCGCAACTAAGCGTGGCCATTGTTTCCTGGGTAAAAGGCAACATCACTGATGGTGGAACGGCGGTTGGACTGTTGGGATTCACGTTGGTTTCTTCCAGCTCGCAACTGTTAAACAGCATTATTACAATCAGAAGAAAGGAAAATATAATGGATCGGTTTGTTTTCATAAGGATATGTATTTTGAATTATAGTGTCAATTGAAGGCTGAACTCAACACTTTTTGTATTGGGCATATTAAAATAATCCCGTCCCAGACTGTTGGATACTCCCGAAAGATTTGTTTCGGGATCTATACCTGAATATTTGGTCCAGAGCAGCAGGTTACGGCTGTTAATGCTGAGGTTTATGCCTTTGAAAAATGTTTTTGACAGCCATTTGACAGGCAGACTATAGGAGACTCCCAGCTCACGCAACCTTACATATGATCCGTCTTCAATAGCTGCTTCCGATAATCCGGCAAGTCCTCCCTGTGACGAATAATAATCCCTGTTACGCTTAACCACTACTTCGTTTGGAAGTCCGGTGTTTGCATTTACACCAGAGAAAACAAAATCTTCGTTTCGATTTTCAGTTATTTTGCTGGTTCCCATCGATTGCATTACATTTTTGGTACCGTTGTAAACATCTCCGCCTTGTTTTATATCAAATAGAAATGTAAGCTGAAAGCCTTTGTAATTAAAAGTATTCCGAATACCTAACATATAATCAGGATTGGGATTGCCGATTACACCTGGCAGTACATCAACCAATGGATAGCCATTGTTGCCTACTTGTATCTGTCCGAGGGAGTCGCGCAGGTAACGCGTTCCGTAAAGCACTCCATAAGGCTGCCCTTCGATGGCAACGGAGCGGGTGCTGCTTACGCCGGTGGTTTCGAAATCAAGCAATGGCACTCCCTCGGGAAGGTCCTCCACAATGTTTCTGTTACGCGTGAAATTGAACATCATATCCCATACAAATCCATTGCGATCAACCGGTGTGACCGAAATCTGAGCTTCAATCCCTTTGTTGGAAATTTCGCCTGCATTCAATACCATGTGGTCGTATCCTGTTGCATAAGCCACGGGTACTTCAACGATTTGACCTATACTTTTAGATTCGTAATAAGCCAGGTCTATCCCAAGTTTGTTACCAAAGAAGCGAAGGTCAGCTCCAATTTCTGATGAACGTGTTGTTTCAGGTTTCAGGTTCATATTGCCAATGGTTCGCTCGGTAGCAAAACTTGTTTGACCGCTGATTCCGCCTTGAATGGCAGTATAGTAATTCTGCAGTGAGTAGATTGGAGCATCATTACCCACTTCAGCCCAGGAGGCACGGATTTTTCCATAGCTGAAGATTTTGCCCTTATCCAGGTGAAAGGCTTCCGAAAAAATGAAACTTGCATTTAAAGACGGATAAAAGAAAGAATTATTTCCTTTGGCGAGGGTCGAAGTCCAGTCGTTGCGGCCGGTAGTATTAAAATACAGCATGCCTTTGTAACTCAGTTTAACATCATAATATATACCCACAATTTTATAGGCTGTTGAATTGTCGTCGCCCGAAACCGTTTTTGTATTGCTCAGGTCATAAAAGTTGGGCAGTAGGAGTGAATCGCCACGCTGGCTATTGGAATAAGTTTCTTTCTCATAATAATTATGCCCGGCTACCACATTTAATTTCAAATTCTTAGTAATATCTTTCTCCGAACTCAGAACAAAATCGGAGTTGATCCCTCTGAAATTGTAGATACTCGCTGTTACATATCCATTAGGAGTATCGCTGGAGTTGTTGTCGAAAAAGGAATTTCTCCTTTCGGAATAATGGTCGATACCTAACCGGTACATAGCACTAAGCCATGGAAACAGGGTATAATCAACCTGGGTACTTCCGATAATACGGTTCACCTCCGAACTGGCCTGGTTTTTATTCACAGACCAATACGGGTTGTCGTAACTGCTGTAATAATTTCGCTGGGATCCATCGGGATACATATAGGCAACGGGATCATTTGCCGGATCGCTGGATCCGTTTGTAAGGTCGAATGTTGGGGTATTCCGCATAAGTCCAACCATAACTGCCGAAAGGTTACTCCCTTTCTGTGTTAGGTTGCTTACTGAATTGGAGAAGTTCGCTGTTCCTGAAATTCTAAGCTTTTCAGATAGCTTGGCGTCGCCGGCAATTTTTAAATTGGTACGTACAAAATTACTCATAGGTACTATCCCTGACTGATTCAAATGACCCGCCGAAAACAAAAAGCTTCCGAAATCATTATTTCCCGACATGCTGAGATATGAGTTGCTGGTTATAGCTGTTTCGAAAAAATCATCAACCGGATAAGCAACCGCAGGTTTGTCAGTTGCACCCGGATCACTCATGCCAACGATATGACCGTTTATATCTTTGGGGTAGTTGGTAGCACCATCGTACCGTAATGTATCAATCAGTGGCCCCCAGCTTAAGTTGGATGTTGATGAATAGGCACCATTGGAACCTTGTGCATACAGCGATTGTCTCTCGGGCAACTTGTTAACCTGATCGAATCCTAATGATGTTTTGAAACTTATGCTTTTTTTAATCCCTTTATTGCTTTTACCCGATTTGGTGGTGATCAGTATAGCGCCGTTTGCTGCCCTGATTCCATAAAGTGCCGCTGCCGCCGCACCTTTGAGTACTGATACTGATTCGATATCATCGGAATTAAGGTCGATGGCACGGTTTGAGTAGTCGTAAACGTAGCTCCCATCGTAACTGTTATCGATTGGGATTCCGTCCACCACAAAAAGCGGAGAGTTGCCTGATGCACGTAGCGAAGACCGGCCACGAATAACAATGCTCGAAGAAGCTCCCGGCGTTCCCGATGAGCTGATAACCTCCACACCAGCTACTTTTGA
>JAIFMH010000110.1 GCA_020048595.1 Bacteroidota bacterium | reverse complement strand
TTGGTAGGATCATTTTAAAATAATTGACATAATTCTCTTTATCCGCATCAATAAAAACGAGGTCGAACTGGCCAGGCAGATTTTCAATAATTCCGGTGGCATCACCAATGATCAACTCTATTTTATCCTCAAGACCAGCTTCTTTAAAATAAGGACGTGTAAAATCTTCCATTTCGGGATTACAATCAACGGTGATAAGTTTACCACCAGGCTGTAATCCCTGTGCCAGGCAAATGGCTGAATACCCTGTAAATGTTCCTATTTCGAGAATTGAAACCGGCTTTATCATATGACTTATCATTTGAAGAAAAGTACCCTGCAGATGGCCCGAAAGCATTTGAGGCTGATGACTGCGCAGATGTGTAGCGCGCGACAGCCTTGCAAGTACCGGCAACTCGGCAGAAGAATGATCCGATGCATATTTCTCTATGCCCGGTTTCATGATACCCTGGTCAAATTCATTCATCAGATAGTAGGTTTTTGGTTGTTAAAAATAAGGGTGCTTAAACGGGAAGGATCAAATACTTCATTGGCCATTTCCAGGAGGTTTACTGACGAAATACTGTCAATTTTACGATATATTTCTTCAACAGGATCTATCTTACCATATACAAGCATATTTTTTCCCATAGCAAGCATCTCATTCTGATGCGATTCGAGCGAAATAGCCAGTTGTCCTTTCAGCTGGCGTTGAGCTGTATGTAGTCCGATAGTTGTAAGGCTAACGTTTCTGAATTTGTATAATTCTTTATGGATCAGCTCAATCGCTCTGGGCATTAGATTTTCGTCGGTACCACAATAGATGCTGAATAAACCGGTATCGGAAAATGGCTGGTAATTGGATTCGAGATTGTAAGCAATGCCATTTCTTTCGCGCAGAGCAATGTTCAACCTTGAGTTCATGGCCGGACCACCTAAAATATTATTCAACAATGCCATAGCATACCTTTGCTGGTCATGAGCATCACAGGCTGTATTGCCAATAACTACATGCGCCTGGTGGCGGGAATACTTCCTTGTAACAGTTGTTGGTGAATATCCCGAAAAAGGCTGCCGCTTCATGGGAGAAAAATCAACCGGCACATCTGAAAAAAATTTCTCTGCAACCGTAATTGCTTTACTGAGCGGGAAATTAGCAACAGATGTAATCACTACCCGCGAAGGGATATAATTTGCATCACGAAAAGTTAGTATATCTTTTCGAGTGTAACGTTTAAGTTTTTCTTTCGTTCCCAGTATATTTTTGCCCAGCGGATGGTCTTTAAAAACCACTTCATCAAATTCATCATGTATCCATTCGGCGGGATTGTCTTTGTAGGAACTGATCTCATCCATCACCACAGCCTTTTCCTTTTCAATTTCCTTATCGGGAAAGATGGAATGAAATACAATATCCGAAAGCAGATCAGCAGCACGTTGATAATACCGGCTTTGCACTGATGCATAAATGCTTGTATCTTCTTTTGTAGTAAACGCATTGAGGTCGGCACCCACATTTTCGAGGCGACTCAGTACCTGGTAATTACTCCTCTTTTGCGTCCCCTTGAAAATAAGATGCTCAATAAAATGTGCCAATCCCTGCTGATCCGGTTTTTCGTCACGCGAGCCGGCATGCACTATTACCCCCAGGTGAGCTACATCTCCACGCTGTTGCCTGTGGACAAGGCGAATTCCATTTTTTAATTCGTGGTATTGATACATTCAGGCGTTGGGGGTTAGGTTTTAGGGGTTAGGGAAGTTTGGCAGGAAAAGTTGGAAGTGAATGGCAAAAGCAAAATAAATATTTAATTTTTAATATTGAGCAACGAAAATCCGACATCGAAAATCACTAAAACCATTATTTCTGTTCGAGTTCTGCCGGATATTTTTCATCAAAAAACACCCAGAATAGAGGTTTATGTCCCCGCAGTTCACCTGAATCAGTCAGGCGCTCAGCCATAGGACAAATACCTGCCACTTTTTTAGTAAATTCCAGTGTTTTATCGTTCATGCTCCACTCTTCGAGGAAACGGAGTTTTGTTATGTCGCTTAACCTGATTTCGGTAACAAGAACGGTATCAACCAAATCGTAAGGTGGCGTGGAACGTTCAACACTGATAGTATCAATTCGCTTCATCATGCTTTTAATTTCGTCAGCAGTGAATGGCCTGAAGGATAGAAAATCATAGGCCTTTACTTCTCCATTTGTAACCTGTGCCAGTATATCTTTAATTAAATTCTCACGGTTGCTGCCTTCGATATTCTGCACCCACCAATCCATTTCCGGATCGGAATTGCGAATAGTAACATCATATTGAATGCGCTGCGTTACGATATTTTTGCCTGAATCGGAACCGTTACGGCAGGATGTGGAAAACATCGATAAAGCCAGTATTGCTGTTATGAAAACGAATTTGTACATAATTTGCATTTTATTTGTGCAAAAGTATCAAATTTGCAAGGATAAAGTCATTTCGCTATGCTTAATATCAAAAAGCCTGCCCTGCTCCTGAACAGCGACATCTGCAAAAGAAATATTCATGCTATGGCTGCAAAAGCGCATGAGCAAAAAGTAGTTTTCAGACCTCACTTTAAAACACATCAATCCGCTATTATAAGTGAGTGGTTCCGGGAAGAAGGCGTAACGACAATAACTGTTTCATCGGTAAGTATGGCTCAGTATTTTGCACAACATGGCTGGAAAGATATTACCATTGCTTTGCCTGTCAACCTGCTTGAGATTGAGGAAATAAATCTGCTGGCTGCAAAAATAAACCTGCACCTGTTGATTGAATCGGTAGAAACGGCAGCATTCCTTACTGAAAAGCTGATCGCAGCCTGTGGATTCTTTATAAAAATTGATACAGGTTACCATCGCACCGGTATTGACGTTTCGAATGTTGTGCTGATCAGCAAGGTTTTGGAGGCTTCCAAATCTCCAAAATTACATTTTGATGGTTTTCTCACACATAGCGGAAATGCTTATCATGCGAAGGACAAACAGGAGCTGATAAACATACAACATTATGCTTCTGAAAATCTGCTCCGACTGAAAAAAAACTACCTTTCACAATATCCTGAGTGTATAATTTCTGTTGGCGATACTCCAACTTGCAGTCAAATGCCGGTGTTGCCCGGGATTGATGAAATCCGTCCTGGGAACTTTGTGTTTTTTGATGTTATGCAGTTTATTTTGGGATCATGTACGCTGGAAGAAATTGCAGTGGCATTGGTTTGTCCTGTTGTGGCAATACATCATAACCGGCAGGAAGCTGTCATTTATGGAGGAGCTGTTCACCTGTCGAAAGAACAGGCCTTGCTCCCACCCGATCCGGAGCCAGTTTACGGCTTGGCTGTAAAATGGGATAGGAAAAACTGGGATACAACAACTGTGCTTGGAAAAGTAAGCTCACTATCACAGGAGCATGGAATACTTTCGCTTACTCAAACAGGATGTAATTTAAAACCTGGTGACCTGGTAGCAGTGCTTCCGGTACATTCGTGTCTCACTGCCAGCCTGATGAAGGAATATCTCACACTGGATGGAGAAGTGATTGAAACTATGAATTCATGATATTGCCCCAGTTTGAAGGCCGGGGCAATATCTACTTCTTTACTAAAGAATGTTGGAGTTGCTGCACCCACAATATACTAAAATCTAATTCACACTCATTCTTCAGCTGTTTTCTTTGTCTTTATCTTACTCTTTGAATTCGGTCGCATTAGCACACCGGAATTTGTACGCCCGTTAATAATCATGGTTAACGGATCATCGAAGTGTACCTGTCGGATAAGGTCATCCTCATAAACTGCTGGCAGGCTATCGAGGTAATCCACATCAAAAAAGCCATCCTTTATATAGGGGTGAATGGTAAAATAACCTACCCGGAAGGAAGTCAGATTTTGAAAGAAATGGGTTCCCTGGCTGGGATCAATCCGATAATTTTCAAGACCTGATTCAACAATAAGCCTTGCGGCTGCTATCTGCGGCCATTTAACCGGTATGCCAAGCCATGGATCACTCGATCCCCATCGGCCAGGACCGACAAGTATATATTGACTGTGCTCTGCCAGAAATTTATCATTAAGCGCAGCTATTTTCTGAACAACTTCATGATTTCGCGATGGATCGAATGAAGCGGTTTTTACATAAATAATATCATGTAAATCATTTACAGTTCCATTGCCTAAAGCAGCGTGTGAATAAAGGATCGTTTCCTCGTATTTTATTTTCTCAATCTTAACATCCACCCGCTCCTTACTTTCAACAATAGGCCTGATTTGCAAAAGATTAAATACTGAAGGCTGACCTTTTACTTTATTCAGCTCTACAGCGAACTCAATTTCTACGGGCTTACCTATTTCACGCTCACCCATTTCGAGGCAAAGTGAAAGAATATCGGAGAGTGGAAATTTATTATGATTTAGAATATTACCAAAAGTCACAATCCTCTTTCCCTCCGAAAGAATTCCTTCGCGGATTACATGGTTTTCGAAATCAAAAGTCGAAACCATATCCCTGAACGAGGTGTCTTCGGCAGCAATATCAATTTTAAGCCTTTTCATATTCACACTGTCATCAACCGAAGGCCTGAAACTGTATGGATCCATATCCAGGGCATAGAAAAATTTCTGCGTTTCACGCAAAGCCATCTCCGTGGATGACAGCTGCATGATTTTTCGTGGATATTTAGGGGAGAAACGGATTGAAACACCACCATCAACAATATATTTACCAAGCCCGATAGCGATACTGGCTATGCCGTCTTTAGCTTTTTCGGGGGCAATAGGATAAAAATTTATGGAACGCGCTACCCCTGAAAATGAAGGATAAAAACGATCTTCAAACTGAGTTCCGGCAACATGCTGAAGTACGACGGCCATTTTTTCCTGGTCGATCACATTGCTGGTTGCTGCCATATATGCCTTGCTGTCGTGAAAGAAAACCGACGCATACACACTTTTTATCGCATTGCTTAATAACTCAAGTGTGAAACGTTCGTCATCAACCATTACAGGCACCATGTATGTTGAATAAACTCCGGCAAATGGCTGATAATGGGAGTCCTCCAATAAACTGGATGAACGAACTGCGATTGGTTTCCTGCCAAGATGAATAAATTTAAGCAGATCATCATGCAACCGGAGTGGCAAACGGGCATTTACAAAATTGATAAGTATCTCGGAATCGCTTAGGTCAGAAATTCCGACTTTATACAAATCGTTATCCTCCATAAACTCATCAAAAATATCCGTGCATAATACAACTGTTTGCGGGATATTGATATTTACATTAGCAAACCTGTCGAACATCCTGTTCCGTTTTACAATGGCATCAAGGAAAGCCAGACCCCGTGCTTTTCCGCCAATGGAACCTTCTCCTATTCTGGTAAAACTGATATACTCATCAAAAGTTTCACGATCGAACTGCGCAATAATACCCTTTGCTTTGTTAAGCCTGAATCCGGCAATGGATTCGAAAAGAAACCTCCGCACATCGTCAAGATCGGTAAAATCACCCGGCCTTACATCCCTGAAAAACTGAGCTAGCGGGAATAATGCCCTGGCATACAGCCAACGGGATAAATGGTTCCTGTAAATATGATATTCAAGCGAAGCGTCAGGAACCTGGAAAATGCGTTTTTGAAGCGCTTTAAGGTCAGGAGCCCGCATTAGTTCCCGGTGTGTATCCGGATCATAGAACACAAAATCACCAAAGGCAAAATACTCCATCATATAATCGCGGAGCTCAATGGCTAATGTTTTGGAATTTTTGTCAATAAAACCAACTCCCAGGTTGTGGGCAACAGTCTGGTATTTGAGGTCGGAAGACTGCAGAACAAAAGGGAGGAAATCTGTTTTTGACCGAACATGATTCAGCAGGCGGAAACCAGCTTCAGGATCCTCGTGTCCGGCACGTTTGTAGCTGATATCCGAAATGATACCCAACAGGTTCTTTTCATATCTGTCAAATAACCTCACAGCTTCGTCGTATGTTGTAGCCATAACAAGCTTAGGCCTTCCCCGTTTACGCATCATACGCTGATGCTCGTTAAGGCCTTCGGTCATAAATGAATTTGTTTGCTGAATAATAATTTTATAAATATTAGGCAGATAACTGGAATAGAACCTTATAGAATCCTCAACCAGAAGTATAACCTGCACGCCTACTTCGAGTGCGTCATACTCTGCATTCATCTTATCCTCAAGCAGTTTTATAATTGCAACCAGCAAATCGGGATTTCCCAACCAGCTGAAAACGTAATCGATTATACTCAGATCCTCTTTGGAAAGTCGCAGTGTAACCTCACGCGAAAATGGCGTTAATACTACAATAGGTATAGACGGGTAATTATGTTTTACATGTTTGGCAAGGTCGAAAGAATCGATATCTTCAAGTGTAAGCATGCAGATAACGAGGTCAATTTTATCCGATTCGAGCACATCAAGCGCCTGTTCTTCCGAAGGCACCTGGATCAGTTCCGGTGGATTGCTCAGATTCAGTGATGTGTATTCATTGAAAATATGTTCGTCAATACGTCCGTCGCTTTCCAGAATAAAAGCATCGTAATTGCTGGCGATAAGCAGTACTTTATGTATCCGCCTGCGCATCAGCTTAATAAAAGGTGTATCGTCGAAATAATATTTACGCGAAACCTGCGAAATCAGATTATCAGTCATTGATGTAATTTAGTGAGAACAAAAATAGTTATTTATCGCTGGACCGGCAAATGTGAAAGACGATGTTGGGGATTAGGTTTTGGGGATCAGGGAAGTGAGGGTTCAGGAGGCTAAAGGTCAAAGGCTATATAACAAAGAATTCGAGATTTGGATTTTGGGACAGTGAATTTGAAACATGCACTCCAGCTCAGTGCAAGGGCATCATGATACATGAAATACGAAACTTCTCACATCTTCCCTCCTCTTCTCAAAAAATAATACCTTTGCGGCACTCAAACTGATTTTACTGAAAATATGAATTATAATTTTGACCAAATAGTTGAACGAAAAGGCAGCTCGTGTATAAAATGGGACGGAATGGATAAATTCCTGGGTGCTGACGGGGCTCTGCCTATGTGGGTTGCTGATATGGATTTCCTGACACCCGGATATATTACTGAAGCAATTAAAA
>JAIFMH010000068.1 GCA_020048595.1 Bacteroidota bacterium | reverse complement strand
ACAGGTTGCAAGCGGTCGCTTTGGGGTAACAACGGAATACCTTGTTAATGCTGATGAACTTCAGATTAAAATTGCCCAGGGAGCCAAGCCTGGTGAAGGCGGTCAGCTTCCCGGACATAAAGTGGATCAGATTATTGCCAAAACAAGATATTCTATTCCAGGCATTACACTGATTTCGCCACCGCCACACCACGATATTTATTCTATCGAAGACCTTTCGCAGCTTATCTTTGACCTTAAAAACGTAAATCCAAGGGCCAGGATAAGTGTAAAACTGGTTTCTGAAAGTGGAATAGGTACTATAGCTGCCGGAGTTACCAAAGCAGGTGCTGACCTGATAACAATCAGTGGATACGAAGGCGGTACAGGCGCAAGTCCGACTTCATCAATCAAGCATGCCGGATTACCGCTAGAACTGGGACTCGCTGAAACACAACAAACGCTTGTAATGAATAACCTGCGCCGGAAAGTGATGTTGCAGGCAGATGGACAGTTAAAGAGTGGAAAAGATATCATTATGGCAGCATTGATGGGTGCTGAAGAATTTGGATTAGCTACTTCCGCGCTTATTGTTTTAGGTTGTGTAATGATGCGGAAATGCCATCTGAACACATGTCCGGTTGGTGTGGCTACCCAAAATCCGGAACTACGGAAACGGTTCCATGGTGAAGCTGATAATCTTGTGACTTTCTTCAGCTTTATAGCCGAAGAAGTTCGTGAACATCTTGCTGAACTTGGTTATAAAAAAATGGATGACATCATTGGACGATTCGATCTGCTTGAAAGAAACCATGATATTGATCACTGGAAAATTAAAAATCTTGATTTGAGTGGTTTACTAACCCTGCCAAAAGAATCTGCCGTAAATGCCATTCATTGTGTTGACGTTCAAGATCATAAAATAGATCAGGTTCTTGATTTGGAATTAATAGCGCAAGCTGAGAAAGCAATTTCAGAAAAAATACCGGTTGTAATTCAAAGCTCCATTAAGAACACTGATCGTACCACAGGAGCCATGCTTTCAGGTAAGATTGCTATGTTGCACGGACCGGAAGGGTTGCCCGAAGGAACAATCAAATGCAGGTTTAACGGTTCAGCAGGGCAAAGTTTTGGAGCTTTCCTGATGCCTGGCGTTGAACTTCACCTTGAAGGTGATTCAAATGACTATTTGGGTAAAGGATTGTCGGGTGGAAGAATTATTGTAGTCCCTCCTGCCGGATCAACTTTTGCTTCTGATAAAAATATAATCATTGGGAATACAGTACTTTATGGTGCTACAAAAGGTGAAATTTATATTTCAGGAGTAGCCGGTGAACGTTTCGGAGTTCGTAACAGTGGCGCTAATGCCGTTGTTGAAGGAGTTGGAAACCATTGCTGCGAATACATGACCGGTGGCCGGGTGGTTGTTCTGGGTTCAACCGGGAGCAACTTTGCAGCAGGGATGAGCGGTGGTATTGCATATGTTCTCGACGAAAACGGTGACTTTGACTATTATTGCAATATGGGGATGGTTGAATTGTCGCTGGTTGAGGATCGTGTTGATGTTCATGAACTAACGGCACTGATTGCGCGTCATTTTCATTTTACTCAAAGCAAAAAAGCTAAGATGATCCTTGATGATCTTAACAAATACCTTCCTATGTTCATCAAAATCATCCCGTATGATTACAAGAAAGTTCTTCATGAACAAAAACTTGAAGAACTCAGGAAGAAAATAGCTGATGTTGAGGTTGATCTGTAGATTTCACCTTGACCATAAAAAATATCAATACATCTGTAGCCCCGGCCTTCAGGCGGGGGAATATTAAAAAAAAATACCATGAGCGATCCAAACGGATTTTTGAAGATACGGAGAAAAGATGCCGGAAACAGACCTCTGAACGAAAGAATTACCGACTTCAGTGAAGTAGAACAGGTATTGAACAGCGAAGACAGGATGTTACAGGCTGCAAGATGCATGGATTGCGGAGTGCCTTTTTGTCACTGGAGTTGCCCGGTCGATAACCTGATTCCTGAGTGGAATGATCTTTTGTATAAAGGCGACTGGAAAGGTGCATATATGCGATTGGCAGCTACCAATAACTTCCCAGAGTTCACAGGAAGGATTTGCCCGGCCAGTTGCGAACATGCCTGCGTGCTGAATATCAACCAGGAACCAGTTACTATCCGTGAAAATGAAGTTGCCATTGTTGAAAAAGCTTTTGCAGAAGGATATGTTAAACCGGAACCACCCTCAGTTCGCACGGGCAAAAAAGTAGCAGTTATCGGAAGCGGCCCTTCCGGAATGGCTGCTGCCGATTTACTGAATAAAGCCGGTCATTGGGTAACACTTTTCGAAAAAGACGAAAAAGCTGGCGGATTATTGAGATTCGGTATTCCTGACTTTAAACTGAGCAAAGCTACTATCGACCGTCGCTTAAACCTTATGATTGAAGAAGGGCTTGTTGTGAAAACAGGCATGAATATCGGTGTAGATATTTCAGGAAGAGAAATCATTGATCAGTTTGATGCTGTGTGCATCGCTGTCGGAGCAATGCATCCCCGTGATCTGAATGCTGAAGGCAGGGAACTCAATGGAATTCATTTTGCAATGGACTTCCTTTCCCAGCAAAACCGGGTTAACGACGGCCTGACCGTAGAACATGAAAACCGGATCAATGCTAAAAACAAAAAAGTCCTGGTTATCGGCGGTGGCGATACAGGTTCAGACTGTGTAGGAACCTCAATCAGGCAGAAAGCTACAAGTGTTATGCAGATTGAAATAATGCCGAAACCACCTGTAAACCGTGCAGATGACAATCCCTGGCCATATTTTGGTAAAGTGCTTAAAACAACTACTTCACATGAAGAAGGTTGCGAAAGATTCTGGAGCCTTTCCACCGTTAGGTTTATCGGTGAAAACAACCAGATTAAAGGCGTTGAAGTTGAAGAAGTTGAATGGATTTACCAGGACAAACGTCATACAATGGAAATTATTCCTGGAACACGAAGGATAATTGATGCAGATATTGTATTACTTGCCATGGGATTTGTACATCCTGTAATAGATGGATTACTGTCAGAACTTGAATTAGAGCTAACACAAAGGAATAATATCAGAGTAAATGCAAACCAGTCAACCAGTCGCCAAAAAGTGTTTGCTACAGGTGATTCCGTAAGTGGAGCAAGCCTGGTTGTTAATGCCATTGCTTCAGGCAGAAAAGTGGCTAAGGAAATCGACCGTTTTTTGCGCAACTCCTGATTTTGATGTTAAAACCTCAAACATACCATGTAAAAGGATCAGCTTTCGGGTTGGTCTTTTTTGTTGTGAATGGTTTCAATGAAAAATAATCGTTTAATTCTAAATGAAGAGCAGCATTAAGAGTAAACAATTTACAAGTTTTTACATTGTATAAAAAGCAATTTAAAATTCATGCCAGTTCCGGTTCAAAACAATATTTACAAACGTGCCTTCCGCTTAGTTAAGCAATCACTTAACGGAGTTGAGCAGGATTATACCAGTGGAAATATCCGGACAGCCGTTTTCCTGCTTGCTATTCCCATGATTCTGGAACTCAGCCTTGAGAGTGTATTTGCATTAGTAGATATGTTTTTTGTTGGTAAACTTGGCGAAAATGCTATTGCAACCGTCGGTCTTACGGAATCAGTGATTTCGCTGGTATATTCCCTGGCTATTGGTATCAGTACTGCAGCAACAGCCATTGTTGCACGGCGCATCGGCGAAAAAAATCCGGAAGCAGCAGCACATGCCGGTGCGCAATCACTGATTGTTTCTTTGATTGGGACACTACTGATCAGTATAATAGGAAGTGTTTATGCCGGTGAGATTTTATCACTTATGGGAGCAAGTGCTGAAGTGGTAGCCGAAGGAACCATTTTTACACGTATTATGTTTGCAGGAAGTTCGGCAATTATGTTTTTATTCCTGATCAACGGAATTTTCCGCGGTGCCGGTGATGCAGCTATGGCTATGAAAAGTTTGTGGATTGCCAGTCTCATCAATATTATTTTATGCCCGATCCTGATTCACTTTTTCGGATTAAAAGGTGCAGCCATAGCAACAGTTACCGGCCGCAGTTCAGGTGTAATTTATCAATGCTATCATTTGTTTAAAGGCGATGGAATTATAAAACTCCGATGGAGCCATTTCAGGTTCGATCTTCCTGTTGTTAAATCAATTATCAATATAGGCTGGCCTGCCACTTTACAGTTTATTATTGCCAGTGGAAGTTGGATTATCCTGGCTCGCCTGGTTGCCGAAACCGGGGGGACATCAGCTTCAGCAGGTTACCAGATTGCCATCCGGAATGTAGTTTTCTTTATTTTACCTGCCTGGGGATTGAGCAACGCTGCAGCTACACTTGTAGGTCAGAATCTGGGCGCAAAACAAATGCTCAGAGCGGAGCAAAGCGTGATGCTTACAGCTAAATATAATGCTATTTTTATGAGTTTTGTAATGGTGTTGTTCCTGTTTTTTGCAAATCCTATCATCCGCTTTTTTTCAAACGATGAAACAGTTGTGGCTTATGGTGTGCAAGCTTTACAGATAATGGGCGCAGGATATATTTTTTATGGTATCGGAATGGTGATGAGCCAGGCACTTAATGGAGCCGGTGATACGCGCACCCCTACAATTATCAATTTTGTTGGCTTCTGGTTGTTCCAGATTCCTTTGGCTTATTTTCTGTCAAATGTAGCAGGACTAAAATCAACCGGAGCCTTTATTGCAATTCCTGTCGCGGAATCCTTAATAGCAATGTTGGCGTGGTATTATTTTAAGAGGGGGAAATGGAAGAATATAAAAGTGTAAAAAGTTAGTTGAAAGTATAATTGCTATCAGCTTTCAATTATTCTATTCCTCAAATAGTAGTGGATAGCTAAGCTTAAACCTGGCACATATGTTTACAACAATCATCATTACCCGGGTTGTTTGTACTTATTTCATCTTAAATTTGTAATTCATTTGCGAAAGGATATGCATCAACGCAGTATAAAAATCGGATCACTGGTTCTCTATTTTCTTATACTTATCATCTCGACCATTCAACCTGTTTATCCGGATGAAATGTACCTGCAACATTCTGTTACACTTCTGGTAGCGGCATTTCTGATTTATACTACAATCAAAAATAATCTTTCTGATAAAGCTTTTCTGCTAATTGCCGGATTTATGGTTTTTCATATGATCGGTGCGAGATGGATATATACTTTTACGCCGTACGACCAATGGATAAAAAGTCTCACTGGATTTAGTATAAACAGTTATTTCGGATTTCAACGGAATCAGTACGACAGGCTTATTCATTTCCTGTTTGGATTTATGATTTTCCTTCCAATACAGGAAATCTATTCAAAATGGGCTAAAGCACCCGTTAAAGTTCTAACGCTATTGGCTTTTCTCTCAATCTTATCTTTGAGTATGATTTACGAAGTGTTCGAATGGAGCATTTCTATATTCCTTTCACCGGAAGATGTTGAAGCTTATAACGGCCAACAAGGTGACTATTGGGATGCTCAAAAAGATATGGCATTGGCTTTTCTGGGAGCTATGCTGATGATTTTAATGCTCCGGATAAAAGGAAGAATTCATCCAGGCTCTGATTAATATAGCATTCTTGCCCGGATTGTATGCGGAATGGTTTTCAAATCCTTTAAAATGGTTTCATCTGTCTGGCTCTCCGTGTCAATAATAACATAACCAATTTCCGGATCTGTTTGCAGAAACTGTGATGAAATATTAATTCCCCTTCCGGTAAATACATTGTTGATATCCTTTAGCAAACCTGGCATATTTTTATGAATATGCAGAAAACGTTGTTTGTTCACGTTAGGTTGTAATGCTATTTGCGGAAAATTAACAGCTCCGATGGTTGATCCGTTGTCGCTGTAGCGTATGAGTTTTTCAGCAACTTCCATTCCTATATTTTCCTGAGCTTCGAGCGTATTCCCGCCAATATGTGGGGTAAGTATCACATTATCAAATTCCTGTAAAACAGAATGAAATCTTTCAGCCGACGAAGCTGGTTCAACAGGAAAAACATCCGCAGCAACACCTGATAAATGCCCGTCTCTGAGTGATTTGGCAACAGCAGTATAATCAACAACAGTACCTCGTGACAAATTTATCAGGACTGAACCCTTTTTCATTGCATCCAGTTCAGCGTATGAAATCATATTCCGGGTTTGTTCGGTTTCAGGAACATGCAAAGTAATTACGTCCGAAAGCTTTAATAAATCGTCAAGGGAAGAACAAGCAGTTGCCTTTCCAAGGCTGAGTTTTTTCTCAATATCAAAATAATAAACATCCATGCCCATTGCTTCAGCCAGTATCGAAACCTGTGATCCAATATGTCCATAACCAATGATTCCCAGGTTTTTACCTCTTACTTCATATGAATTTGACGCTAATTTCAACCATTCGCCCCTATGTGCAGCAGCACTTTTTGCAGGTACTTCGCGCATCAGCATGATAATTTCAGCAATCACAAGTTCAGCAACAGAACGGGTATTGGAAAACGGAGCATTGAAAACAGGAATTCCACGTTTTTGGGCTGCCCGTAAATCAACCTGGTTGGTTCCTATGCTGTAACAACCTACGCCAAATAGCTTTTTAGCCTTCACCAGAATTTCCTTTGTGAGTTGCGTCCTTGAACGGATTCCAATAATATGAACGTTTTTAATCTTCTCTTCAAGTTCCTTTTCGTCAAGAGCAGTTTTAAAATATTCAATATTTGTGTAGCCTGATTCGGTAAAGTATTTAACCGCTGATTGATGTATGCCTTCGAGTAAAAGAATATTTATATCTTTTTTATTGAATGAGAATTTCTTTTCCATACACCGTATTTAACTGAAAAATTGAACCGCCTGGGACATTGAAGGTTTATAAAAACAAGAAAACGGAAATTTAGATATATTATCTATCTGTTTATCAATAGATTTGATTTACTAAATCAAAAAAACCGCTGAATGTAAATTTAAGAATAAAAAACAAACCACAGGTATGTGAATCACGGAATCATGGCTGACATACTCATTTATGCATAATAAGATAGAATCATTCAAATTAATCAGATATAGTAAAACAAAAAGGGAACTGAATTAACGTCAGTTCCCTCTGGTTCATCATAGTCTGA
>JAIFMH010000225.1 GCA_020048595.1 Bacteroidota bacterium | reverse complement strand
TCATAAAATTGAATTGCGGAACGGCTTAAGATCAATTGTTGTTGGTGAAGGTGATACCTACGAGAGTGTTACGAAGGATTTAGTAATGAAAGACTGGGAGCTCTCTACTTATAACGACATAGAAAAGGGGAGACAGTTGAGGGTAAACGAAATTTTATATATCGAATCGAAATTTAAAAAGAACGACCGGAAGCATTTGGTGCATGTTGCTGAAAATGGAGACACCATGCATTATATTGCCCAGTTATATGCATTAAGAATGAAGCCTTTGCTTAAAAGAAACCGCATGAAAGAAGGTGATGTTTTGGTGCCGGGGCAAGTTGTTTATTTACGAAACAAGAAGCCAAGAAAATAGCCTCATCCCCAACCCTTCTCCAAAGGAGAAGGGAGTTTCGTCATCGAAAACTCAGACCATTTGATCAATTAATAATATCTGGTGACATCAAATGCAAAAATGAAAAATTAAGTATAGTAATTCTCAATGCCCCTGCTTTCGAAGGGAGTTTGAGGAAGACTTTTAAGTTCGGTTCCATCTGCTGAAAAGAAGCCGTAAAAGTACTTTATCGGCAAAAAAGATAAAATTTAGCAGGAATAGGATTAGAGTTACCGGTAGTATATTTTCGCTGACGAAAGTGATAGTTTTGAGGACAAATTCTTTATCGACAAAATAATAGAAACCTGAAACTACAGCCAGAAGTGAAAATAAAACTCCTGTCAAGTATAAGTATTCATGAAGGTCCGTCTTCCATTGCTCCCTGCGGACAAGAGAAAATGTAACCTTTTGTGCAAAATTTGCAGGCAAATAAAAATCAGGTTCTTTTCTGAACGATTTTTCTACCATTTGATCCAGTTCTTCATTCCTCATGAGTTATCTCCTTCACTAATTTTAAACTGTTTTCGTCAACCACAAATTTAAGTTTTTCCTTTAAGAGAGCTTTTGCCCTGAACAGATAACTTTTTATAGTTCCTTCGGGCATCCCTGTAATCTGTTCAATTTCCTGATACGAAAACTCTTCCAGATGAAATAAAGTCAACACCGTTCGGTACTGAACAGGTAAATTTTCAATTTGTTCCCGAATGTAGCGGTGCAAATCAGCTTTTTCAAAATCATCCGATTTGTATTCTGTCAGGTTTCGCAATGCAGCTGAATCATCCGGATTAACCTCATCAACCTTTTTAAATTTCCGCAAATAATTAATACTGGTATTATAGGCTATGGTTGCAATCCATGTCGATAATTTGCATTCGTTGCGATACTTACCCAGATTTTGATAAACCTTCATAAATACCTCCTGGCATACATCCTCCAACTCGTCCTGACGCTGAATTAACCGGCCGGTTATATGAACCACCAGCTTTTGGTAACGGTTGACCAAAAACGTGAAGGCATTCATATTCCCGCTTAAAATCTGGGCTATTAATTCTGCATCATTCATACAGGAGGTTAGACAACATTTCGTGGAGAAATGTTACACCAAGTTCGGATTATTTTAAATGAATAAAAAATCCCGGATGTGCTGAACATCCGGGATTTTTTGATGCAGTTAATTGCTTGAATTATTGTTGTCGTTCACAATCATTTATACAGGGTATTCGCGATAACATCCAAGATTTCTGATTCATAGGCATCAGCAAGCTTCACACGTCATGCATCTTTGCACCCCCGGGACAAGTAGCAACCGTTCAGGCGAAATTTCCCTTTGGCATTCCGTACAATTTCTATAATCTCCCGTTGAGATTCTCCAGTGCCCGAAGTGAAAACTTACCCACAACCATAATTTTATAATTTTGGTAAGTGCTGAAATCGTCGGTTTCCTCAAATTGATTATTTACAGTTTCTACATTATTGGATATTGCTATTTAATTTTACCTAGCGTATAATAGTCATTGCTGATAAGACCTGAGCTTAGTTCGGAATCACATTTTTCGCATTTGTATGGTTTACAATTACTGCAATAGATTTTACCACAGCTACATTGGTAAATACTTGTTCCAGAACTAGTATTAGTGCAATTTGGACAATGAAGATAGTCTCCCATAATTTTGATTTTTACAGTTTTACTGCCTACTCTTCTCGGTTTTCGGCTTACCCGTATTATAAGAAATAAGTAATGTAATTCGATAAAGTATAATTTAGTATTTATGCAATCATTTTCATTTTTTATGGAATGATTTAATAGTAGCATTATAAACTATTAGAGGAATACCAATATAGAAAAAGCGAATAATACCCCACATATATCCAACAGAAGAATGGAATAAATTGGGTTGTTCATTTTCATCTTTCATTGAATATCTAAGCTTCCTACTAGCATAGTACGCGTAACTAATTTGGTAGGATAGATATTCGAGCCAATGAGAATAACCTTTCCAACCACATTCATCGTGATGTATTTTACCTAAAAAATATATTCGGAAATACCCATCAACATTACACCTTGGACATCTACATTTAGTATAATTCATTTTGTCACTTAAGTAGTCCAGATTATATTTATTACCTGAGCTCTTTGCAATCTCATTATAGGTTTCATAAATATTTATGGATACAAAATTTCCATCAAGAGAATTAAAACTATTATTGTTCATTCAGGTTTAGTTTAAAGTTTTGTTATCATACTCCTTTATTATTCTTTATCCGGCATATCCACATTTCGGACACTTATCACCACTCGACCATGTACCACAATTTGGACAACACCAGTTTTCAGGTGCAGTAGGTGGGCCTTCTATACCTTGAGGATTATTACTGTTAAACTTTCGCCATGTGTTTAAAAAATACTTTTTCATAGTTGATTTTTTTTGTTTGTTAATTAATATGATTCATTTCTTTCATCATTGAATCTCTAAATTCTAATGCTTTTTCAGGGCTGTCAAATTCATGTATTACGTCTTTCCCATCGTTATAATCAATGGCTATCTTATAATGTTTTTTGAAAATCAAATCATAACTATTAAAGCCACAAACCCCCAATAAAATAAGTCCAATAATTACCCAGATCGTTGTGAAACTGAAAATACAAACGAACCCAATTATTAATCCAATTAAATTGGCTACCAATGGTTGAAATTTTTTCTCAACAAGTACATTTGAAATTTTAACAATTCTATTGTCCATTTTTTTTCAGAGTATTTAGTTTTTCCTACTCATTTGGCTTTTCGGTTACGCCCCCGCTGCAATTGTCCCGGCAGTCAGGATTTATTTCATTTCTATAAAGAAAGGCTCAAATTCTAGAAAGCCCATGACATGATTCATGAACTATATATTTGGTTAAACAAGCACCCTGTTTTTGTGAATGAACGGAATTTGTAATTTTCTTTCTCAGGCTATTTGCTATAATGGATTTAAAACTATTTTTACTGTCTGTGATTGCAACTTGATGACTAACCGGATTTTCTTCATACTTGTTTTTGTTTTTGCATGTACCATTTCGCATGCACAACTTACCCTTCCCCCTTATCGACTTTATACCCTTCGCGATGGTTTGCCCCAAATGCAAATCTGGAGCATGTTTCAGGATAGCCGGGGATACTTATGGATTGGAACCAAAGGGGGAATCAGTCGGTACGACGGTGAAAAATTCACCAACTTCAGCCAGGTTGATGGGTTGGCTGATAATCGGGTTGACCTGATTTATGAAGATTATTCAGGAAACATTTGGATGATTACCCGCTTTGGCATTTCGGTTTTTGATGGACAAAAGCTGAAAACATTTCCATCGAATCATTCACAGTTTTTGCTTGCCCCCTCGTCCGATGGCAAGGTGTACTATTATGGCTCTACAGATATGACCAATCAAAAAGCAGTTTTTGGGTATATCGAACATGGAAAATTTGTAAGTCTTATAGAAAAATATCCACTTCTTGCAGATGTTACATCGGTACAAATCGCATGGTTGGAGAAGTCTAATTCATTATTAATCAGTACCGGAAAGAAATTGTATGAACTGCAAAATGAGGCGTTAATACTTTTGAATAGCGATTTAAGCAATCCGCAATTTATCAAACGTGATTCGACAATTAATCTTTATAAATGGCACGATTCCAAACACTTAAGCATTTATAAATATTTGACACATGGACTTGAATTGGAAGCCGAAGTAATTGATGGTCAATATGTAGGTAGCAAACGTCCATCGCAAATGCATGTGGTGAGATTAGGTTTGGGCTACACGAAAGTTCATCTGTTTACTTCCGATACTGTTAAAAAATTCGATTTCCCTGATAAATGGATTAATGTCGTGTTTCTCGACCGCGAAAATCGACTTTGGATTGGTTCTGAAGAGGGTTTGTTCAAGGTTTACCCACAAGGGTTCGAGACCTATCAGAGAGATGCCTTGCCAATGGTTTGGTCGATGGTGGAAGATAAGCAGCAAAACATGTGGTTTGCCTCACTTAATTTTGGTTTGAGAAAGTTAGTTGGCGATTCTATCATCCATTATCCGGCGCAAAGTATAGCCAAATATGGCAGTTTGTTTTATTACCAGGCGCAGATTGACGAGCGTGGCACCCTTTACTTTCCCAATTATCATGGTGTAATGTATTACGACGGAAAATCATTCGGGAAAATTAGCGATGGATATTGCCCTGCATCGTATTACGATAAAGAGCGAAAACTCCTTTTAGTTGGTTCAAAGCAACATATAGAAGCTTACGACCAACAGCATCGGAAAGTGCGCGAAGTTGGGCCCGATGAGGGTGTACAAATACGCGGTTGGTTCGCCGCTTTCGACAAAGATCAGAAGGGAAATATATGGATGGGCGGAGGCACCGGGTTGGTAAGTTATAATTGGGATACAGGCAAAATAAACAATTATACCCGTGATAATGGTAAACTTTCGTGCGATGGAGTTTCGTGTATTCACCAACCGCCTGTTGGCGATATTTGGTTTGGCGGAACACAGGGCTTGTTATGGTACGACGAAAAAACGGATTCTGTTTGCCTTTTTAAAAGTCCTGAAGTTCAGGATGCTGTCAACATGGTCAGCTCAATCGATTCAACATGGCTTTTATTCAGTCAGCCAAATGGCATTTACCTGCTCGATTTATACAAATGGAGAAAGGGCAATACCATCGAATTACATCTGTTTAACGAGCAAAACGGGTTTATTGGCCTTGAACCCGGGCAAAACGGGGCTGTGAAAGATTCAAAAGGAAATATCTGGATGACTACCGGAACCGAAGTTGTTAAGTTGAATCCGAAAGAGCTCGATTTTAAAAACAATAATATCACTGTAAGAATTTCAGGATTTAACGGGAAACCGCTTTCTTACAGTCAAAAAGAAATTTCGTTGCCCCGAAACGACAGGACTGTGGTTATTCAGTTCGAAACCATTTGCTTCAATCGCCCTAAAGCCACCCGTTTCTCCTGGAGAATTAATGATAACCGAAAGGATTGGTCACCCTGGCAAGACGAAAATTATGCTGTTTTAACTAATCTTCAGGATGGAAAATCTATCTTACAAGTCAGGACAATGATTCCAGGGCTACCCAATTCCGAATCACTCTCAGCCATCACAATTATAGTTAGCATTGCGCTTTGGAAACAAGAATGGTTTTTCCCAACACTGCTCGGACTGGTTTCTATCCTGGTATTGCTTTCATTAGTATTATTCTTTCAAACTCGAACCAGGCTGATTCAGATCAACAAGCAAGCAAAAATGTTCCAGCTTCAGGCTATTTTATCGCAGCTGAATCCTCATTTTATCTTCAATGTAATGGCATCACTGCAATCGATAATCCTGTCGGCCAACATCGAAAAAGCAAACGACTATTTGGTCAGAATGTCGAGTCTGATTCGCGGTTTTTTAGATGCTTCAGCCTCAGCCAGCTTTTCCAGATCAAAAAGCTTAAATGCTACCGAGCTTCCACTGAAAAAGGAATTGGAAATCCTCGAACATTTTATCCAGTTTCAGCAATTGATTTATCCCGACAAGTTTGATTATGAATTATCACTTGGGGCTGAAATAATACCCGAAAAGTTAACCGTTCCTCCGATGCTGATTCAACCATTTGTCGAAAACTCTATAAAACATGGTCTTCTGCAAAAAAGTGGAAAGGGTAAACTAAAAATCAGTATTTATTTTTCTGAAAAAGAAACTCTGAATGTTGAAATAGAAGATGATGGGATTGGTATAAAAAGGGCAGAAGCTCTAATTAGACAATCGCATCTGCTTTACACCTCACGGGGTAAGGAACTTACGTTGAAGCGAATAAAACTATTAAATGATATGGGTTATTTCATACAATTTAGAACAGATAGCACCGACTCAGGAACAAAAGTTACATTAAAGATTAAGCGTAATGCAGAATAATATCAAAGCCATTATTGTGGAAGATGTCAGAAAGTTTCATGCAGTAATCGAAACCTTTTTGGCAGAAGTTGCGCCTCACGTGCAGATCGTTGGAAACGCTACTAAGTTGATTGACGCCAAAGAACTTATTGTGCACTTATCTCCCCAACTTGTATTTCTTGACATCCAGTTTGATGTGGAAGGAAAGACAGCTTTCGACCTGCTTGAAGAGCTATCAGATTTGAATAAACTAGATTTCCAGATTATCATTATTACAGCATTCAATCAGGCAGAGTATTATGATGAGGCTTTTAATTACGGAGCCTTACATTTTTTAACCAAACCGATTGATAAACTCAAACTTAAAAATGCAATCGACCGTGTTTCAGCAAATATGAATCAATTGTCAGGTAATCAGTTGTTTTCTCAGTTTGTACAGTTTCACGAACAAGTACATTTATCTAAATCAACTAATAAAATAGTAATTGAAGGACTCAATTTTACGGAAATTATTCTGTTAAGTAATATTGTTTATTTTGAAGCATCTGGACGATACACCGATATTTATCTGACAAATAACAGTTTGAGGCCAATTTGTTCGTCGGTTAACATTGGTGAATACGAAAAAAGGCTGGCTGGTCATCCTGATTTTTTTCGTGTTCATCGAAATTTAATTATTAACATCAATCATATTTTGCGTTTTTCGAAAAAAGACCGTTCGCTTATTTTACCAGAACCATTTCAAAGGCAGTATGCTTCGAAAGATCGCTTTAAAGATTTTCTGAAATTTCTGGATGATAGGGACGATTCGTGATCAGTTTAAAAAATTACGGAATTATCGGATATATGGTCGATTT
>JAIFMH010000128.1 GCA_020048595.1 Bacteroidota bacterium | reverse complement strand
GGGCGTTTACCTGCTGTTTGTGAAGGATAATGAACGAATGCAGAAATTTAAAATTCCTGTAAGGGAATAGTTTAGTTTGATCGGTAATTAATGATGGTTCATTTTAGATCCGGCACTCGAAAGGTGCCGGATTTTTTTGTTTGATAGAATCATTGAAAATGGTTAACTTTGTTATTGGATGTGCTAATATTTAGCCGCCTTAAAATAAACCTAAGCTTAGAATGAATCATTGCCCTAACCTTTTGATTGTTGATGATATTGAAGCAAATCTGTTATTGCTCAGGGCACTTACCCACAAAATCAACGTAAATATAATAGAGGCACTTTCTGGTGCCGAAGCGTTGGAAAAAGCACGTGGTCTTGAACTTGCATTGGCTATTATCGATGTTCAGATGCCTGAAATGAGCGGCTATGAACTGGCCGTGAAGCTGAATGAAGATAGATTGGATGATAAAGTACCTGTTATTTTTCTGACAGCTAATTATTTCGATGAAACTGAAGTTTTCAAAGGTTACAACTCCGGTGCTGTTGATTATATCATTAAGCCGGTAAACAGCCAAATTCTGACTAGTAAAATCAGCGTTTTTCTTGATCTTTTTAATCAGAAACAAACAATTAAACTGAATGCTGCAGAACTTAAAAAGTCATCAGAAGAATTAAAAAATTCATTGGAACAACAACATCAACTTTCGAAATATATTGAGCAGGTAAGGGAAGATGAAAGAGTGTCCATTTCGCGCGAACTTCATGATGATTTGGGACAGGCGCTTACTGCTGTAAAAATTGATTTGGGCATCATCAAACAAAAAATTCAGGACGATGACTTAGTTTTAAGAATGAACAAAGTAACTGCTTTGGTAAGTGAAACAATTAAGACCGTTCAACGCCTTACTTCACAGTTAAGACCCGAGATTATTGACGATTTGGGTCTGGTGGCTGCAATAGAATGGTACACAAAAGAATTTGCAGAACGAGCCGGAATTGAAGTTTTTCTTGATCTTGATTTTGATGTTACCATCTTACCTGATCATTCACTTACTCTTTTTAGGATTATGCAGGAATCGCTTACTAATATTGCCCGTCACTCTGGGGCAACACGTGTTGAGGTTAGTCTGTACGAAAACGAAGAATCTGTTCATTTCAGAATAGCCGATAATGGAATTGGAATTACTGGTGAGGAAATAAAATCAAAAAAATCGTTTGGGATTATGAGCATGAAGGAAAGGGCAGCTTCTTTGGGTGGTTCTTTCGAAATTTACAGTGAAAACGGCAATGGAACTGTAATAAAGCTTATCTTACTACTTAATAAAAATTGAAGGTATGAAGATTTTGATTTGTGATGACCATAAAATCGTGCGTGAAGGCCTCCGGCAAATACTTCAACAACTCGAAGGGGTAACCAAAATTGTTGAAGCCAATAATAGCTATGAAGCACATCAGAATTTAATGGATGATAGCTTCGATATTGTGTTGCTCGATATTTCACTCCCCGACAAAAATGGTCTGGAAATTCTTCAATCAGTTAAATTAAAATGGCCAGCTACAAATGTGTTGATGCTAAGTATGCACCCGCAAGAACAATACGCTTTACGTGCGCTTAAACTTGGCGCTTCGGGCTACCTTACCAAAGATACCGCTTCGGAAGAACTACTCCTGGCCGTTAAGAAAGTGTCGGCTGGTGCAAAATATATCTCGCCATCATTGGCCGAAAGTCTGGCATTCCAACTTGATGGTGACTATCAGAGACAGAAACACGATTTCCTATCTGTTCGTGAATTCGAGATTATGATTAAATTGGCCAATGGGAGGTCGCTTCAGGAAATCGGAAATGAGCTATGCATTTCAGACAAAACGGTAAGTACCTACCGAAGCCGTGTTATGGGAAAAATGGAATTATGTAAGAACACCGAACTTACACGTTATTGCATAGAAAATAACTTGATTTAATCAGAATCAGGTGTATTAAAATGCCCAAAGTTTAAATTCTCCAAAGAGTAACTTCCACTTATTCCCCTTTTCCGTTTTTGTCCATTCGCTCTGTCATACTTTTCCCCTTATGTAGTATTTCTCTTACAACAAAATAAGATATTCCCTACAAACATTTGTGTTTTTCCCTACAAGCCACGCGGTATTTTGTTCATAATTTTCTCATGCATTAAAGAGCACTACCGTGATGAGGATATTATTGGCAGACGATTCGGTTTTGATTTTAGATCGACTACGCGAAATGCTTAGTAAATACAGGCAGGTTGAGATTGTGGGCATGTGTAAAAACGGAATTGATGCCTTGGCAGCTTTACGAAATCTGAAGCCCGATTTAGCCATTGTTGACCTCAAAATGCCCGGTTTGCAAGGGCTTGAAGTGTTAAGAGAAATCCGCAAAGAAGACAAAATTCTAAAATTCATTCTACTCACTCTACATTCATCCGATTATCACAGGTTAATGGCCATTCATGCAGGTTCAGATTATTTCTTTTCGAAAGCCGATGATTTTGAAAAGGTAGCCAGTGTGGTGGACGAAATGCTTGAAAAACAAGAAAATAAATCTAATAATTAATGATATGAAACAACTTCTACTTTCAGTTTTTGTCGGTGTTTTTTTGCTGTTGTTCGGAAGAACAACAAGTATGGCTGTTGGTACTACAACTACCTACGATTTTTCTACTGCAGCAACATTATCTTACGGTAGCGGTGGTTTTGGTATTTGGTATACCCAGGCCGATATAACAATTGGTGGTATTGCATTCCGGTTAACTAGCGGTGGCAATGGTTCTTTTACTAATGCTGCATCAGGAGGTGTATCAAACAGCAATTGTTTGCGAAAAGATGGTTCTGGAGGGGATTCATTTACACTTCAGCGCACAGATGGTAAACCATTTCAGTTTTATGGAATTTGGGTTAACCACCAAAGCATGAATTCCTATTCAGAATTTTATACACTTCCTCCCTGGTATACAGTTACAGCATCAACGTTTTCATATCAAGATATGACAGCAATGACTCCTGGTACTGCATGGAATAACTATACTTATTCATCAACTGCGATTTCTGCGGGCGCCAATGGTGTCTTGACCACCTCAGTACAAATAAATTTTCAAGCTATTATTTATTATTCTATTGATAATATTATTGTTAATCCTGATCCTCCATTCCTAAGTACAGTATCAGCTCAAGCTGTTACAAGTATCTCAACTACAACAGCTACCGGAAATGGAAATATAACCTCTTTGGGTGCACCCAATCCAACATCACACGGAGTATGTTGGAATACTACTGGGAGCCCAACCACTGCCGATAGTAAGGTAGATAATGGCGCAGCCTCTGCAACGGGAGCGTTTACTGCACCAATGACCGGATTAAGTGCGAACACCACATACTATGTACGTGCTTATGCAACTAATTCTGAAGGTACTAGTTATAGTACGTCAACAAGGAATTTTACCACATTGGTAGCAAATAGTGCTCCTACCGACATCTCTTTGTCTGCTACTTCGATTAACGAAAATGCAGTTGCCAACTCTACAGTAGGCACATTGAGCACCACCGATCCTGATGCTGCAAATACATTTACCTACACTCTTGTAGCCGGAACTGGCAGTACCGACAATACTTCGTTTAATATCAGCGGAAGCAGTTTGCGGATTACCGGTAGTCCAGACTTCGAGACAAAAAGCAGTTATTCGGTGCGTGTTCGTACCACCGATCAGGGAAGCCTAATCTACGAAGAAGCATTTACCATTACCATCAACAATGTGAATGAAACTCCAACCGATATTGCATTATCAACCAGTTCGGTCAACGAAAACGTGGTCGCCAACTCGACAGTAGGCACATTGAGCACCACCGATCCTGATGCTGCAAATACCTTTACCTATACTCTGGTAGCCGGAACCGGCAGTACCGACAATGCTTCGTTTAATATCAGCGGAAGCAGTTTGCGGATTACCGGTAGTCCAGACTTCGAAACAAAGAATAGTTATTCTGTGCGTATCAGAACTACAGATCAAGGCGGAAGTTTGTACTTTGAAAAAGCGTTCACCATTACCATTAACAATACAAATGAAACGCCAACTGATCTGGCTTTATCTGCAAGCTCGATTAACGAAAACGTGGTTGCCAACTCTACCGTAGGCACATTGAGCAGCACCGATCCTGATGCTGCAAATACATTTACCTATACACTAATAGCCGGAACAGGCGACACTGACAATGTATCGTTCAATATTAGCGGAAGCAGCTTGCGGATTACCGGTAGTCCCAACTTCGAAGCAAAAAGCAGTTATTCGGTGCGTGTTCGTACTACCGATCAGGGAAGCCTAACCTACGAAGAAGCGTTTACCATTACCATTAACGATCTGAATGAAGCTCCAACTGATCTGGCTTTATCTGCAAGTTCGATTAACGAAAATGTAGCTGCCAACTCCGTGATAGGTACTTTAAGTTCAACCGATGCTGACGCCGCAAATACGTTTACCTACACTCTTGTAGCCGGAACTGGTGACACTGATAATGCATCTTTCAACATTAGCGGAAGTAGTTTGATCATTACCAATAGCCCCGACTTTGAAACAAAGAGTAGCTATTCGGTACATGTTCGTACCACCGATCAGGGAAGTCTGACTTACGAAGAAGCGTTTACGATCACAATCAACGATTTGAACGAATATGCAACTGTTACCACACAAGCTGTAACTGCCATTCTGGGAACAACTGCCACCGGAAATGGAAATATTACTGATTTAGGTTCACCTAACCCAACGGCCTATGGTGTGTGCTGGAATACAACAGGTTCACCTACTATTTCTGACAGTAAAAAAGATAATGGGGCAGTTTCTGCAACAGGTGTATTTACTGCTTTCATGACCTCGTTAAGCGCAAACACTACCTATTATGTGAGGGCTTATGCGACCAATCTGGCAGGCACGAGCTATGGCGCGGAGGTAAGTTTTACCACATTGACAATTGCCCCTACAGCCACTACCAATGCAGCAACCAGCGTTTCAGTCACAGGTGCGACACTAAACGGAAGCATCAATGCGAACAACGCCAGCACTGTTGTAACTTTTGAATATGGCACAACAACCAGCTATGGCACAACCGTTACTGCCGAACAAAGTCCAGTTACAGGCAATTCGGCAACTTCAGTAAGTAAAACTATTACAGGCTTAACCGGAGGTACCACATATCATTACAGAGTTGTAGGTGCAAATTCAGCAGGAACTACTAGCGCATCGGATCAAACGTTTACCACTTTAGCGCCAACATTGACATTGACAAGCAACGATGCAGATAATACAATTTTAGCTGGAACATCAGTTACATTTACGGCAACGCCTTCGGGTAGTTCAGCTACAAATTATCTATGGAAAAAAAATGGGCTCGTTATTTCGGGTCAAACCAATGCAACTTATACGACCTCGGATTTGGTGAACGGAGATGTTATCACAGCTCAATTGTCAGCCAATTCTGGTTCAATTATTAGTTCAGGGCTTGTTCTTCATTTGGACGCAGGGAATCAGTCAAGTTATCCGGGTTCGGGATCAACATGGAACGACATTAGCGGGAATAGCAATAATGCCACATTGCCAACAACTTTAGTATCTTCTTATTCTTCTTCTGCTGGTGCCGGTAGCTTTAATTTTCAGGGAAACAGCAGCACTTCAATTCAAAGTAGTGCTATGAATAACTGGGACATTACTACGAACAATGCGTTATCGGTTGAGACTTGGATAAATCGGACGAATTATAGCGATTATCATTTTTGGTTCGCTACTCCTGATCTTAAATATCGTCTTGGCGTTAGTAATACTGGTTATTTATTTTGGGATATGGGGCAATATGTAGACCGAAGTTCAGGAATTTTGGTATCAGAAGGAGTTTGGCACCATATTGTTTATACTGCTGGTATTGTATCCGGGAACATCACCACCAAAATTTATTTAGATGGCGTGCCTGTCGTTAATCAAAACGAAGGTATTTCTTCACTTTCCTCATTCACAAATTACCTAATTGGAAGTGGTCAAACGCCGAGTCATCATCCCTTAAATGGCGATATGGGACTTATCAGGGTTTATAACAAAACCTTATCTGCAGCTGATGTAACGCAAAACTATAGTGCTGAAGTTAATCGTTTTAGTACAAACGTATTAAGTTCGAATTCATTGACGATGGTTGTAAATACTCCTCCATCGGTTTCTTCAGTTTCTTCAACAACAGCCAATGGCACCTATAAACTTGGCGATGCTATTTCGATAACTGTGACCTTTTCAAAATCAGTTACAGTCACAGGAACTCCAACACTGTCATTGAATAGTGGTGGTAGTGCATCTTATTCTTCAGGAAGTGGCACAAACACATTGACTTTCAGTTATACTGTTGGAAGCGGTCAAAGCAGCACTGACCTTGATTATTCGGCTACGAATTCTTTGAGTCTGAATAGCGGAACCATTAAGGATGCATCAGGAAACGAAGCTATCCTAACTTTACCTGCTGTTGGTGGTGCAAGTTCATTGGGCGGACAGCATAATATTGAGATTGCCATTGCACCAACTGTTACCACCCAGGCTGTATCCTCGATTTCTTTTAATACAGCCACCGGAAATGGTAATATTACCAATTTGGGATCTCCAAATCCAACTGCATACGGTATATGCTGGAATACTTCTTCAAATCCTACTACAGCAAATAGCAAGGTAGATAATGGCGCAGTTTCAGCTACAGGAGCATTTACGGCTTCCATGACCTCGTTAACTGCAAATACAACTTATTATGTGCGAGCATATGCCACAAACTCTGCCGGAACAATTTATGGTAACGAAGTTAGTTTTACCACCTTGCCAATTGCTCCATCAGTTACCACACAGGCAGTTTCGTCGATAGCTGCAACAATAGCAACCGGAAATGGGAATATAACCAGTTTAGGTGTTCCTAACCCAACAGCACACGGAGTATGCTGGGGTACCTCTTCAAATCCTACCACATCCAATAGCAAGGTAGATAATGGTCCAGCTTCTGCTACAGGAGCATTTACGGCTTCCATAAGCTCATTAAGCGCAAACACTACCTATTATGTGAGGGCTTATGCGACCAATTTGGCAGGCACAGGCTATGGCAACGAGTTGAGTTTTAAAACCAAAACCCAGCTTACAATTGGCAACCCGGTAATTGCTTCAAAATCGT
>JAIFMH010000127.1 GCA_020048595.1 Bacteroidota bacterium | reverse complement strand
TTTTTTGTAGTGGTAGGAGCCATGTTGCCGATTCCGCATTCCATCGTAAGTTTAGCTTCAGGATTAATTAAATATGACTTCAGGAGTTATTTGCTGTGGGCACTTTTCAGGTATTTGCGGTTTGCAATTTATGCCCTTGTTATTTTTAAGATATTTTAATTAGTGATGATGAACTGGATTAAACGTATATATCAATGGGTACTAAACTGGGCTCAATCTCCTTATGGTGCAATTGCACTTTTCATTCTTGCATTTGCTGAGTCCGTGTTTTTCCCTATACCGCCTGATGTTTTATTGATTGCTTTAGCTTTAGGTGCAGCTGCCAAATCCTTCCGTTATGCTTTAATTTGCACTGTTGGATCTGTCTCCGGTGCATTTGTAGGGTATGGGATTGGGCAATATGCATGGCTGACAGCCGGTGGAGAATTTACAGGATTTGCCAATTTCTTTTTCAATAATATCCCGGGGTTTACGGTCAGCTTATTCAATAATATCAAGAATTTATTTATTGAATGGGACTTCTGGATCATATTTACAGCAGGATTTACTCCCATTCCTTACAAGGTTTTCACAATAACATCGGGAGCATTTGATATAAACCTGGTTATGTTTTTTATTGCTTCGGTTATCAGCCGTGGAGCAAGATTTTTCCTGATTGCCTTCCTGATATGGAAATTCGGGCCTGAAATTAAACGCTTTATCGATAAGTATTTCAATATATTGGCACTGGGATTTACAGCAATACTGATCGGAGGATTTGTGGCGATAAAATACCTTATATAGAAAAGAAGAGTGTCAGACACCTGAAAAAGGTGTGCAGACACTCTTCCAACAAAAAGTATGGCTTAAACGGGCTACATCTTCTTTAACACTCCGGTTTCCTCATTAAAATCATTTATCATTTCATCCCAGCGTTCGGCTTGTTGGAACTGCTGATCCCAGATATCACGATCGTTCCACAGTTGGTTCAGGTCTTCGAGATCTTTTTCCTGTTGTTCGATCCAGGTAAAATACTTGAGGTTGTGAATGGCTTTGCGGTCGTAATAATTGAGTTCTTTCAGGTGATCGGTGGTTTGTCCGAAAAGACATTTTTCCATATCCTTTGCAGCTTGCAGAGTGGTGTAAGCACCTTTTTCAGCATTTAGTTCCTCCAGCCGCGATGTGTACATTTCGGCTGAATCCGTGGCCAGAGTTACAATAACATCGTCACCATTCATTTCATAATATTTTGCAACCTTTATAGATGAAAGCAGGTTAGCAATGCATGAAATACCCAGAAGTTCAAGTTGCTCAACCAGCTCAGGATCAATGCCGATGGATTTCAGGTAAGTCTTTCCTTCCGGTTCGTTAAAAAGTCTGAAAAGGCGCATGCAATCTTCGTCATCGATTGCTGTGACCATATCGGTATTTTTTGCATTATGAACCCAAGGCACATGCTTGTCGCCGATACCTTCGATGCGGTGACCGCCAAAACCATTGTTGAGCAGGGTAGGGCATTGCAGCGCTTCGGAAGCTACAATCTTCATGTGTGGGAATTGCTTTTTCAGGTAATCGCCGGCACCAATTGTACCAGCCGATCCGGTAGCTGAAACGTAGGCCGCCAGCTGTCCTTTCGCTGATTTTACCGAATTGTAAACCTCTTCAACTGCCGGGGCAGTAACATTATAATGCCAGGCAGGATTCCCGAATTCGTCGAACTGGTTAAAAATCACGCAGTCCTTACGGTTTCGGCGGATATCCCAACATTTATCATAGATTTCCTTTACGTTTGATTCACATCCTGGAGTAGCGATAACTTCGGCGCCAATTTCTTTAAGCCAGGAAAAACGCTCTTTACTCATTTCTTCGGGAAGAATAGCGACGGCTGTAACGCCCATCAAATGTGAGTCGAAAGCACCGCCGCGGCAATAGTTTCCGGTTGAGGGCCACACGGCTTTGTGATACGTAGGATCGAATTCACCGGTAATAATGCGTGGAGCAAGGCATCCGTATGCAGCACCTACTTTATGTGCTCCTGTAGGGAAATATTTGCCTACAAGCAGAATGATGCGTGTTTTTACTCCGGTAATTTCCGAAGGAATTTCAATATAGTTTACTGCTCCGTAAAGGCCGCCTTTGGGAACCGGCTGATTTTTCCAGGTAATTCTGAACAGGTTGGCCGGGTGAAGATCCCACAAACCAATGGTTTTCAGTTGTTCTTTGATCTTTTCAGGAACAAGTTCCGGGTTGCGCATCTGGGCAAATGTAGGTAGCACTATGCTTTTTTCGCGGAAGCGCTCAATGGCTTTTTGCCTGGCTGCGGGGTTGACGATTTTGTCAGTAAGTTTTATCATTAGTTAAACTTTTATGGTACAAAGTTATGGATGTAAGTTGGGTATTCCGTGTATAATTTTTTATCCGGGGATTCATGGTTTCTTGAAATTTCCAGGTTTGAATTGAGGGATAAAATGATGCGCTTGCATGGTATATGGAAAGTTATTTTCTGGCAAAAGTAGTTTTACTAATTTACGTATGAACCGGATCAGAAAGCTATCTCTGGATAACGTTGAGAGTGTTTTATGCCTGTTTTTAACAAAAAATTATCAAAAACCTGAGCAATGACCAACTCCTGTAATCACTTTTTTAATGAGATTAAACGAAAAGTGAAAAGGAACTATTGCTGGTTTTTTCGCTCAATAAGATGTCTCAGCCATTCTGCCAGTAATCTTACAGGCCATAATAAAATGTAAAGTGCTAAAGTAAAGATGATGACAATATACAACTCTTTATACAGCTCATTCCAATTTGTGTTATAGCTTGCAATACTAAAAATGTTCAATGCGAAAGCAACTGAAAATAAAACCAGCAGGATAATTATTTCACGCTTTAGGATTTTGCCTTTGATTTGAATGTCTTTCATGTGTATTTATTTCTGCAACAATTTAATATTGAGCATTTTGTGTTAATTTGAAAAGCGTCTGATTTTGTAGAATCTACCCCCTCCCTGATTTCAGGGAGGGTTGGGGAGGGTAAACCAAGAGGGCTAAATCCTCTGAAGTGTACCCCCTCTGACTCCCCCTTGAAAAAAGGGGGAGGACTAACAAACAACATTTTCGCACATTTAGTTGATTTTGTTCATGAGTATGATTGTTAACCGACCTATATTCATCTTTGGTTGGTTTGATTATTTTGAGTCGAAGGGGATTTTATGTGTTGTTTTTTTACATCCTGTGTTCTTCAGGTATAGTTATAATCCGCTTCTCTTTAATTGCCATATCGCCATAAAGAGTTGCCACAGAGGCATTAAAGCCTTGTTTTGTAAGCTCAGGAACGGGTTGTCCTTTGAGTGCAAATCCGGCAAAAGCCACGAGCTGTTCACGTGATGAATCGGGATTTTTTAAGCCTGGATTCACATGTTTTGGCTTGTCCTGAGTGATTAATTCAGGCGCCCAGCTTGTTCCTTCCAGGTTAACGGCATCAAAAATACCATGCTCAATGTTATTGATTAGCTGTAAAATGCCTGGTGATGGCGGTGGATTTTCGGAATAAAACAATCCTGATTCCATTTCGAAAGTGCCTTTGTCGCCCATTACCTGTACTTCGGCACCGTAATGTTTGTTGCTTATCATTGAATCATAATCAAAGTGAATGCCTCCCGGATATTCATACACCAGGTTCACATTATCGGCTACTTCCCTTCCATCCTTCCAGTAGTTTATACTTCCTGAGCCCATAACTCTTATCGGTGTATCGTTAAGCACCCAGTTTGCGACCTGTATGTGGTGCGAAGCAAGTTCAGTCATGAGACCGCAGGAGTATTCATCATACAAACGCCAGTTTATTTTCCGTTCCAGTTCGGGCGAGGGCACAGGACGCCGCCAATCGTTGTTACGATGCCAATAACCCCGAATCTGCGATATTTTCCCGATATGGTTGTTTTTAAGCATCTCCATAAAGGTGAGATAATTCCTGTCGAACATACGTTGAAGACCTGTTTGGAAAACTTTTCCGGCTTCCTGTGAAGCTTTGACCATGGATACACATTCGTCCACAGTCCTTGCCATAGTTTTTTCGCAAAACACATGCAGTCCTGCCGAAAAAGCATCCAGTACAACCGGTGCGTGTTCGTGCAAAGGTGTGGCAACAACCACGGCATCAAGTTTTTCAAGTTCAAACATTTTCCTGTGATCGGAATAGGTAGTTGCCTTTCCCTGCAAGATATCCGAGCCCAGTTTAAGGTTTGGCGGGTAATTATCGCAAATGGCAATTATTTCGATGGAAGGAATGCTTAACATAAGTTCCAGTAAAAAGTTACCTCTGCTTCCGGTGCCAACAACTCCAACCCTGGCAGTCTTTCCATGGTGATCCGCAGTTTCTTCATCAGCATCTGCAAGCCTGGAACCCGCCCAGCCAAGGCCACCCAAAATAACCACACTGCCTGAATAGGCAGCTATTTTTCCTAAAAAATCCCTTCTTCCGGGAATGTTTTCTTCACTCATTTAATGGTTTTCAAAATTAAAGTATTGTTCAGGTATGGAAGATTTTAATATACCAGCCGTAAGTATTCACCAATGCAAATTTATAGAATAAAGATTTCCTCTGCAGGAAAATTCATTTTGATGTTATTTCTGTCCGAAGCCGGAGCTGCATAGATTGAAGTTGATAAAATTTCAGCTATTACAGGCGAATGACTGATTACAACGATTTTTTCATTTGTATTTACCAGTTTACCGGTTTCAGGATTAATAATATGTGGGACCAATTTATCATCAGATACATGAAGGCCACTGGATGACAATGCACTATTTTTGAGCCGGAATTGTCTGGTATTTGAACCGTTGGTAATTGTAACCGGCCAGTAATCGCCATTAGGATGTGAGCCCAGACCGTAAACTGAACTGTCGCCAAAATTAATTAGTGCATGGTTAATTCCATTAATTTTCAACAATTCCATCGCCTGTTCAACTGCCATTCCTTTTCCAACTGCACCAAAATCAACTATAACGCCTGAATTATTAAGAGTAATGGACTGTGTTTTCCTGTCGGGAGTAATTCCGAATCCTGAAATCAATGGACTTTTACCCGTACAAATTGAAAAGTATCCTTTCGTAAGGTTGTGATAGGATAAACATTGCTCGATGAGACTGAAGAAAAAGCTGTTTACTTTTACTGGTTTTAAATCGGTGCCTGAATTTACCCGACTGGTTTCGCTGCCGGGCATAAATTTACTGATCAGCTGCTCAAGTTGTTCAGTTTTATCAACTATTTCCTGGAAAAGTGACTCAAGTTCAGCTGATTCCTCCATTGGAATGAATAACTCAAACCGGGAATACATGAGGAATTTACTCCGGTAAAACAGCTTTTGGGTCATTTCAAATCGTAGCTTAGTTAAGTTATTGCTTCTTTTGCCTATCCTGTCAAAAATTGTATTCCCGGGAATTGAAAAGCGATTAAATCAGGTTGCAGATCATTTTTCTTGCTGAAGGATGAGGCATTTTAAAGTTTTGGTTCCCACCCTTTTTCATACTCCCGTTTCCAATGTTTATCAATTGCAGCCTGATTGTTCAGGATATGGCCATTTGTCTTGTTAATTTCAAGGCTTTTTTGTTCGAATTGCGCAATATTACCCAGATGACACAAGTGAGTGGATACAGATGCATCCGCGATTGGAGAGTGCAGCGGTTCGTTGATCCTGATCGCGTTGATAAAATTCTGCATGTGGGCAAGGGTAAGCAGGTCAAAACCTTTGGTATCAGCTGTTTTGGTGCTTGCCTGGTTTATTTCGGCAACTTCTTTGATTACTTTTCCATTGATATCATACAAAATGTAACCGCCTCGATCGAGCAAAACAGAACCTTTGGTTCCATGTATAATGCTGCCGCGACCGCGATTTCCATATTGTGCTAATCCGTTGCAGCTCAAGCCTTCCCAGGTAATTACTTCTTTGCCTTCAAACTCATAGTTTACAAGTTGTGTATCAAAAAACTGCCAGTCGTCGCTGGCATGAAATCGGCCGCCTGTACTGCTTACCTTTGCAGGATATTCTAATCCCATCGCCCACCGGCAGATATCAATTTCGTGGGTCCCGTTGTTGTGAATTTCACCCGTTCCCCAGGCTTTGAACCAATGCCAGTTGTAGGGATGAATATTATCGCGGAAGGATTCGCGTGGAGCCGGTCCCTGCCATAAATCCCAGTTAAGCGTGTCGGGTGCTTTGATCTTGTTTCCTATCCCAATTGGTTTGCGTGAGTTGCTATACCAGGCTTTGCCCAAATAGGGCTTGCCGATTATGCCTTCGCTGATTTCCTTCACCGCCAGTGCCGAAGTAAGTGCCGACCGCTGCTGGTTTCCCATCTGAACTATTTTGCCGTATTTTTTCTGGGCTGCAACCAGCAGTTCATTTTCAAACAGGTTATGGCTGCATGGTTTTTCGACATACACATGTTTGCCGGCCTGCAGCGCCATAATGGCCATAGGAGCATGCCAGTGTTCGGGAGTAGCAATGGCAACGGCATCAATATCCTTATTTTCAAGGAGTTTCCGGAAATCCATTTCTGTTGCGGGAATGTATCCAAGTTTGGATTTGCAATAGGCTTTATGTTTTTCCAGAACTACAGAATCCACATCGCAGATATGTGAAACACGAACATTGGTGCAGCCAGCCATGGCTTCGACAAGCGCTTCGGCACGACCATTTAAACCAATAACAGCCATATTTATAGTGTCGTTGGCTAATCCCGGAATAAAGAACGTGTTGTTTGATGCCATCGCAACTCCGCCCAGATATAAGGCAGCTGAAGCCAATGCTGTTTTTTTGATGAATTCTCTCCTATCGTTCATAGTATGAAATGGATTTGATTAAATGAACCTTCTGTTACTAATCAACTCGCTATGTCTTTGACAAACAAATACATGCCACAGATTTCGCAGATTACCTTCGGCGAGATCGCTTCGCCAAGTTTCACAGAAAAATAAAAAATGCCGTACTAAAATATTTTCTTTTGTAACTTATCAGTTCATATAACGCATTGATAAACTGATATATGCCACAGATTTCACAGATAAATATTAATGAATTATGATCAAATTTATTCAAAAAACTGCTGAAAGCAGTTTTAATCCGTGTAATCTGTGTAATCCGTGGATAAAATACCTTTTGTGGAGACTGATCGGTTACATTCTTCCTCCTAATTAGATGCACCTAAAAATCCAGACGCA
>JAIFMH010000052.1 GCA_020048595.1 Bacteroidota bacterium | reverse complement strand
ACTGAAAAAATGCAGTGATGAATAGAATGTAGACCGGTAGCCTGGCACTGCACGACATGAAAGGATTGATAAGCATAGTGATCAGCCTGTCGCGCCGGCTTTCGATAATCCGTGTGGAAAGAATTGCCGGAACATTACAGCCAAATCCCATCAGCATAGGAATAAATGATTTTCCATGCAGACCAATTTTATGCATAGCCTTATCCATAATAAACACAGCACGTGCCATATAGCCGGTATCTTCCATTAACGATATGAAAAGGTACAGCAACAATATGTTGGGCAGGAAAATTATAACCCCGCCTACGCCACCGATAACACCCTGAATAAGCAAATCTTTAAACATTCCATCTGCCATGCCGGACTGTATTACGGCGGAAACTTCCTGTACCATCCATTCTATCCATTTCATCGGATAATTCCCAATCTTAAATGTTCCGTAGAATGTAGCCCACATCAACCCGACAAAAATGGGTATTCCCCATATCTTGTGTGTAATAAAAGTGTCAATAATGTCGCTTTTATGGCGGCGGGTCTGAGGATTAACTTTCAGTGTTTCAGCAAGAGCACCTGCGATAAATCCATATTTAGCATCGGTGATCAGGGTTTCAGTATCTTCACGCTGCTCAAGTTCAATGCGGGCTCTTTCGTGTTTAACAGTATCTTTTATCTCAACTGCATTTTTAAGCTTTTCAACTTTTTCAGCTGCATCCGGATCTTTCTCCAGCAATTTAATAGCTAAAAACCGGGATGAGATTTTATATAAAAAATCATCGTTTTCCGGAATACGTATTTTTTTCTGTACAGATTTAATTCCTTCTTCAAGCGACCTGCCATAATTAATATGGATATGCCTCGAAACCTGGTCGCTGCCTTCGCAAACTTCAATTAGTTTTGAAAACAGTTCATGAATTCCTTTGCCCCGCGATGCAACAGTGGGAATAAAAGGAACGCCAAGCATTTGTCCCAAATATGTATAATCTAAAACATCACCTTTCCGTTCCAGCTCATCAAACATATTCAGGGCAACTACTACCCTGATATCCATATCGATAAGCTGAGTTGTGAGGTATAAATTACGCTCTAGATTGGAAGCATCTACAACATTTACAACCACATCCGGCATGTTCTCATTAATGAAATCACGAACATAAAGTTCTTCGGGCGAATATGCTGTTATCGAATAAGTTCCTGGCAAATCTGTTATGATAAACTCATAGCCTTCCTGTACAAACTTGGCTTCTTTGGCATCAACAGTTACACCGCTATAATTACCAACTCTTTCGCGTGAATTGGATGCATAATTGAAAAGTGTAGTTTTACCTGAATTCGGATTGCCTACAAAAGCTACATGGATAATTTTATTCTTACCGGAATATTGCTTGTTTTCTGAGTCTTCAGTCAGCGTTCCTGAATAATTTATTTCCTGCTCGGTAATATTAAGCGGATCAACTTCAATGAGTTGCGATTCGCTCATCCGAAGTGTGACATTGTATCCTAAAATATTGTATTCAACCGGATCCTGCAAAGGAGCCTTTTTAATAACTGTTACTTCTTTTCCAACAATGAATCCCATCTCAGTAATCCTTTTCCGAAAGGCTCCACGTCCTTTAACCCTAAGGATCGTGGCTTTACTGCCTGGTTCGAGTTCACTGAGATTCACAGATTATTGTTATTAAGATCAAATAAATAGTACTGCAAAGATACTAGGTTTATATGACACGGGTGCCTCAAATAGTATAAAATATGACTAAAATATTTAATAGAATGTTTTGCAGATAAAAAAAATATGGTTCAAACACGAATTGAATGGAAATGGTTTTAAAAAGGTCGGAAGACAGAAGTATGAAGTTGGAAAGGTTACTGATTTTAGATTTATTGGCATTAATTGGAAATATCCGGACAAACACAATTGGTCATAAAACAGTGCTTTCTTTTGTTGATGAAGTTTTGAGGGCAACTTCTGACTTCCGTCTACAGACTTCCGACAAAATAAATATTCCCATTAAAATACCAGTAGAACCAAAAATATTATTTGATTTTAATAAAGTAATTCATCGTCTTGTTGCATAGGAAATGCAATGGCATGCAACGCTGGCAATAGCGCTGCAATCCGCCCTCCCCAATGAGAAATAAATAAGGACCTGCATTCATACACTGCATTTTGTTTTGCATACGCCAGGTTTTTCTGATACAGAAGCACAAAATCTTTCAGATCCTGGTATATATCTGCCAGATGTTCAGATATGCTTGCTTTTAATGGAACATTATCGGCGTTTTCGTAGGATAAAGTATAAAATTCATCCTTGCCGGGAAACACAAGTAAGAGTGCATTGTAAATGCTTTCCCACTGATCTTCATTAACAAATCGTTCGCCTAAATAATCCTCATCAGGTTCAACAATTGGTAAAATGGCACCTTTAAGATATAAAAGCGGGCAAATTTTGGCGTAGTATTGCAGTACTTCTTCCGGATTGTATTTTTCAGCCTTTTCAGTAAATATGCAAAATTCATTGGCAACTGTAAGCATATCAATCACATTGGCTGAAGTTGCAGCATCAGAGTTTGGAATATTTGTCATTTTAATTTTATCAAAAGTTATCGTTATTTAATCCGTCAAAGGTATTAATTTGAACAATGATACCTTTCGATTTTAAGCATAAAAAAAGTGCCTCCAGGGCACTTCTCAAAAATAAGAAATTGCGTGTCACTTAAAACTTCTTTAGTATTAAAAGACGGGCCTCTTTATTTCCATGATTCGAAAAGCCCCGACTCAGGTTCTTTTCCAATTCAACAGTATCATACAATGTCAGTTGTATTTTATTATCGTCCTGATGCAACGTAACATCTCCGTTAATCAGGCAAACTACAACATCAAATGGATTTGTATGCTGGAGTATTTCTTGTCCTGGTTGAAGACAAAGATGAATAACTTCCAGTGAGGATGACGAATGCATGATATATCCGTCGAGGTTGAAAGGCACTTTGGACGCTCCCGATATTGTAACTATTCTCATTTTTATCTTTTTGATTTGGGAACGATTTTCTTTTCAAGTTTGGGAGCAGTCCAGTTGTCGATTACATGTAAAACAGCAAAAACCGGATTTCTGAATATCATTCTAGGGCCTGCCCAGCGCATCACTTGTTTCATTTGCTCACGCTTCGCAGGTGAGTAACAATGAACCGGACAATGCTTGCACACTGGCTTTATTTCACCATACATACACGAGAGAAGACGCTTTTCTGCATAATTTACAAGTGATTCACAGTCCCCGCATAAAATATCCCCGCTATTATGGTTCTTCCGACAATACATTTTTATCATTGTCTGAACAATAACAGATTCTCTTTCGCGACGGCTCTTCAGCAGGAACATGAGTTATGATTTTATTCTCTGATCATTGTAAGAAGCATAATAAATCTTTCATTTGCATTTACGGCATGAGGAATATTTGCCGGCATTATTATACTTTGACCAGCAGAAAGTTGATTGGGATTTCCACCGATAACAATTTCTGCGCTTCCTTGCATTACCTGTACCAATGCATCAAACGGAGCAGTGTGCTCGCTAAGTTTCTGGCCGGCATCAAATGCAAATAAAGTGATGTTTCCTTTTTCCTTCTGGATGATTCTCTTGCTTACAATTCCATCAGTCTGATAACTGATCGAATCAGCAAATGTGAAAGGTGTTCCGTGTTCAATTTTGGTGTTTTCCATTTTTTGTGCAAATAATTAGTTAATAGAAAATAGAAAAACAGAAAATGGTTTTTGTTACAAAATTCTATAGTTTGAAGTTTTAAAATTCATGATGATCTAAATATTGAATTTACTTCAGACTATTTTCTATTCCACCATTTTCTATTTTCTCGATTTATACCCATTCTTCGTTCAAAATATCTCCCTTAATCCCTACAACTATTTTCTTGATAGGGATATTCCGTCCTGATTGCTGAACGGCCATTTTAGCCATTTGAATCAATCCTCCACAACAAGGTACTTCCATAATGGGAACAGTTAAAGTATTGATTTTTGCATCCGAAATCATTGTAACCAGTTTTTCCAGATAAACATCTTTATTGGTATCAAGTTTCGGACAGGCAATTGCCAGAGATTTATTTTTAAGTAGACGATTATGAAAATCACCCATAGCAAATGCCACACAATCAGCGGCTAATACCACATCCGCACCCTGAAAATAGGAAGCCATCGGGTTAACCAGGTGAAGTTGAACAGGCCATTGGCGAAGTTCAGAGGGAGCAGGAGCATCAGATGCTACAGCAGCAGCTGTTGCTGCAACTGTATTTAACTTATCCATATCGATCCGGAAATCGATGGTTTTAGAACTTCCACAACCACAGGCACTTTCCTGTTCAGGTTTAACATGATTCAATGCATCTTTCATAGTAGGGAAAATTAATGGTGATGAAGTTGTTGATTTAACTTCAGCACCGGGGCTGAGGTCGATATTATTGTTTTTAATGTAAGCAACAGCTTGTTTTAAAAACTCATGCTCATTGTGATCACGCAGGTGTTCGAGGTGAGCCAGGATCGTATTTCTACCCTGTTTAACAATAGTTTCCATAACCACGGTTTCATTGTACGGTTCTGCCTCACGCTCAATAATTTCAATTGCTCCTTCGGGACAGTGGCCCAAACAAGCGCCAAGTCCATCGCAAAACAAGTCGCTGATTAACCGCGCTTTGCCATCAATTATCTGCAGTGCTCCTTCATGACAGTTCGGAATGCATAATCCACATCCGTTACATTTTTCTTCATCAATTTGAATGATCTTTCTAAGCATATTTAATGTTTTTTGTTTTAAGATCTGATATTTTTGTATTAGTTAAATATTCAACGAATTCATTTGTAAGTTTATCCGGTTTTCCTCCAAAAATACAAGTAATAAATGGGCATTTATTCTCGCTGATTCCACAAAACTGACAGTCCACATTGCCTTCAATCAGTTGATAAATTTCAAGCATACTGATCAGATCGGCATTCTTTTTAAAAGTAAAACCACCACCTGGTCCGCGATTCGACTCCAGGTATTCATTTTTGGCAAGTACCTGTAGGATTTTGGCAAGATGATTTTGCGAAACATGAAGAATTTCAGAAATCTTTTTTGCATTAAGCCTTTCTGAGGAAGATGCAATCAGAGCCAAACTATGAATAGCCAGGGAGGCTGCTTCTGAAATATGTACAAGTCGGCTCATGCTATATAGGAATTTAAGTATTTGAATGCGCAAATATACAAACTATTTTTCAAGTATGTAAACCTGACAATTGAAATTATGGGATTTTATATCAGAATAGGGGAGATCCTGCTATTCCATTAAGTCGGCAAGGGTATTTGATGATAAGTGTTCGCGGAAGGTGTGTGTCATTTTGGAAACAACTGTCCCCAATATACACTTCTCAAAGGGACAAACCTGCTTTTCGTGCGGACAACTTATTACTTTTACTTGTCCTTCAATTGCTTCGTAAATTTGCAATAAAGTAATTTTTTCTGGCTCAATATTTAATTTAAAACCCCCTGAAGGTCCGCGGTTTGAGAATAAAAATCCTTCTTTTACCAGTCTTTGCATTACTTTAGCCACGTGATGACGTGACGAACCGGTTATATCAGCAATTTTTTGAACATTTATAGTATCACCGGCACGTGCAACCAGCACCATGCCATGCATGCCAATGGAGGCGGCTTCGGAATATGAAACAATTTTAGCCATTCTGTTATATAAGTATTTAATTGCTCAAATGTCGGTATTATTATTTTACTGTCAGTATTAACAATGCAATTTGAAGCAATTCTAAATAAGTGGTATGGAATGATTTTTGATTATCCAACTTTCATACACTGATAACACTATAATGCGGACTACAAAAATACTACTCATAGCCTCGATTAGCTTTCTGATTACTTTTTCATCCTGTGATGTTCTGAAGCAGGTTTCTCAAATGAGTAATCTTACTAAATGCGATTTCAGGATTGAATCAGTACAGCAATTGACACTTGCAGGAATTAATGTTCAAAATGTCAAAACGGTATCAGATATGAATATGTTTGATGCCGCTAAAATTGCTTCTGCATTATCATCACAGGCGTTCCCACTTGATTTTACATTGAATATTGAAGCTAAAAATCCCAATGCATCCGCGGCTGGAATGACAAAAATTGATTGGATTCTTTTAATTGATGATATAGAAATGACGCAAGGTATACTTGATAAACAGGTAACCATTCCTGCAAATAACGGGACGGCGATTATTCCAATGCAAATGCATGTTGATTTAAAAGAAGCATTAAAAGGAAAAAGTGCTGATGCCGTTATTAATTTCGGGATGAATCTGGCAGGCTCCGGAAATAAGCCAACCAGGTTTACGCTTAAAATGAAACCTACCATTTTGGTAAGCGGAATACCGATTGTATACCCTGGATATTTAAATATAAAAACAGAATTTGGTACAAATTAGAACAAATAATTAAACTTGGAAAGTATGAATGCTACTAGAATACTACATTACATCGCGCTGATTCTTGGATTTCAGGCTTCAGCATTTTTCTTATTCTTCCTCATTTCGGATGGAGTTATTGATCTTTTTGACGGCAAATACAGCGTTATTCCCATCCTGATCATGATGATTTTTACCGTAATTGGGTATATATGGGCAATCACTAAACCCAAGCTTGGAAGCCTGATCATGATTTCAGGAGGTGTGGTTATGGCTCTTTATCTTATAATGTTAGGAGGAACTGTTGGAATTAAAATGGCGTTGATTTATGGTTTGCCTTTTATCATTCCGGGACTGATTTTTTACTTTGTGGGTCGAAAAAATCCGGAGTCACAACATGATATCGATTAAAGAAAAAGAAAAGCCCGAAGAAATTTCTCCGGGCTTTTTTATTATTTCAGAAAGGGGAGGAAAACAAATTACAGTAAACCTCCATTTTTGTAAATCTGCATTTGAGCGTCATAAAACTTATTGATAATCAGTGATTTATTTTTAGTTAGATTAGTAAGTTCTCCGGTTTTGAAATTAATCTTTACTTGGTCATTCTGCTCTAAACCAAGTTCTTCCAGTTGTCCTGAAGTGTAAGTCAGAATAGGGAACGCAGCATTAATTGCATTCCGTTCGTAAATGGCACCAAAGGATTCAGCTATAATTGCGCTTACTCCCAACGACTGGAAACAATCAACAGC